>JAEWCY010000196.1 GCA_023390395.1 Pseudomonadota bacterium | reverse complement strand
ACAGCGGCCCCGCTCCGGGCGGCGCGCCCTGCGCCGTGGCCGCGCCGTCCAGGCGGCCGAGGCTGCCCAGGGCCAGCAGGCAGGGGGAGAGCAGCGGCGGCAGGGCCTCGGGCCGGCCGGCGGCCAGTTCGCGCATCATGGCCGCCAGGGAGGCCGGCGGACAGATCTGCTCCAGGCCCGTGAACGCGCCGGTCAGGCGCATGGCTCCGAACAGGTCCTGGAGTTCGCGCAGCCGGGCGGCGGCGTCGGCGGCCGTCGTGGGCTCGGCCCGTTCACGGGCGGCAAGCCGCCGGGCCTGGTCCAGGAGCATCTCCGGCGCGGGCTGGGCCGGGCAGGGCGCGGGGACCGCCAGGGCGGCCAGCAGGCACGGGACGACCAGCCAGGGGAGGCGTGGGCGATGTCGCATGGGCGACCTCCATGGTGGGGCGCGGCGCGTCCGCCCCGGGCGCGGTCCGGGCGACCCGCAGGGCGGCGGCCAGGACGGCGACGTAGAGCCAGGCGAAACGGGACACCGGCGAGGTCAGGTCGTGGTCGATGGCGCTGTGCATTCCGAGCTCGGCCAGGGCGGCCACGGCCACGGCCGTGAAGAGCAGGCGGGCCTGTCCGGGCGGGGCCCGGCGCAGGGTCGTGACCGTGGACCCGGCCAGGCAGGCCAGGCCCAGGATGCCGGTCAGGCCGCCGAGCAGGCCCAGGTCGAAGAAGAACGCCAGCCAGAGGCTGTGCACCTCGGGCTCGCGGGTGTGCCAGATGAATCCCCCCGGCCCCAGGCCCAGGAGCAGGAGCTCGGGCCGGTCGGCCATGACCGAAAGGGCTTTCTTCCACATGCGGAAGCGCGCCCCCGAGCCGCTGACGTTGGACGTGGATTCGCTTTTCTTCTTGGCCGAAAAGATCAACGGCCCGTCGTAGCCGAAGCCGACCAGCATCCGGTCGATGAACGAAGGCTTCCCGACCAGGATGGCCACGGCCAGGGCCAGCACCAGCAGCGTCGAGCGGCTGAGGAGCCTGCGCCGGGTGGGCTCGTGCAGGAGCATGAACGCGCCGGCCGCGCCGCCGAATCCCAGGATGGCCCCGCGCGAGCCCGAAACCACCACGAAGGTGAGAAAGGTCAGCGCCAGCAGGCCGAAGAGCGCCCGGGGAATCCGGCGATGGCGCACTGCCAGGCCCATGGCGATGAAGGTGGAAAAGACCAGGAAGCCGCCGGCCTGGTTGGCCGAACACAAGCCGCCGATGCGGCCCCAGCGGGCCTCGGAGAACAGTTCGAAGTTGAGCTCCACGCCGCTGGCCAGGCGCAGCGTGCCGGCCCAATCGTAATACGTGGCGCAGACCATGGTGGCGCACACGATCACGGCCGAAACGACGACGGACAGGCAAAGCGCCCGCAGCCGGCCGACGTCGGACACGGCCGCCACGACCAGGCAGAAGAAAAGGACGTCGCTGGCCAGGGTGGCCAGCTGCCCCAGGCCGAAGAGCGTGTGCGGGGCCCAGGCCAGGGCGAACGTATGCAACGTGGCCACCACGGTCACGAACGGGACCAGCACGGACAGGTTCCCGCGGCGCACGGGCCGGCGGCGCTCCCCGTCCAGGGCGGCGCGGACCAGGAATCCCAGGCAGACCAGCGGCAAAAACACCATGGCCGGGAAGAACTGGCTGACCACGCCCGGGACGTGGGTGATCTTGAGCGAGGGCGTGCCCACGAAAAGGATGGCCGTGACGCACAGCAGCCCGGCGAAGGGGAAAAGCGCGACGAGTCCGGCCACGACCAGGGCGGCGGCCCCGGCCGCCAGGCGCCAGTCGTGCAGAAGCGCCGCGCCGAGCGCCGTGGCCGCGGCCAGGCCGCAGGCCGTCAGCGCCCGGGCGCGCAGGGAGGGAAGGCGCTCCATGGCGGGCGTCCGTTGGGGCTGGAGTTGGCGTCACGTCCCCGGACCACGCCCTCGGAAAAGGAAGCCTCCTGGGGGCTCGTCGCGGTCCTTGCTGGAATCCGCGGGGCGGGGGCCCCTTGGCCGCCACGGGCCTGGGTCGCGGGCATGGCGCTAATACCCCGGCCAGCCCGGATAGCCGGGACCGTAGTAGGGGCCGCCCGGGGCGGGGCGTTCCCGGGCGGGCGAGGCCGATTTGTCCGGCTTGCCGGGCTTGGCGGCCTTGGCCGCGCCCAGAGCCTCGACCCTGGCGGAGAGGGCCTTGACCTCCCCGGCCAGCCGGTCCAGGGCCTTGGCGTCCTCCCTGGAGGACTTGAGGCCTTCGAGCTTGCCGGAAAGGCCGGTCACGGCCTGGCGCAGGCCGGCGATCTCGGCTTCCATGGCCTCCACGTCGCCGCAGGGGGCGGCGGGCGGCAGGGCGCGCACCTCCTGGTCCAGCACGGCCATGGAGGCGCGCAGCCGCTCCTGGGACAGGCCCAGCCACAGCACGCCGATCAGGTTGAGGACGAGGGCGATGACGCCGGCCGCGGCCAGGCGTCCCCAGGGAAATTCCCGTTTGTCCATCGCCTCGTCCTCCGTGCCCGGGCCGGCCCGGGCGTCCTACAGCCTGGGCAGGGTCTTCATGGTGCGGATGTTGTACCAGCGGTCCTCGTCGGCGAGCTTGCCCGAGGCGAAGGCCTCGGCCACGTCGCGGATGCCGTCGGCCACGCCGAACTTGGGCGTAAATCCCGTGGCCAGGAGCTTGTCGGAGTTCTGGCGGTAGGAGCGCGGGTCGTTGGACGGCTTGATCTCGATCTCGGCCGGGGCGACCTCGACGATCATTTGGGCCAGGTCGAGGATGGAGATGTTCTCGAACCCGGCGTTGAAGATGCCGGTGTGCTTGTCGCCGGTGTCCAGGAAGTGGAGGAACACCCGCACGATGTCCTTCATGTGGATGTTGGGCCGGGTCTGGTCGCCGCCGAGCACGGTGATGTGCTTCTTGGCCAGGGCCTGCATGGTCAGCAGGTTGACGGCCACGTCCAGGCGCATGCGCGGCGAGTAGCCGCAGACCGTGGCCGGCCGGATGATCTGCAGGGCGAACTTGTCGGCGTAGCTGAGAAGGACGCGTTCGCTGACCATCTTGGTCTTGTTGTAGTCCGAGATGGGCACGCAGGGCAGGTCCTCGGTCACTTCCGGCTCGTCCTTGACCCCGTAGACCGAGCCCGAGGAGGCGTGCAGGAACTGCCTGACGCCGCAGGCCACGGCCTTCTCGGCCATCTTCATGACGGCCAGGCAGTTGACCTCCCAGGTCAGCTTGGAATCCAGGTCGCCGCAGGGGTCGTTGGCCACGTTGGCCAGGTTGATCACCGCGTCCATGCCCTCCATGGGCACGGCGTCGATGTCGCGGGTGTCGCCGGTCACGGCCGAAAGCTTCGGGTGCTCGGGCAGGTGGCGGCCGAACCAGCCGATGTCGAAGGCCGTGACCTCGTGGCCGTGGGCGAGCAGTTCAGGCACGAGCACGCTGCCGATGTAGCCGAAACCGCCGGTAACGAGTATGCGCATGCGTCTTTTCCTTTTGTGCGAAGTGGTGGCGACGGCGTCGCGTCCCCGGCCCATACACCATTTGCCCTGGGGCCGCCAGACATGCTACCGCCCGGCGACCGTGGAGGGGAGGGCGCCATGCGAATGCTGCGCGACGCGCTGGTCTGGGGCTACTGGCATCCGTTCAAGCATCTGGTCTGGGCCCTGCCGGACGGCTCGGCCCACGCCCTGGCCCGGGGGCTCGGGGGCCTGCTCGGGCGCGTGCCCAACGCCAGGCTCGCCGGCATGGCCGAGGCGGCGGGCTATGTCCCGGGCGTGCCGGACGATGTCGCCGTCCGGTTGGCCCTGGCCCGCAAGGCGCTGGTGGAATTCTGCCAGACCGACCTGGAGGTGCTGCTGTTCCCCAGGCTGACCCCGGCGCGCACGGCGGCGCTGGTGACCATCCGGGGCCGCGAGCGCCTGGACGCCGCCCTGGCCGGCGGGCGCGGGGCCATGCTCGCCTTCGGCCACTACGGGGCCAACCAGATGATCATGGCCGCCATCGGCCATGCCGGCTACCGCATGTGGCAGCTTTCCGCCCCGGCCTCGGTCCTCAACGAAAAGCTGCCCGAGTCCCGGGGCGCGCTGGTGCGGCGCACGCGGGAGTTGCGCTGGGAGCACGAGCGCACGCTGCCCGTCAGGCACGTGAACGTCTTCGGCGGCCTCAAGGAGGCCTTCGCCTGCCTGCGGGGCGGCCATGTGCTGGGCGTGGCCGTGGACGGCGGCGGCGGCGAGCGGCGGGCGGCGGTGCCGTTTCTCGGCCGCGTGGCCGCGTTTTCGCTGGGTCCCATGGAGCTTGCCGGCCGCACCGGCTGCGCCGTGCTGCCGTGCTTCATGGAGCGCGGCGACGACGGCCGCCTGACGCTTCGCATCGAGGAGCCCCTGCCGGACGTCGGCTCCTCGGCCGGGGAGGCCGGGTTGGCCACGGCCCGCCTGGCCGAGCGCCTCTCCCGGGCCGTCGTGGCCAACCCCAGCCATTACCTCTACTTCCTGGCCTTTCGCCTGCTCATGGCCCGTGGCGGCCACGATCCCTTCTTCGTCGAGGAAACGCAGTAGCGGCCTTTTCCCGCCCTCGGAAAAGCGGAGGCCTTCCCGGGGGACTCCGCCAGGATGATTTTGGGGGCGCGGCCCTAGGCCGCGTCCGGACTTTCCTTGGCCAGGGCCCCCGGCGCGGCGGCCGGCTCCAGGTCGCGGGTGAGCCAGCCCGAGCGGGTGGCCGTGAAAAGCCCCCACAGGGTGATCCACGACAGGCCGAACACCCAGAAGAAGCAGTAGCCGACGCCCCAGACCAGGCCGAACAGGCCGCGCTCCCGGAACTGGTAGACGACGGCCGGCACGGCGGCGGCGATGAGGCTCCCGAGGACCAGGGCCTGCGCTCCGGCGAAAGGAGCCAGACACAGCCCGGCCAGGCTGGCCGCCTTGACGATCTCCGTGGCCGGCAGCATGAGCAGCTCCGAGATCCCGGACAGGCGCACCCAGCCGCTCCCGCCGTCGCCCTGGCGGAAACGGCGCGGCAGGAAGCGCAGCATGACCAGGCATTCCCGCACGTTGCTGCGCGCCCAGCGCAGCAGCATCCGGTACAGCCCCCGGTAGCCGGCCGGCACGTTGGTCAGCACCACCGCGTCCTTCTGGTAGTCCACCCGGAGTCCTTGGCCGAGGATGATGTTGGTCAGGGCCCGGTCCTCGCCGATGTTGGCCGGCCGGCCCATGAAGGTCTGCTCGGCCCAGGCCTCCATGGCCGGAGCCAGGGCGCTGGTGCGGTAGGCGGACAGGGCTCCGGGGGTGCACAGCACGCCGCCGTAGGTCCCCTGGCCCCGGCGCAGGAAGTCGAAGGACATGGTGAAGGAAACGTCGAGCATCTTGGGGATGGCCCCGTCGTCGCGGTTGAGCACCCGCACGTTGCCGGCCACGGCCCCGGTGCGCGGCGAGGCGGCAAGCGGGCTCACCAGATGGCGCAGGGTGTCGGGCAGGACCAGGCAGTCCGAGTCGATGGTCACGAAGACCTCGCCCCGGGCCTGGCGAAACCCGGCCAGCAGGGCATGGCGCTTGCCCATGTTGCGGGGCTGGCGCAGCAGGCGCAGCCGGGCGGGGAACTCCTTGGCTCCGAGCAGCATCCACTGCCAGGTGTCGTCGGCCGAGCCGTCGTCGATGCACAGGATGTGGAGCTTGTCCGCCGGGTAGTCGCTGGCCATGACCGAGCGGATGGTGTCGAGCACCTGCCGGCCCTCGTTGTAGGCCGGGATGACCACCGTGGCCAGGGGCAGGGCCGCGTCCGGGGCCGGCGGGCAGGCGGCGTAGCGCCAGGACATCCAGACCCGCCACAAAAGCAGGAACGCGGCCAGGGGCGAAAGGCCCACGGCCAGGCTGGCGTAGGGAATCAGGTCGTCGGAAGCGGCCAGGAAGGCCAGGGATTCCTCCTCGCCGAAAGCCACGGCCATGGCCGAACCGCTGGCCAGAGCCGTGACGACGACGAGGGCGAGATAAACCAGGTCGATGTGGGTATAGCGCTTTTTCATGCCTGTTTCTGAACTGTAATGAGGGTTTGTGATGGCGGGGTCGGACAGGGCGACTGTGACGGGTACTCCATAGAGGAAGCGTCCAGGAATGCAAAATTACAGTTTTGTGCGGTCATGAACCTCCTGAAAGGCGTTCACGGCAAAAGATACAGGCCGAAAAACCACCTGTTTTCGTATATTTGGTTTGCGAAAGGAGTATGCGGGGCGGCGCGGCCGGAAGCCTGCTTACGTTCCGGCGGCCGCGGCTCGTCCGGCCACCAGGGCCAGGCGGGGCTTCCCGGCCGGCCCGGCCGGCAGGACCGCGCCGCCGGCCCGGCGCATGCCGTCGATGAGACCGGCGAGCGCGCCCGACTGGCCGCGCAGCTCCTCCAGGGCGCCGACGGATTCGGTCATGGCCGCGGCCGTGTCCGAGGAGATCCGGTTGATGCCGTCGATGGCCCGGCTGATCTCCTCGCTGGCGGCGGACTGTTCCTCGCTGGCGGCGGCGATGGCGGAAACCTGGCTGGCCACGGCCTCCACCAGGGAAAGGATCTGCCCCAGGGCGTCGCCGGAATGGCGGGCCTTGAGCGTGGTCTGGGCGATGCCGTCCACGGCGCGGTCCACGCTGGAGACGGTCTTTCGCGTCTCTTCCTGGATGCCGGTCACGGCCTGGCCGACCTCGCGGGTGGCGGTCATGGTCTTTTCCGCGAGCTTTCTGACCTCGTCGGCGACAACGGCGAAGCCGCGCCCGGCCTCGCCGGCCCGGGCCGCTTCGATGGCGGCGTTCAAGGCTAAAAGGTTCGTCTGGTCGGCGATGTCCGAGATGACCCGCATGACCTCGCCGATGCCGTCCACGCGCCGGCCCAGTTCGCCCATGTCGCTGGTCAGGCCCCTGGCCAGGGCCTGGACGCCGTCGATGCCGTCGACCACCTCGGCCACGGCCGAGGCCCCTTCCTCGGCCTTGTCCCGGGCGCGCCGGGCGGCCTGGGAGGCGTCGCCGGCGTTTCGGGCCACTTCCAGGACCGTGGCCGCCATCTGCTCCATGGCCGTGGCCGTCTCCTCGAGCTGGCGGGACTGGGCCCGGGCCCCCTCGTTGGAGGCGTCCACCTGGCCGGCGATGGCGTGCATGGCGTGGTCCAGGGCCGCGGCCACGGCCATCAGGCTGTCGGCGGCGGCGAGCATGTTCTCCTGGCGCTTTTGCATGTCGTCCTTGGCGGTTTCCGCCTCGGCCTTGCAGGCCAGGGCGTTTTGCGCCTCGCAGCGCGCCTGTTCGCTGGTGGCCCGGCTTTCCGCCACCAGCCTGGCCAGGCTTCGCACCATGTCGCTGACGTGGCGGGCCAGGATGCCGATCTCGTCTTTTTGTTCGATGGTCAGGGTCTCCTCGAAATCGCCTTCGCTGGTGCGCATGGAAAAATGCAGGAGCTTGCGCATGGGCCGGGTGATCTGGCGCGAGACGTAGAGGGCGAAGGCGATGGCCGCGGCGAAGACGGCCAGGGACAGGAGGCCGACGCCGACGAGGGCCTGGCGGATGGCCGCGCCCGCGGCCGTCTCGGTGGCGGCCACTTCCTCGCCCGCCAGCGCGGCCAGGCGTTCGACGACGTCCCGGTGGGAAAGGTAGGCCGGGCGCAGGACGTCGAAGAAGACGCCGCGCGCCTTGGCCGCGTCGCCGGCGGCCAGGGCGGGCAGGAACTCGCCGAAGGCGGCGTCGTAGAACTTCCTGGCCGGGGCGTAGGCCGCCACGGTCAGGAGTTCCTTGGCCCTGGCGCTGATGGGGCTTTGCCGCCAGAAGGCCTGCCGGTCCTCGTAGTCTTTTCGCAATCCGTTGAGCTTGTCGGTCAGGCCGGCCACGGCGGACGGGTCCCGGCTCTCCAGGATGTCCATGGCCGTGGCGTAGCTCTCGATGATGAATTCCGGAGGAGGCAGGATGTCGGCGATGAGGTCCTTGTTGCGCGTGATGTCCGCGTAGACCGCGCCGTTGACCACGATGTCGCGCAGGTTCTGGGAGGAAAACACACCCAGGACGACGAAGGCCACGGCGAAGATGCCGATGATGGAAAACAGCTTTGTCTTGATGCTGCGGTTTTTCATGGCGACCCTGTCCTTGCGTTTGGTGGCGGCCGGCATTCCCTGCCCACGGCGGGCTCCCGTCCGCATCGGGCGCGGGCAGGGGACCTGTTGACTCGATAACGAGCTAATTTCCCAATTCCGG
This sequence comes from Pseudomonadota bacterium, assembly GCA_023390395.1. GTDB lineage: Bacteria > Desulfobacterota > Desulfovibrionia > Desulfovibrionales > Desulfovibrionaceae > Solidesulfovibrio. Next base: position 20,313 of record JAEWCY010000196.1, on the reverse strand, counting down.
CAAAAGCGCGTCGGCTGCATCACGATTGCGGGCAGATGCGAAAATCAAGATAATGATTTTCATTATCATGAAAGACGGGCGACCGCAAGGGGCACGGCCAGGCTTTCCGTCCCGAAAGGCGGGCGAGGAGGCGGAGCAAAGGAAATTTTCGCCGACGGTCTTGAAGTCGCCAGATTTTTTGTGTATCGCGCCAGGGCCTGCCCATAACTTCGATGGTCGACGGACGGCGGGGATAAAAACTCCGCGTACTCCACTTGCGCCCTTCGCCGGTGGGCCGGAACGTTATGACAAGGTATTGTTTCCAGATACTTTCACTCTGTAACGAGATGTGTGGAGGCGTGCGACGATGGTTGACTTCCGCGGGGAAGCCACGCTGTTGCGTATTTTTCTGGAAATTGTTTCCTAGATGAAGAGGATTCCGTTTTTCAGTCGCATCGGGACGAAGATCATCGGCATCTGTCTTTTGGCCCTTTTGCCGCTGGTCGGCGTCGTCGCCTGCCTCAACCTCTATGTCCGCCAGGACGCCGTGGACCACGGCCGGGACCAGCTCTTTCGCATCGCCTACGAGGCGGCTATCCTGGAGGAATCCGTCGCCTACGACCTGTCGCGCCTGCTGCGTAATCTCGTGGCCATGCCCGAGGCCCAGGCCCTGGACGCCACGGCCTTGGACGCGGTCCTCGACCGACTGGCCCGTGAGCGGCCGGCGGTGGACAACATTTTTGTCTGCAATGCCGACGGACGTATGATCGCCTCGGCCCGCAAGCCTTTCGCCGGCATAAGCGTCGCCAACAGGCGCTATTTCCAGGAGGCCGTGCAGGCGGCCGGCCTGGTGGCCGGCGAATACGTCGTGGGACGCGTGACGGGCCAGCCGGTGCTCCATTTCGCCCTGGCCATACCCGGACCGGGCGGCGCGCCGCGCGGCGTGGCCGTGACCTCCCTCGACCTGCGGGCGTTGGGAAGATTGTTCGACCGGCTCGAACTGCCCGCAAACGTCCAGGTCGCCGCTCTGGACGCCAGAGGACACGTTCTGGCCAGCCGCTTTCCCTGGTGCTCTTCGACATCGACGATTTCAAGAAGGTCAACGACGGATACGGCCATCAGGTCGGGGACGAGGTGCTGCGGCAACTGGGCCAGCTGGCCCTGGCCGAGGTGCGCGCCGTGGACGCGGCCTATCGGGTGGGCGGGGAGGAATTCGCCGTGGTCCTGCCCCATACCGAAGCCGCCCAGGCGGCCGTCCTGGCCGAGCGCCTGCGCGAGCGCGCGGCCGGACTGGCCGTTCCCCTGCCGGACGGCGGCCGGGTCCGCTTCACCATCAGCCTCGGCGTGGCCCAGGCCCGCCTCGGCGACGCCGCGATCAAGGACCTCTTCGCCGCGGCCGACGACGCCCTCTACGCCGCCAAGCGCGGCGGCAAGAACAGGACCGTGCGCGCCGACCACCCGGCGGCGGCCTGAGGCTGGACATCGGCGGCCGCCTCCATTACCCAGGGCGGGCCATGCCAAACGCCATGACGACCGCCGGCCCCGCGCCGGCCGCGCCGCCGGCCGCCGCGCCGGGCCTTTTCGCCCGCCTGGACTGGGCTCTTGTCGCCGTCCTGGCCCTGGCGGCCTTTCTCCTCTTCTACAACCTGGGGCAGCGCCCCTTCTGGCAGGACGAGGCCGAGACGGCCTGCCTGGCCAAGAACGTGCTGTCCGCCGGCCTGCCCTACGCCTTTGACGGGGTCAACGTCGTCTCCCAGGAAGAGGAGCGCGAGTTCGACAAGACCGGCGGCTACCTCTGGCGCTGGTCGCCCTGGATCCAGATCTACATGCAGGCCGCCGGCTTCGCCGTGGGCGGCCTCGACGCCGCCGCCGGCCGCGCGCCTTTCGCCCTGGCCGCGCTGCTGTCCATCTTCTGGACCTACCGTTTGGTGCGCCGCCATTTCGGCGACCGCAACTGGGCCTTGCTCGCCGCCACGCTGCTCACCCTGTGCGTGCCCTATCTCCTCATCGGCCGCCAGGCCCGCTACTACGCCCCGGGCACGCTGTTCGTCCTGTGGACCCTGGACGCCTTTCTTTGCGACTGGCAGCGCCGCTGGCCGCCGCTTCTGGCCATGTTCGCCGGCATGGTGCTGCTTTTTCACGCCAACTACCTGCTTTTTCTGAGCTTCGCCCCCACGGCCCTGGTCGCCGCCGCCCTGGTCTTTCCCGAGCGCATGGCCATAAAGCGCCTGTCGCTTCTGACTCTCGCCACCGTGGTCGTGGCCGTGATCCCCGGCGTGCTGCTCTACCGCATCGGCCGGCAAAGCGGCATGTTCGACGTGCTGCTCGTGCCGGAAAACCTGATGCTCTATTTCGCCGACCTGTGCATGTTCTGCATCCCCCTGCCGGTGTCGGCCGCCCTGGTCTGGCGCTGGCGGGGCTTTCTCACGGGCCTCCGGCGTCCGTCGGACCCCGGCGAGCGGTTCGTGCTCTTTTCCGCCGCGCTCATCGTCCTGAGCCTGCTTTTCCTCGGCATCGTGCCCCAGCGGTTTTTCCGCTACATCGCCCACCTGCTTCCCCTGTGCGCCATCCTGCTCGCCTGGTGCGTGCGCCGGCTCTGGGGCTTTTCCCGGCCGGCCTCGGTCATGCTCTTTTTCCTTTTGGCCTTCACCAACTGGCTGGCCGTCTACCCCATGGAGCGGCTCAAAATCGTCAACCGGCCGTGGCAGAACGATTTCCGCATGCTCACCTCGCTTAATTTCCCCATCAAGCTCTTCGTCACCGAGCTCGTCTGCGGCTATCCCGACGTCAACACCGCCATCGGCGAGTTCTTCAAGACCCACGCCAGGCCCGGCCAGACGGTCGTGGCCGAATACGGCGACCTGCCGCTCATGTTCGCCGTTCCCGGCCTCAAGGTCCTCGGCGGCCTGCAGGGGCCGGTGCCCGAGGGCACGGTCCCGGACTGGGTGCTGCGCCGGCGCGTGGTGCGGGTCAACCGCGACCGGTTCCTTTTCGGGGCCCGGGAGTTCACCGACGCCCTGGACCTTGCCCGCGACTACGAACGCGTGCCCCTGCCCTTTCCCGACGAGACCTTCGGCAACCGCACCGACGACCCCAACCACCACTATTTCGTGCCCGTGGAGGAGCCCCAGAAGGCGCTCGAGGTCTGGCGTCGCAAGGAGGCGCGGCCATGACGCGGCTCCTCACCCGTGAAAACGTCGTCCGGGCGCTTTTGCTCCTGGCCCTCGGCGGCACCATCTGGAAGGGCTTCCTCAAGACCCCCGAGGGGGCGACCCTGGTCAACCCCAAATCCTTTTACAACGGTCTGGTCAACGACGGCGAGAACACGGCCATCATGAAGGAACGCCACCGCGACGTGCTGGAAGCCACGGACAAGGCCGTGCGCGTGCGCCTGGAAGAGCTGCGCGCCGGCGTCTACAAGCCCGCGCCCGGTTCCCTCGTCAGCGAGGAGTCCCTCGTCCGGGCCGTGCGCAAGGACCAGGCCACGCGCGAGCGGGCCGTGGACGACGAGGTGCGGGCCTGGGAAAAGCTCGAGCGGGCCAGGCGGCTGGAGGCGGCCGGCTGGCGCATGGGCCTGGGCTGCGCCCCGGCGGGGGAGGGCAGGCCGTGAGCCGGGCGGGCAGGATGCTGCGCCGCGCCCTGTGGGCCGGCCTGGCCGTGGTCGTGCTGGCCGCGGGGGCGCTCATTTGGTTCGGGGCCTGGCATTATCCGGCCATGGGCCTGGCCGGCATCCCCAAGGACGGCTACCGCCAGGCCATGGACATCGCCGCGCGCGGCATGACCGCTTCCGACGGCCTGACCTTCACGGACTGGGATTTCATGAAGTTCCGCCAAGTGGAGCGGGGCGGCGAGGCCTACGCCTGGGGCGCGGCCCGCTGCAAGGCCCCCGACGGCTCCACCAGCTTCTACTGGGTCTACCTGGAGTGGAGCAAGAAGCGCGGCCAGTGGCTGCGCAACTACAGCCTGGAACTGGCCGCCCCGGACGACGAGATCTATTTCACCCGGACCTTCCCCGGCCAGCTCGGCCGGGCCAGGCTGGCGCTCGGCAAGATCCTCGGCCAGCTCGCCTCCCGCGTCCGCGAAGCCCGCGCCTTCCCCTCCGACCCCCGAGGCTTGCAAAGGCCGGGTCTTTGACGTATTGGCCATTTTTCCGGTCAAGTGCCGGCAACCGGCCTGGCCCAAGGGTCGCGGGCGCGGCGTACAGCCACAATCCCATCCGAGCCGCCGCCGTTTCCAAACCACGCGAGGAAATAACGAACGCCATGAGACTTCGCCAACGCTGCGAGCACTTCAATAGCCTGCATTCGAGCATCTCGGCCCTGGGCATCAACCCCTACTTCCGCCCCATCGCCAAGACCTGGGGCACCGAAGTCGAGGTCGACGGCCGCCGCCTGATCATGATCGGCTCCAACGACTACCTCGGCCTGTCCCACGACCCCCGGGTCATGGACGCCTCGGCCCGGGCCGTCTACGACTGGGGCACCGGCCCCGGCGGCTCCCGTTTCCTGAGCGGCAACATGGTCCTGCACCACAAGCTCGAGGAGCGCCTGGCCGCCTTCGTCGGCAAGCGCGGGGCCGTGGTCCACGTCACGGGGTTCAGCACCAACATGGGCGCGCTCGGCGTCCTGGTCACCCCGGCCGACACCGTGATCTGCGACCGGGAAAACCACGCCAGCATTTTCGAGGGCATCAAGAACACCCGGGCCCGGCTCGTCACCTTCGCCCACAACGACGCCGCCCAGGCCATGCAGCGCGTGGAGGCCGCCAAGGCCGCCCGGCCCGACGGCGACATCTTCCTGGTCACCGAGGGCGTGTTCAGCATGTCCGGCGAACTGGCCGTGCTGGACGAGCTGGCCGCCGTCAAGGAAGCCCATCCCGACATCGTCTTCTACCTCGACGACGCCCATGGTCTGGGCGTGTTCGGCCGGGGCGGGCGCGGCGCGGCCGACCATTTCCGCATCACGGACAAGGTCGACTTCATCATGGGCACCTTCAGCAAGTCCCTGGCCTCCATCGGCGGATTTATCGCCTCCGACGACGAGGACATGCTGCGCTACCTGCGCTACCAGTCGCGCACCCAGATTTTCTCCGCCGCCCTGCCGGCCGCCAACACCGTGGCCGTGCTGACCTGCCTGGACATCCTGGAGCGCGAGCCCGAGCGGGTGGACCGCCTCCACGAGGTCACGGTGCGCATGCGCCAGGCCTACAAGGACATCGGGCTGCGCATCGGCGGCTCGGCCTCGCCCATCATTCCCATCATCATCGGCTCCGACGAGAAGGCCTTCCAGTTCTCCCGGGCTCTGTTCGAGGCCGGCATCTTCGCCCTGCCGGCGGTGTACCCGGCCGTGCCGCGCGGACAGGCGCTCATCCGCACGGCCTACATGAGCACCCACGAGGACCGGCAGCTCGACGTCGTCCTGTCCGTCCTCGACCGCCTGGCCCGGGAATTCCGCGTGCGCGAATGCGACCTGCCCGAGGATCCGGGCCTGGACTGCGCCTCCGACGACCCCGAGGCCGCGGGCCGCTCCCGGCTCTCGTACTTGTAAAGCGCCAAGGGCTCCGGTATAGGCGCGGGAACGTCGGAGGACGACGTCCCCCGGTATCTTTATTATGGCCATAGGAAAACGGAAACAGATCACTGTCGCGGAGCTCGACCGCATCCGGCGGCGCGGCTCCGGGCCGATGCGCTATTACGACCTCGTGCGCGTGAGCGTGCGCGAGGTCGTGCGCAAGCGTCGCCGCTACATCGGCGTTCTTGCCTCCATCGCCCTGGGCATGGCGGGTTTCATCGTCATCATCACCATGGGCAACGACCTCAAGAAGAACTTCAACAACGACCTCGACCTGCTCGGCGGCGCGACGATCGTCAACGTCATGTTCGAGCAGTTGCCCCTGGAGCGCCAGGAGTGGTTTCGCGACCGCACCCTGGAGGCCCTGGGCCGCATCCCGGGCGTGACGGACATCACCAAGGTGGCGCTCAAGACCAGCGCGCTCACCACCTGGCAGGACCGGCTCTTCGGCTTCAACCTGGTGGGCTGCGAGGCCAACTACTGGCGGGTCTTCTCGTTCAACGCCGCCGCCGGCCGGCTCTTCGACGAACGCGACGTGGAGGAGGGGGCCAGGGTGTGCGTGGTCGGCACCGACCTCGCCCGCCAGATGTTCGGCAGCGACCAGCAGGCGCTCGGCAAGGTGCTGTCCATCGACGACAACCTCTACACCGTGGTCGGCATCCTGGGCGGCGTGCGCGCCGGCGACCGCGCCCAGTTCGTGTTTTTGCCCATCACCACGGCCCAGGCCCGGGTGGTCGGCATCTCCATGCCCTACAGCGCCTACGTGCGCTGCGCCACCTGGGACGACGTGGCCCTGGTGGCCAAGGCCGTGCCCGGCGTGGTCAAGGCCAACCAGATCGACCGGGGCCTGCGGGTCAACGTGGCCTGGGAGCCGCTCAAGCAGGTGCAGCGCATCTTCTGGTGGGTGGAGCTGTTCATCTACTGCTCCATCGTGGCGACCATGATCCTCGGCGGGTTCGGCATCTGGAACATCATGATGGCCACGGTCACCAGCCGCACCCGGGAAATCGGCCTCAAAAAGGCCATGGGCGCCCTGGACACCGACATCCTGTACCAGTTCCTGTTCGAGGCCCTTTGCGTCACCATGTCCTCGTCGGTCTTCGGCGTGATCCTCGGGCGCGTCGGCATCGAGTACATGAGCCGCATGCTCGACTCGCGGCCGCCCGAGGGCCTGTTCTTCTTCTGCCTGCTGCTGGGCATCGTGTTCGCGGCGGTGCTCGGCATCGGCGCGGGCCTGTATCCCTCCATCCGGGCCAGCCGGATGCAGGTGGTGGATGCGATGCGCTATGAGTAACCAGACCCCCGCTTTCGACGACAACGAACTCGTCATCGACATCAACGGGCTGACCAAGACCTACAACTCCGGCCTGGAGCCCATCCGCGTGCTCAAGGACGTCAACCTGCACGTGCGCCGGGGCGAGATGGTGGCGGTCATGGGGCCCTCGGGGTCGGGCAAGTCCACTTTGCTCTTCATCCTGGGCCTTTTTCAGCCGCCCTCCACCGGCGGTTACAAGGTGGCGGGCGTGGACGTGCTTTCGCTCACCCGCGACCAGCAGGCGATCTTTCGCCGGGAGATGCTCGGGTTCGTTTTCCAGACCTGCGATCTGCTGGAGAATTCCACGGTCTACGAGAACCTGGAGCTGCCGCTCATCTACGCCGGGGTGCGCCGGCGGGATCGGCCCGACCGCATCAAGGAGGCGCTCAGCATGGTCAACCTCGACCATCGCATCAACCAGCCCTCCAACCGGTTGTCCGGCGGCGAACGGCAGCGGGTGTCCATCGCCAGGGCCCTGGTCAACGAACCGGAGTTTATTTTGGCGGATGAGCCCACCGGGCAGCTTGACCGGGAAAACAGCCTGCGTGTATTGGAGTACTTCACGAAGATCACGGAAGAAGCGCGCACGGCCATGGTCGTGGTCACCCACGACGGGATGACGGCCGAGCACTGCACGAGAAAATGCGTCCTGACGGACGGCTACCTGAACGGTTAAACGCTCGACGGGGAGGAGCGCATGGCCAGGCATTTGACCAGCGGACAGGGGGGAAGGACGTCCGGGGGGGACGTCGTTGCCCGCGCGGCGGGGGGAGTTTCGGCCCGTCTGGCGAGGACGGCGGTTTTTCTCCTGGCAACGGCGCTTATGGCCGCCCAGGCCATGGCCGGCCCGGCCGACCGGTACACCAAGGACAAGGTGAACGGCGCGGCCGTTTCCGCGCCCGCGTCTTCCGCGCCGGCCTCGACGCCGGCGGCTTCCGCGCCCGCTCCTGCGCCTTCCGCCAAGGCGGTTGACGACGAACCGGCGCCGAGTTTTTCCAAGGCCTCGTCCCAGCTCGCCCTGGGCACCACCGCCATCCGTTCGCCCGCCGACTTCCAGGAGTGCGTGCGCGTGGCCCTGGCCCAGTCGCCCATGCTGACCAAGAGCTCCATCGAGATCGAATCCAAGCGCCTGGACGTGGGGGATGCCTACTCGCAGTACATCCCGACCATCATCATGAGCACCACGTTCTACCTGCGCCTGCCCGATTACAAGAACACGGTGGCCCCCAGCGCCTATCAGTCCGTGTTCAACAACGCCTCCTCCGACCCGACCCAGAACCTGTCCAACTCGATCTCCGCGGCCAACGCCGTCTACGCCGGCAACTCCAACAACCGCAACCGCAAGACCTACGACCTGAACTTCAACACCGGGGCCTGGAACCCGCTTTTGACCGCCTTCGAGGTTCAGGCGAAAAAAGAGTTCGTCAACATCGCCGTGCTGTCGCACCTCAAGGTCATCGACCAGGGCCTGCGCCGCCTGGCCACCACCTTTCTCCAACTCGGCATGACCGAGACCATGATCAAGCTGGCCAAGGAGAAAGAGGAGCTGGCCCAGAAGAACCTGGAGTACTCCAAGACCAAGACCGGCCTTGGCCAGGGCGCCCAGCTCGACGTGCGCATCGCCGAGACCCGGGTCAACATGGCCAAGACCGAAGGCGAGAAGATGCGGACCACCAAGGCCGTGCTTCTCGACGAGCTCAAGTTCATCATGGGCGTGCCCTTCGTGCAGAAGGTCGATGTGAACCTCGCCGACGCCTCGCGCCAGGTGCTCGACGACTTCAACCCGGCCAACGTGTCCGACGAATCCCTGCGCAAGCACTCGTTCCCGCTGCGCATCCACGAATACGAGAAGTCGCTGCAGCGCAAGAACATCGCCCTGTCCTACATCCACTTCCTGCCGACCTTCTCCTTCGGCTTCACGTCCATCTCCACCCTCAACAGCAGCAGCAACGCCTACAAGGACGACACCTCGAGCCTGCCGTTCATGTATCCGAACCTGACGCTCAACTTCCCCTTCGACTGGTGGACCAAGGGCCGCGACGTGAGCCGGCAGTACAAGAAGATGGCCCAGCTCAACGTGGAAGGGCGCAACATCGAGTTCACCCTCATGAACGAGTTCCAGCAGGCCCTGGCCAAGCTGCGCTCGGCCAATTCCGACGTGAAGTTCGCCGAGTCCTCGGTGGAGCTGCAAAAGCTCACCACCCAGCAGGCCCAGTTCCGTTTCGACTCCGGCCAGGCGGAATACGACGCCATCGTCAAGGCCATGGCCGACTACCTCGACAGCCGTCAGACCCTGCTGCTCAAGCAGTACGACCGGGACGTCGCCATGTTGACGGTCCGGGGCATCGCTGGCGACTTTCAGGATCGCTACATCAACGCCAGCATCATGGAGAACAACTAGATGCGGTTTTTCGCCCCGCTTGTGGCCGCCGGCTGCCTCGTCGCGGCCGCCGCGATCCCGTGCGCGGCCCAGGACAAGGCCGCCGCGCCGGCGGCCGCCCAGCCGGCCCAGCCGGCCTCCTTTCGCCCCGCCGAGATCAGCTTTTCCGGCAAGCTCTACAGTCCGGTCAAGTTGTCGGTCTATCTGCCCTACAACGCCAAGATCACCGCGCTTTCCGGCCATATCGGCCAGAAGGTCAAGCGCAACGAAGTGCTGGCCACCTACGAGATCCCCCTGGAGACCCGCATGGACGAGAAAACCAGGCTCTCGTCGGCCAACATCAGGGAACTCGAATACAAGCTGGCCACCGCCGACAAGGAGATCGACCGCCTTTCCGCCAAGGCCCGCGAACTCGAGGCCATGAGCCAGCGCAACATGGCCTCCCAGCAGTCCATCGCCATGAACAACAAGGAAATCGAAGTGTTCCGCAAGGAAAAGACCTCGGTTTCCGAACAGCTCGCCCTGACCAAGGAACTGCTCAACGACCGCGTGGAGTTGGCCGAGGACCGTTTCGGCAAGGGCGCCGGCGTCGGTAAGGTGCCCAAGGACGGCATCGTCAAGGCTCCCATCGACGGCTTCGTCATGTGGATGAACCCCGAGCTGCGCAACGGCGTCAAGCTGGCCAAGGAGGCCGAACTCTTCCAGGTCGGCTCCCTCGACCCCATGATCATCCGGGCCCAGGTCCACGAGATCGAGGCGCAAAAGCTCAGGGAGAACATGGCGGCCACGGTCACCTTCGACTCCATACCCGGCAAGAAGTTCGCCGCCTCGGTCTCGCGCATCCCCTGGGCGCCCATGCCTGCCGCCTTGCAGCAGCCTTCCTATTACGAAATCGAGCTGACCATCCCCAACCCGGGCCTGGAACTCAAGGAAGGCCTCAAGGGACAGATCGTCATCCAGCCCGAGAAGTAGCCGGGCACGCCGTCATGACCGATGCCGCACTCGTCGTCGCGCCCGTGACCGATCGGGCCGACCTGGACGCCTTCATCCGCTACGCCTGGGAAATCTACCGCGACGACCCGCTCTGGGTGCCGCCGCTTGTTCCCATGCAGCGCGATTTCCTGGATCGGGCCAAGGGCCCCTTTTTCGAATTCGGCCAGGCCGAATACTTCCTGGCCAGACGGGGCGGCCGCATCGTCGGGCGCATCAGCGCCCACGTGAACGGCCTCTACGAGAAGCACCACGACGCCGAGACCGGCTTTTTCGGCTTCTTCGAGTGCGAGAACGACCGCGAGACGGCCCATGCCCTGTTCGACGCCGCCGCGGCCTGGGTGCGCGCCAAGGGCAAGGTCAAGCTCCACGGCCCGTTGTCCTTTTCCATCTACGACGAGGTGGGCCTGCTGGTGCAGGGCTTCGACAGCCCCCCCAGCATGATGCAGACCCATAATCCGCCCTACTACGAGGACCTCGTCACCTCCTGGGGCTTCGCCAAGACCTATGATTGGTACGCCTACAAGATCGGCTGGAAGCCGGGGTTGGACGCCAAGAAGCTGGCCCGGATGCGCGATTCCATCCTGAAGCGCCAGAACTGCGCCATCCTGCCCATCGAGCGCAAGGACTTCGCCAAGCGCGGCCCCCAGATCAAGGAACTCTTCAACGACATCTGGAGCAAGAACTGGGGGCATATCCCCCTGACGGACCGCCAGTTCGAGGACATCTTCATCACCTTGCAGCCGCTGGTGCGGCCGGACCTCGAGAGCATGATCCTCGACGGCGACGACATCGTGGCCTTTTCCGTGGTCTCGCCGGACATGAACCGGTCCGTGAAGAAGTTCAACGGCAAGTTCGGTCTGTGGCAGAAGCTTCAGCTCCTCTACGACTGCCGGGTGCGGCCGCTGACCCACTGCCGGGCCATCATCATGGGCGTGGCCAAGACCCACCAGTGGAAGCGCCTGCACCATGCCATCATCCTCAACATCATGGTCAACTTCCTCGAAAATCATCCCAAGATGGAGTATTGCGACTGTTCGCTCATCCCGGAATCCCTGGAGCAGTGGAACAAGACCCTGCTGGATTACGGCGGCGAGCGCTACAAGGTCTTCCGGCTCTATGACCGCTCCATCTGACGGCCCGGCGAGCCGTCGCGACTGGCTCGTCGTCGCCCTGTGCTCCCTGGCCGTGTTCCTGGTGGCCCACCGGCTGGGCCTGGCCTCGCCCTACGTGATCAACGACGATGTGCGCCAACAGATCTTCTGGATGGCGCGCTGGCTCGATCCCGCCCTGTATCCGCCCGATCTCCTCGGCGACTATGCCGCCGCCTATGTGCCCCCGGCGCTGCGGGCCCTGTACTTCGCCGCCGCCAAGGGCGTTGGCCTGGACCCCATCCTCTTTTCCAAGCTGCTCACAGGTGGGCTCTTCGTGGCGCTGGCCCTGGCCTTCTTCGGCCTGGGCACGGCCATGGAGGGGCGGCGGCTGGGGTTTTTCTGCGTGGCCATGGCCTGCTGCCTGCCGTATTTTCTCAAGAACATTTCCGGCGGCCTGTCGCGGTCCTTCGCGCCGCCGCTCCTGGCTCTGTTCTTCCTGGCCTGGGTGCGGCGCTCGGGCGCGGCCATGGCCGCGACGCTTCTGGTCCAGGCGCTCTTTATCCCCTACATCGCCGTGCTGTGCGCCTTTTGCGCCTGCTGCGACGCCTTCTGGGCCCGCATCACCGATCGCGTCGCCGGCCCCTTCCCGTCCAAACCCTGGCATGGCCTGGCCCTGCTCGGGGCGGCCGCCCTGGTCTGGTCCTTCGACCACTCCCTGACCGTCGCCGGCTTCGGCCCTCTGGTCGGCCGGGCGACGCTGGCCGCCGGCCCGGAATTCACCGCCGCCGGCCGCCTGGAACTCTACCCCCTGCCCAATCCCTTTTTCGACCTGATCTACTGGCCCTTCGAAAGCATCGGGCTTTTTCTCGACATCGGGCTTTTCGCCGGCATCGCCAGCCTGGCCGTGCTTCTGCCCTTCGTGATCGTCGGAGCCAGGCGCGCGCCCTGGCGGGAACTGGCCGTTCGCGCCGGCCGGCCGGCGGCCATGCTCCTGGCCGGATCGCTTCTCTTCTACGTCCTGGCCAGGGCCGTGGCGCTTAAGCTCTTCGTGCCCGACCGCTACATCGCCTACACCATAAACCTCCTCTACGCCCTGGCCCTGGCCGTGGTGCTGCGCCATGCCCTGGACCGGCTCCTGACCAGGACGGGCGGCCGCGTTTTCCTCTCCGCCCTGGCCCTGGCTGTCGGCATGTGGCGCATAAGCGGCGCGGGCCTGTACGACTACCGCGCCGACGCCCCCCTCTACCGGGCCGTGGCTGCCCTGCCCAAGGATGCGCTCCTGGCCGGCAACCCCGAACTCCTCGACACCGTGCTCACCTTCGGCCGCCGCGACGTCGTGGCCTCCTACGAACTGGCCCATCCCTGGAGCCAGGGCTACTGGGCCATGTACTACCCCCGCCTGGCCCACCAGGCCGAGGCCTATTACGCCAAGGACGCGGACGTCGTGCTGGAATTCGCCAGGGCCTACGGCGTGACGCACATGGTGGTGCGCGAAGCCGACCTCACCAAGGAAGCTGCGGCCAAGGGGCCGCTTTTCGCGCCCTTTGACGCCCGCATCGCGGAGCTTGCCGCGACGCCCGGAAATTTCGCCCTTCTCGACGGGGCGAAATTCCCCTATACCAGCCCCGAGCCCGGCGTGCGCCTGGTGGACCTGCGGCCGCTTCTGGCCGCGCGACCGGCCGTGTCCGAGCCGTGAAGGCCTCCCCGCGACCGCGACCGCCAATCGCCGGGGACGGTATTTCGGTTTCCCCGCGAGCGTCCGGGAAGCAACGTGCGAGTGCCCTGCATCCTGCGTATTTGAAGCATGACCGAGGTCATGTTTGGAAATTGGAACACGCCATGTCCGACATGCTTTCCATCATCATCCCGCTGTACAACGAGCAGGACAACGTCGAGCCGCTCTACGCCAAGCTTGACGACGTGCTGCCGGGGCTCGGCCATCCCTACGAGGTCATCCTCATCAACGACGGTTCCACGGACGGCACCCGCGAGCGGGTGGACGCCCTGGCCCGTCGCGACGAGCGCCTGCGCGTGGTGCACCTGCGCCGCAATTTCGGCCAGACCGCGGCCATGATGGCCGGCATCGACGCCGCCCGGGGCGACATCCTCATCCCCATGGACGGCGACCTGCAAAACGATCCGGCGGACATCCCGCGCCTGCTGGCCAAGCTCGACGAAGGCTACGACGTGGTCTCGGGCTGGCGCAAGGACCGCAAGGACAACCCCATCAAGCGCAATTTCCCCAGCCGCGTGGCCAACGGGCTCATTTCCATCATCTCCGGCGTGCGCCTGCACGACTACGGCTGTTCGCTCAAGGCCTACCGCCGCGAGATCATCAAGGACGTCAAACTCTACGGCGAGATGCACCGCTTCATCCCCATCCACGCCGCCTGGCAGGGCGCGCGGGTCACCGAGGTCGGCGTCACGCACCACCCGCGCATCCACGGCGAGTCGAAGTACGGCATCGAACGCACGGTCAAGGTCATCCTCGACCTCATGACCGTCAAGTTCCTGGACAAGTACGCCCAGAAGCCCATGTATCTCTTCGGCGGCTTCGGCTTGGCCAGCATCGCCGCCTCGGTCGGCTTCTTCCTGTTCATGCTCTATTGCAAGTTTTTCCTGAACAAGAGCTTCATCGAGACGCCGTTGCCCCTGGCCGTGGTCATGTTCATGCTCATCGGCATCATTTCCATCTTCATGGGCCTCATTGCCGAGATCCTCATGCGCACCTACCACGAATCCCAGGACAAGCCGACCTACATCGTGGACTGCACGCGCAACTGCAAGGAGCCCTGACCTTGGCTTGGAAGCCCTTGGCCGCGTCGGCTCCGGCGTCGGGGCGGGGGCGCTAGGCCGTGTGCGGCATCTGCGGCTTCGTCGGGGGCGAGGCGGCCGATCCCCGGGCCGCCCTGGCCGCCATGAACGCCAGGCTCGCCCGACGCGGTCCGGACGGCGAGGGCCTCTACGAGGACCCCGCCGCCGGCGTGGGCCTGGCCCACCGACGCCTGTCCATCATCGACCTGGCCGGCGGCGGCCAGCCCATGGCCACGGCCGCGGGCGACCTCGTGGTCGCCTACAACGGCGAGGTCTACAACCACGTGGCCCTGCGCCGCGAACTCGAGGCCAAGGGCCACCGCTTCGCCACCGACCACAGCGACACCGAGGTGCTGCTCCACGGCTGGCGCGAGTGGGGCGAGGACCTGCCGACGCGCCTTAACGGCATGTGGGCCTTCGCGCTCTACGACAAGCCCCGGGGCCTGGTCTTCTGCTCCCGGGACCGCTTCGGCAAGAAGCCCTTTTTCTACGCCGCCCGGTCGGGGTTTTTCGCCTTCGCCTCGGAGCTTTCCGCCCTTGTCGCCCATCCCGCCCTGGCCGGGGCCTCGGTCTCGCGGCCGGCGCTGCGCAAGTATTTCGCCTACGGCTTCCTGCCCGCGCCGAACGCTCTGTACGAGGGCACGCGCAAGCTTCCCGGCGGCGAGAACCTGCTTGTGGACGTGCGCAACGCATCCGTTTCGCGCCGCCGCTACTGGTCCTTCTGCCTGGCTCCGGACGAGGGCCTCGTTTCCGGCGGCGAGGAAGCCATGGCCGGGCGCGTGCTGGAACTCCTCGACGCGGCCGTGGCCCGCCGGCTCATGAGCGACGTGCCCCTTGGCGTCTTTCTTTCCGGCGGGGTGGACTCCTCGGCCGTGACCGCCCTGGCCGCCCGCCACGCCCCGGACGTGGCCGCTTTTTCCATCGGCTTCGACGACCCGGCCTTCGACGAGTCGGCCAAGGCCCGTCAGGCCGCCGCCTGCTGCCGCGTGGCCCATCACCTGACCACCTTGACCGTGGCCGACGCCTTGCGCCTCATGCCCGAGATCGTCGGCCGCCTCGACGAGCCCATGGGCGACGTGTCGCTCATCCCCACGGCGCTCCTTTGCCGCGAGACGCGCCGCCACGTCACCGTGGCCCTGGGCGGCGACGGCGCGGACGAGCTTTTCGCCGGCTACGACCCCTTCAAGGCCCTGCGCGCCGCCAAGGCCTACTGCCGCCTCGTGCCCAGGCCCCTGCACAAGGCCCTGACGCTCCTGGCCGCCCGGTTGCCCGTGGGCCACGGCTACATGGCCGCGTCGTTTAAGATCAACCGCTTCCTGCGCGGCCTGTCCCATCCGGCCCGGCTGTGGAATCCGGTCTGGCTGGGGCCCCTCGATCCTGACGGCGTCGCCGCGCTTTTCCGCGAACCCGTAGACCCCGAGGAACTCTATAGCGAGGCCGTCGAGGTCTTCGACGCCTGCCCGTCGCGCGACATGGTGGACAAGACCATGGAGTTCTACACGCGCCTCTATCTGCAGGACGACATCCTGGTCAAAACCGACCGGGCCGGCATGATGCATTCCCTGGAAGTGCGCGCGCCCTTCCTCGACATCGAACTGGCCGACTACGTGCGCCGTATCCCGCACCGCTTCAAGTTCCGGCGCGGCACGACCAAGTACATCCTGAAAAAGGCCCTGGAGCCGCTTTTGCCCAAGGACGTCGTTTATCGCCGCAAGCAGGGCTTCGGCGTGCCCGTGGGGCGCTGGTTGGCCGACGGGGCCCTGGCCATGGGCGCGCCTTCGCCCCTGGAGGCCGGACTGGACCAGGGGCGCGGCGACGCCCTGCTGCGCCAGCACAGGCAGGGAGCCGCCGATCACCGCCTCTTCCTCTGGAACCTCTGGGTGCTGCGCCACGCCAGCCTGGCCGGGGTCTGACCATGGACCGCGACCAGTGGGCCTACGTCGTGGTGCGCCGCCTGCGGGCGCTTTTGGGCGAGGAGCGGTTCGCCCGACTGGGCGGGCTCGTTCCCCAGTGCCGGCTGCGCGAAGCCGACGACCCCGATCCCCTGGTCCTGGCCGAAAAGGCCGCCGCCGTGCTGGAGCGCGAAGGACGGCCCGTGGCCGGGGCGCGGCTTTTGGCCGCCGGCTGCGGCCCGACGAACGGCATGGGCTACGCCCTGGCGGCCATGGGCGCTATCCGGGCCGTGTGCCACGATCCCCGGCCCGGCTTCGACGTGGGAAGCGACGCCAAGCACCTGGCCGTGCTGGCCGCCATGCATCCCCGGGTGAAGTTCACCTGCGTGGCCCGGGCCGCCCATCTGGCCGAGATTCCGGACGGTTTTTTCGACGCCGCCGTGGTCGAGCCGGCCGGTCCGACCGATCCCCGTGAACTGGCCGACGCCCTGCGCCGGCTGCTGGTTTCGGGCGGCGTCGTCGTCTGGCGCGTGGACTGCCGCGAGCCCCTGGAGCGCTACCCCTACCACAGGCTCCTTTTCTCCAAGGCCACAGGCAATCGCCTGGCCGGTCCGGACCCCTGCGGCCCCTGGCGCTGCGACGACCACGTCGCCGCCTTGACCGGAGCCGGCTTCGACGTGGCCGTGCCGGTCCACGACAGCGCCCCCGAGGCCTTCGCCCTGATCGCCGACCGCCTGCACCCCGACCACGCCCGTCGCGATCCGGGTTTGCTCGCCGTGACGCGTGCCACGCTCGTGGGGCGCCTCCGGCGGCCAGGGGAGGCGCTGCCTCCCCTGGACCCCTCCGCCGGGGGGCATGATGCCCCCCGGACCCCCCCGCAAGGGGGAAAAGGGTAGGGTGGTATGGTGAAGCAACCCCCTATGGAAAGTTTTTGGGAAGGGAGAGCGCGAGAGGGAAACCCTTTTTCCCAAAAAGGGTTCCTCTCTCGCACTTCTTTGCGCCTTCTCCTCCTCAATTACGAATACCCCCCGCTGGGTGGGGGGGCGGGGAACGCCACGGCCAACATGGCTCGGGAGCTGGCCGGCTTGGGCCATGACGTGCGCGTGGTCACGGCAGCGTTTCGCGGCTTGCCGCGCCTGGAGAAGGTCGACGGTTTCGAGGTGCGTCGCATCCCGGCCGTGCGCCGCCATGCCGATCATTGTTCTCCGTTGGAGATGCTGTCCTTCATGGCCAGCGCCGGCGCGTATCTGCCGGCCATGGCCGGAGCTTGGCGTCCCGACGCCTGCCTGGCCTTTTTCGGCATCCCCTGCGGCCCGGCGGCCTGGCTGCTCAAGTTCTTGCGCGGCACGCCCTACGTCGTTTCCCTGCGCGGCGGCGACGTGCCGGGGTTTCAGCCCTACGACCTGGCCGGCTACCATCGCCTGACCGCGCCGCTGATCCGTTTCCTGTGGCGCGGGGCCGCCGCCGTGGTGGCCAACAGCCGGGGCCTGGCCGACCTGGCCGCGACCTCGGCCGGCGGCGTGCCCATCCGTATGATCCCCAACGGCGTGGACGCGGCGCGCTTCGTCCCGGCCGGGGAGCTTTCGCGCGAGGGGCCGGTGCGCCTGGTCTTCGTTGGCCGGCTGGTGCGGCAAAAAGGGCTCGACGTGCTGCTCGAAGCCCTGGCCAGGCTCCCGGCCGAGGCCTGTTTCGAGGTGGAGATCGTGGGCGACGGACCGCTTCGGGCCGAGCTTGCGTCCCTGGCCGGCCGGCTTGGCCTTGCGGCCAAGGTGCGCTTCTCCGGCTGGGTGTCCCGGGCGGACATGCCGGAAACGCTGCGCCGTGCCGACGCCTTCGTCTTTCCCTCCCGCGACGAGGGCATGCCCAACGCCGTGCTCGAGGCCATGGCCTCAGGCCTGGCCGTGGCCGCCACGCGTATCGCCGGCAACGAGGAACTGGTGGAAGATGGCCGCACGGGTTTTCTCGTGCCCCAGGACGATCCGGCCGCCCTGTCTGCGGTCGTCGCCCGCCTGGTCGCCGACCGCAATCTGTGCTGGCGGCTGGGCCTGGCCGGCCGGGACAAGGTCGTGGGCGAGTATTCCTGGCGCGTGGTGGCCGAGGCCTATGCCTCCCTGTGCCGCGAGGCGGTTCGGTGACATGTTGAATTGTGGTTGTTCGTTGTTGTTCTGCGGTTTGGAAAGGCGGAGCTAGACCATGTGCGGCATCTGCGGATTCGTCGCCAATCGGGGCGGAGAAGGGGAGCTCGGCGCGACGCTCGCTGCCATGACCCGGACCATCGCCCAGCGCGGCCCGGACGGCGAAGGGCGCTACCGCGACGTCTTTCCCGAGGGCGGCGGCGCGGCCCTGGGCCATCGCCGGCTGGCCATCATCGACCTCGTCACCGGCGACCAGCCCATCTTCAACGAAACCCGCTCCCTGGCCATCGTCTTCAACGGCGAAATCTACAACTTCGCCGAGCTGCGCCGGGAACTCGTGGCCAAGGGCCACGCCTTCGTCTCCGCCGGCGACACCGAAACCATCGTCCACCTCTACGAGGAAATGGGGCCGGCCTGCGTCGCCCGCCTTCGCGGCATGTTCGCCCTGGCCATCTGGGACGCCGCCCGCCGCGAGCTGTTCCTGGCCCGCGATCCCTTTGGCAAGAAGCCCCTTTATTACACGCGCCTTCCCGGCGGCGGCCTCGCCTTCGGCTCCGAGCCCAAGGCGCTTTTCGCCCACCCGGACGTGCGCCCCCGCCTGGACGCCTCGGCCGTGGCCCATTACCTGACGCTCCAGCACGTGCCGGAGCCGGCCTCGGGTTTCGCCGGCGTGGCCGCCCTCCCGGCCGGACATCACCTGACCTGGCGTGACGGCCAGGGCCGGCCCGAGCGTTATTTTCAGCTCGACTACCTGCCCAAGCTCGCCGGCTCCGAAGCCGAACTGGCCGAGGAGCTGCGCGCGCGCGTCACCGAGGCCGTGCGCCTGCGACTGGTCTCCGACGTGCCGCTCGGCGCGCACCTTTCCGGCGGCGTCGATTCCGGCATCGTCACCGCCGTCATGGCCGGGCTCGCCGACCGGGCCGTGCGCACCTTCTCCATCGGCTTCGCCGAAGAGGCCTTCAACGAGACCGGCAAGGCCCGGGCCGTGGCCGAGCGCTTCGGCACGCATCATACCGAATTCATCGTGGGCTTCGACGAGGCGCGCGGCGTCATGGAAGACGTGGTCGCGGCCACGGACATGCCTTTCGCCGACCCCTCGGCCCTGGCTTCCTGGCACCTGTGCCGGCTCACGCGCCAGCACGTGACCGTGGCCTTAAACGGCGACGGCGGCGACGAGATGTTCGCCGGTTACCAGCGGTACTGGCTCGATCCCCTGGCCGACGTCTACGCCCGGCTGCCCCACTGCCTGACGCGAAAATTCGTGCCCTGGCTGGCGGCGAAAATCCCGGCCCGGGGCGACGTGCCCGTGGAAGCCGACTGGCGCGCGGGACTGGCCCGCCTGTCCCAGGTCGTGCGCGTGCCCTGCGCCGCCAGCCTCGTGCGCTGGGGTTCCTATTTCTCTCCCTGGGACCGCCAAGCGCTCCTGCGGCCCGAATTCGCCCGCGCCGCAAGGCCCGACGATACCGTCGGCCTCTACGCCGACGCCTACGCCAGCGCCACGGCCGACAATACCCTCGACCGGGGCCTTTTCGCGGACGTGAGCGTCTACCTGCCCGGCGATCTCCTCGTCAAAGCCGACCGTATGGCCATGGCCCACGCCCTGGAAGGCCGTTCGCCCTTCCTCGACGTGGAGTTGGCCGCCTTCGCCGCCCGCCTGCCCGCAAAACTCAAGCTGCGCGGCCGCACCGGCAAATACCTGCTGCGCCGCGCCTTCGCCGACCTGCTGCCCCCGCGCATCGCCGACCAGCCCAAACGCGGCTTCGGGCTGCCCGTGGCCGGCTGGTTCCGGGGACCGCTGCGCGAGTTCAGCCGCGACCTGCTGACCGGCGGGCGCGTCGCGCGGGAAATCGCCCGGCCCGAAGCGGTGCGTGAGCTGCTCGATGCGCACGAGCACGGAAAGGCGGATAACGGGAAACGCATCTACGCGCTGGTCATGCTGGAGCTGTGGCTGCGTCGATACTTTTTGGGATGATGGGAGGTTGTGGGGTTGAAGATGCCTCCGGCGGCCGGGGGGCATGATGCCCCCCGGACCCCCTCGATGGGGGAGGCGGAGGATGGGGAAGCGGGTGGAAGCGTGGTCGTGGGCGGGAGTGCGTCGGCGGGGCCGGAATTGGCTTTCCGATGCCGCCGCTTCGCGGCAGGCT
>JAEWCY010000195.1 GCA_023390395.1 Pseudomonadota bacterium | reverse complement strand
GACAGGAAGCGCTCGTCTTTGTCGGGTGTTCCCACGAGGTAGTAAATGAGGCAGTTCTCGAAAGGTATGAGGGCGAACTCCTCGGGTCCGCTGCGTCCCTCTCGCTCGACGATCTCTCGCAGGTTCTTCGCGATCGCAGCCTGCCGGTAGGCGAGGTCGAGGTCGGTGACGCTCTCGAATATCTGCGATGCGGAGCCGACGATGCGGTGCGGTTTGTATAGGAGCTGAACGAGGTCTTCGTGCGTCTTCGCATGCGAGAGCTGGCTGTCGCCCTCGGCGGCGTAGCAAAGCACGCACAGGTTACCCTTATGCGTGAAGCAGTAGCAATCGTGATGGTTGAACCTCCGCGCTGCCGCCGCCACGGTCGAAAGCGGCGTCTCCGGCGCCTGTTTGAGGTCGAGCAGGACGAGTTTCAGTTGCGCCGGATGGGGGATGGCGGTGGTCCTCAGGTGCGCCTCGAGGGAGGGCTCGTCGGGTAGGTCTCCTTCGATGAGCCGCGTGAAGAAGAAGTGATGGGGGCTCTCGATGCGAACCTCGTCGCGCCAGAGCGACTCGCATATCGGCTCGATGCGGGCGACGAGTGCCGCGAACAGGTCGCGCGTGCCACCCGAGATCGTGTCGGATGTGCTGGCGAGGATGAGCGTGGCGAATCGAGTGCCCTCCACCGTCACGTCGCTGCGCAACTGGGGGTGCGGATGGGCGCTCGTCGCCTCTACGAGCTGGATCGCCCTTTTGGCAAGAATCTTTGGGTGGTTTCCTGCAGGACTCCTCTCGCCGTCGACGGTGTCGGAGGGCAGCTCGCCTACCGGCTGGCATCCTGCGGCAACCGCGTTGCGATACACGTTGTCGGGCGGCTCGACGCCCTCGGTATAGGCGAGTACGTTGTACGAGGCGTCCAAGCATAGCATGAAATCGCCCAACCCCGAGTTGCCTACGTTGAGCAACTCCTGGAGGCTTCCCTTGCGCAACACGATGCGGTCGAGCTCGCTTTCCCACATCATGACGTCGGTGAAGAACCGCTGCACGAGGAATAGGAAGTACGAGAACGTGTCCGTCTGCTGAACGACGACAAGGCGCTCTGCGAAGGCACCTACCCATGGTGGCAGCGTGTCGTCGGGACAGAGTGCGCAGACAAAGGCGCTACCATCCTCCTCCAGCACCCTGCATGCTTCGCGCATTCGGCAGACGTGCAAGATCTGTCCGCTCCGAAGCCCAGCAGGAAGCGGCACGTCATGCTGCGGGCCTGCGTTGAACCAGCGAACCACTCGGCGCGATGCGCGAGGAAAGGCCATTACGTGATGGCCGGATAGGAAATCGGCGAGCATGTCCGCTGTCACTGTGGGCAGGCGATCCGGGGCAAAGCCGGTGGTTTTGAAAATGCTCGCAGCATGCATACGATCCTCCTTCGCAGATACAGCAACCCTTCATTATGATGCGCCGTCGGGCGGCGAGAAGCTATGGATATTATTACAAAAACCCCTCGCTCAATTTGGAGGGTATGACTTCGATTGCGCGCTGTGTCCTTCCTAGAATAGCCCTCAAGGGGTGCACGACGCAACTGCTCGGAAGCAGTGTGCGTCAGGCGCCCGACGACGAGCAAGAAGGGGGTTGGACATGGATTACAACAACGAGTACAACTTCGATCTTTACCCAGAGCAACTGCACTGGAAGGAAGGCGACCTCACCGCCACGCGCACGACCATGTGGTCGGGCCCGGGCTGCCACCAGGGATGCCAGGTCATCTTCTACACGGACGACGACGGCAAGCTCGTGAAGGTGGAGGGCGACCCGAACAGTCCGTTCAACCAGGGGCGCCTCTGTATGCGCTGCCTGGAGCTGCCCGAGCTCGTGAACCACGAGGAGCGCCTGAAATACCCCCTGAAGCGTGTGGGCGCACGTGGCGAGGATAAGTGGGAGCGCGTGAGCTGGGATGAGGCCTACGATATCATTGAAGAGAACGTGCGGCGCTTTCAGAGCGAAAGTGGGCCGGAGTCCATCGTGTCGATGATCGGCACCGGCCGCAACGTCTCCCAGGCGATCGCGCACAACCAGTACGCCAACTTTGGCGGCCCCGACCTCACGCTCTGCTTTCTGTCGGGTGACTCGTGTATGCTGCCCCGCACGGCGCTCTGCTACGTGGTCATGGGCAACCAGTGGGTGGCCGACATGAGTCAGTTCCGCCCGACACGTTACGAAGACGATCCCGACTGGGTGCCGCCTGAGTGCGTCGTCATCTGGGGCACGAACCCGGTCGTATGCAACTCCGACGCGTTCCTCGGCCATTGGATCGTGGAGGCCATGAAGCGCGGATCGGAACTTGTTGCCGTCGATCCCCAACTCACGTGGATCGCCTCGAAGGCGAAGTATTGGCTGCGCCTTCGTCCCGGCACCGACGCTGCGCTCGCTCTCGGCATGCTCAACGTTATCATAAACGAGGACCTAGTCGACCACGACTTCATAGACAAGTGGACGTACGGCTACGATGTCTTGGCGGAGCGCGTGCAGGAGTATCCGGTGGATAAGGTGGCCGAGATTTGCTGGGTCGCCCCCGATCTCATCCGCGAGGCTGCGCGTTTCTATGCTCAGGCCCATCCGTCAACCATCCAGTGGGGCCTTGCGGTGGACATGTCAAAAATCGGCACGCAGTCGGCCCATGCTATCGCCTGCCTTGCCGGGGTAACAGGCAACATCGACAACCCCGGCGGCAATATCCTCATCGATCAGGCCTGCGGCCTTGAGTTCAGCTACAACTCCGGCATCGAGTACCTGAAGGAGGGTATGGCGGACAAGCGTCTGGGCAACAGCAAGTATCCCCTGAAAAAGTATGGCTTCTCGGCTTCGTCGCATTCCGACTCTATCCTCGAGGCTATCGAGACGGGCCTTGACGAGAAAGGTGACCAGCGCCCCGTGCGGATGCTCTGGATACAGTCGGCGAACCCCATCGCGAACATGGGCCAAGACGCGCCGCGCTTGTACCGCGCCATGGCGAAAGTCGACTTCATCTGCGTGGTCGACCTGTTCAAAACGCCCTATGCCGTATCGTGCGCCGATCTGATCCTGCCGTGCGCCATGTCCAACGAGCGCGACTGCATCCGCGTGTGGTTCGATCCCATGCGCTCGCTCACGAAGTGTTCCAGCTACTTTGAGGCGAAGGAGGACGAGCAGATCATGATAGACCTCGGTCACCGTTTGGCGCCCGAGAAATGGCCTGACTGGGTGCAAGAGCCGCGCGACTACATGAACTGGCGCCTGGAGGTGGGCAACGTCGGCTTTACGATGGAGGACCTCGAGGAGAAGTACCACGGCATGCACTACAGCGACTTCCGCTATTACAAGTACGAGAAGGGCCTGCTGCGCCCCGACGGCCAGCCCGGCTTCATGACACCCACGGGTCGCTACGAGTTCTACATCAGCCTGTTCGACAGCTGGGGCGTGGACGCGCTGCCGTACTACGAGGAGCCGCCGACGTCTCCCTACGCCACGCCGGAGCTCGCCGAGGAGTACCCGCTCGTGCTCACCACGGGTAAGCGTTCCTTCGAGTTCTTCCACTCCGAGTGGCGCCAGGCGAACACTACTTCGCGCGAGCTGCACCCGGTGCCGTACTTCGACATCCATCCTGTCACCGCAGTGAAATACGGCGTGGCCGAGGGGCAATGGACGTGGATCGAGAACCAGATGGGCAAGTGCCGCCAGGTGGCGCGCTTCAACGACACGCTCGATCCCCGCGTCATCTCCACCGAGCACGGCTGGTGGTTCCCCGAGCAGGAGGCGGCCGAGCCGAGCCTGT
>JAEWCY010000147.1 GCA_023390395.1 Pseudomonadota bacterium | reverse complement strand
TTCAATAAGATCAAGCAGTTTAGGAGAATTGCCACACGATATGACAAGCTGGCCATCGCATACTTGTCGTTTCTCCATGTGGCGGCGATAGCTGTCTGGCTACGGTAAATGTCTACACGGCCTAGGGCTTCCGGTTGCGCTTGCGCACCTCCGTCACGCTCATCCCCCCGAGTCCCCAGTTGTCCTGGGCGACCTCGTCGATGACCACGACCGTGGTCGCGGGATTCTTGCCCAACACGCCGGAGAGCAGCTCCGTCACTCCCTTGATGAGCGCGGCCTTCTGTTCGGCGCTCGGCGCTTCGTTTCCCCCGGTCACCTTGATGTTGACGTACGGCATGCCGCAATCCTCCTTTTATCGCATCAATCCCGTCAGCCGCCGCGCCGGCCGCAGACACGGTTCACCCCCAGCAGCAGGGCGGCGGAGAAAAGCGCTGCCGAGGAAAGAATGAACGCCGGCCCGAATCCCCTTCCCTGGGCGCTGATCCCGGCCAGATACGGTCCGATGATCTGGCCGACGCCGTAGAGGGCCGTCATCACGGCGACCGTGTGGGCGCTGGGCTTTCCGCTCAAGGAAACGCCGTACTGGAGCGAGAGCACCGTGATGCCCATGAACGTGCCCCCCAGCAGCAGGCCGCCGAGCGCGATGCTCGCGGGAGCGGCGGAAAGCGCCGGCAGCAGCGTCCCCACCCCTTGCAGGACGTAAGCGAGCGCCAGCATGGAGAGGTAGCCTCCACGGGCGGCATGACGCCACACGGGGGCGCTGCAGGCCGCGGCGCAGCCGGTGATCATCCAGGATGCATTGGCCAGGGAGACGGAATGGGTGGTCTCGCGCACCAGGGAGACGAGAAAGGTCGTGCCGATGATATAGCCGAAGCCTTCCAGAAAGTAGGAGGCAAGGAGCAGGAAATAGTCGCGGCACTGCCCGCGTCCCCTCTCGCGATCCGTTTGCGCCCCGCGGGCGGCTGGGCCCAACGTCGGATTCACGCCCGGCCTCAGGCAGACCAGGGAGGCGAGGCACAGGGGAAGACACAGGACGCCCAGGCCGATCCAGGCCCCGTCGAGCCCGATGCCGTTCTCCAGAGGCTGCGCCAGCATTCCCCCCAGCGCGATGCCGACGCCCACGCCGCTGTAGAGAAAGCCGGCCAGGGCGGGCCGTTGCAGCGCCATGAGCGTGTCGAGGACGATGGCCGAACACAGCACGAAGCAGGCTCCGGAGGCGAAGCCGGAAAGGAAGCGGATGGCGTGCCAGGCCTGGACGGCGTGGGTCAGGCCCATGCCTGCCGTCGTGGCGACGCTCAGCACAAGAAAAGCGGCGTACAGGCCATAGCGCCTCTTTCCGGGCTTTTCCCGCCGCATGGCCAGCACCCCGAGAAGATAGCCCACCAGATTGAGCGCGGCCATGTTGCCGGCGACGGCCGCGTCGACGCCCCCTTTTTGCATCATGGAGGGAAGCATGGCCGTGTAGGCGAAGCGCCCGACGCCCATGACGATCGAAAGGCCGCAAGCGCCGCCGAGCGTTTGCAGCAAACCGTTTTTGTACAGTTTTTCCATAAACCCCTTGTCCGCCCGTTCTTGTCGTCGTCCGTTCCAGCCTGTCGCCTGGCCGCGGGGTGCGCCAGCCCCACCGAGCTTGGCCATCTCCCGGCCGAGCTTCCCCGCCGCTCCCCTGCGCCTCCTGGGGCGCAGGCCATAAAGGTGGAAGATCCCCCTCACCCGGGCCGTGTTCCCCGACGGACCGGCGAGGCGGGCTTGTTCTCCGCTTCCGATTTAGCTAATTCATGAATTCAAGAAAATTGAAAACAAATGAACGTAACATTCTTCTTTGGAGAACGTATGGAACTGGCCGATCTGCACGCGGTCATCGCCGTCGTCGAAGCGGGAGGCGTGACCCGGGCCGCGGCTTGCCTGCACCGTGTGCCTTCGAGCGTCACCACACGGATTCTCCGGCTCGAGGAGAGCCTTGGCGTCAGCCTCTTCGCCCGCCAGGGGAAGCGGATGCCGTGCACCCCCGAGGGCCGCACGCTCTACGAATACGCCAAACGGATCGTCGCCCTGGCGCAGGAAGCGCAGAGCCGGGTCCGAAGCGCCGCGCCGGGAGGAAGATTCCGCCTCGGCGCCATGGAAAGCACGGCGGCGGGACGGCTGCCCGAGCCCCTGGCGCGGCTCTACGCGCTCCATCCCGGGCTGGAAATCGAATTGACGACCGGCACGAGCCGGGCCCTGTGCGAGAAGCTGCTCGCCGACAGGCTCGACGCGGCGCTCGTCGCGGACGCGCCGCGAAACGGCAAGCTGGAGACGGCGGCGGTTTTCAGCGAGCGGCTGGTCCTGATCGCCCCGAAAGGCCACCCCGACATCCGCACCCCTGCCGACATCGGGAACAAGACGGCCCTGACCTTCCAGGAAGGCTGTTCCTACCGGCGCAGGCTCCTCGACTGGTTTCGCGATCATGGCGACCAACCCGACCGGATCGCCGAGCTGGCTTCCTACCATGCCATCCTGGGGGGCGTTTCGGCCGGGATGGGGGTGGGCGTCGTCCCCGAGGCGGTGCTGCGGCTTTTCCCCGCGCCCCGGGCCTTGACGACGCACGCCCTCGCCCCGCCCTACGGCGAGACGACGACCGAACTGGTCTGGCGCAAGGGGATGCTCTCGGCCAATGTCCGCGCCCTTCAGGCCTGCCTGGCCGGGGCGGCGGCCTGAAAAGGCGGCCCCCGAAGGGGCCGCCTTCGTCGTCGCGCGGGGAAAGACTACTTGCCGAGCAGGGTGGCCACGCTCGGGTGCTCGCCGAACCAGCGCACCTCGCCGGAGTCGATGTCGTAGAGCGCGCCCACGACCTTGACCTTGCCGGCGGCGGCCATCTGCTTGAGCAGCGGGCTTTTGGCGTAGATGTCGCTTATGGCCTGCCAAATGTTGGCCTCGATGGACTTGTTGATCAGTTCCTCCAGGTCCGAGGAGGCGAAGCGGGACTTGACGGACTTGACCGCCGGCACGATGGGCGAAACCAGCTTGCCGATGTTCTCGGTGACGGGCTCGTTTTTGACCACGGCCGTGACCGCGCCGCACTTGGTGTGGCCAAGGACCACGATCAGCGGCACGCCGAGGTGCTCGGCCCCGTATTCCATGGTGCCGATCTCGTCCACGGCGGCCACGTTGCCGGCCACGCGCACGGCGAAGATGTCGCCCACACCCTGGTCGAAGACGATCTCCAAGGGCACGCGGGAATCGGCGCAGGACAGGATGGTGGCGAAGGGGTGCTGGCCGTCGGTCGCGGTCTCGTGGCGGCGCGCGGCGTCCTGGTGGGGCGCGACGCTGGCCGCCGCCACGTAGCGCATGTTGCCTTCCTTGAGTTTGGCCAGGGCCTCGTCGGCGCTGAGCCCCGGGCCGCCGGAAGAAGCCATGGCCATGGCGCAAAGCCCGAAAAGCAGCGTCAACATGGTCGTCGCCGTGAAATACCGTTTCATCTCGAATCCTCCCTCAGGCTGGATATGGCTTCAACATACCTACAACAAACCCTCGGGCATGGTCAAAGCAATCCTGCCGTGCGGGCGGTTGCTCCCCGAAATTTCCCCGGCTATGCTGCCGGGGCGGGCGCGTCGCCCGCGCATCCGTGAAGTGGAGCCTGTCATGCTGGGAATCGTCGTTTTCGGCTGCGGCGCGGCGGTCATGGTCCTGGAGCTCGTGGGCGCGCGCATCTTGGCCCCGTTTTTCGGCACCTCCATGGTGGTGTGGAGCGGGCTGATCGGCCTCGTCCTGGCCAGCCTCGCCCTGGGCTACTGGCAGGGCGGGCGCATCGCCGACCGCCGCCCGAGCCCGGGCGTGCTTTCGGGGGTCATCGCCCTGGCCGCCGCCCTCGTGGCCGCCACGGCCGCAACCAAGATCCCGCTGCTGGAATTCTTGGCCACCCGCGCCCCGGGGCCGCGCCTGGCCGTGCTCGCCGCCGTGCTGCTGCTGTTCGCTCCGGCCGCCGCCCTGCTCGGCATGGTCGCGCCCTTCGCCGTGCGGCTGTCCGTGCGCGACGCCGCCACGTCGGGGACCACCGCCGGCCGGCTTTACGCCCTGTCCACCCTGGGCAGCATCGTCGGCACCTTCGCGGCGGGCTTTTTCCTCATCGCCGCCTGCGGGTCCACGGCCACCCTTCTGGCCGTGGCCGGCTTCCTGCTCCTGCTGTCGCTTTTGGCCTCCCGGACCGGCATCAAGGGCAAGGCCGCGGCCGGGGCCGTGCTCCTGCTTTCCGGCCTGGCCATCCAGGCCACGGACCAGTCCCTGGCGGCGGCCGGCGTCGCGGACGTGGACACGGCCTACGGCCGGGTGCTGGTCTACTCGGGCATGGAACCGGACACCGGCCGCACGCTTCGCATCATGACCACCGGCCCCCTGCGCTGCCAGTCGGCCGTCTACCCGGACGCCCCGGCCGAGCTGGCCCTGCCCTACACGCGCTTTTTCGCCATGGCCTATTCCCTGGTCCCGAAGCCCCGCCGGGTGCTGGTCCTCGGCGGCGGGGGCTACGCCTTCGCCCGCCACGCCGCGGCCAACCTGCCCGGGGCCGCGGTCACCGTGGTGGAGCTCGACCCGGGCGTCACGGCCCTGGCCCGGGAGCATTTCGGGCTCGCGGACGACCCGCGCCTGGCCATCGTGCACGAGGACGCCCGGACCTTCGTCAACCGGCCCGGGGAGCCCTACGACCTGATCTACCTGGACGTCTTCGGCACGGACTACCTGCCGCCCTTCCACATGGTCACGCGGGAGGCGGCGTCGCGCCTGGCCGCCCTGCTCGCCCCGGGCGGAGCGGTGGTGGTCAACGCCATCGGCGCGCCCCAGGGGACGGGTGGGCGCTTCCTGCGCTCCCTGGCCGCCACCTTCGCCACGGCCTTTCCCGACCTGGCCGTCTATCCCCTGGCCGGGCCGGAGAAAGCCGGGGAAGAGCAAAACGTCATGCTCGTCGCCCGCCGCGAGGAAGGCCCGGGCCCCGTGCCCACGGACGCCGAGACCCGGGCCTTCCTGACGGGAAGGCTCGACGATCCGTTCGGCAACGACGCGTTGGTCCTCACCGACGACCACGCGCCCGTGGAATGGCTGGGACTGGGATTGTAGCCCGGCGGGCCGCGACGGGGCGCGCGGGGCGTCGAGGTCTCTTCAAAAAGCCCCGACAGAAGGCGAGAGCCGCGATGCCGCAACGCGCGGCTTCGGGAAAAGCGCTGGAACGGACCGGCGGGGGAGCGTCAGGAGGCGTCGAGGTCCAGGCCGACCGGGCAGTGGTCCGAGCCCATGACCGTGTCGTCGATCCAGGCCCGGCGCACCCTGCCCCGCAGCTCCTCGGACACGAAGAAGTAGTCGATGCGCCAGCCCACGTTGCGTTCGCGCGCCTTGAAGCGATAGTCCCACCAAGTGTAGTGCCCGCCTTCCTGGGTGAACAGGCGCAAGGTGTCCACGTAGCCGGCGGCCGTGAACTTGTCGAGCCAGGCCCGCTCCTCGGGCAGGAAGCCGGAGGTCTTCTCGTTGGCCTTGGCGTTTTTGAGGTCCAGGACGGTGTGGGCGGTGTTGAAGTCGCCGCAGGCCACGATGGGCTTTTCGCGGCGCAGGGCCTCGGCGTGGGCCAGGAAGGCGTCGTAGTAGCCGAGCTTGTAGGCCAGGCGCTCGGGCCCCCGGCCGCCGTTGGGGAAATAGACGTTGAAGAAGTAGAAATCCTTGAATTCCATCTGGATGAGCCGCCCCTCGCCGCCGTAGGCCGGATCGGGCAGTTCCAGGGCCACGCTTAGGGGCTCGACCCGGGAGAAGCAGCCCACGCCGGAGTAGCCCTTCTTCACCACGGAGCTGGCCCAGAGCGTCCGGTACGTTTCCGTGTGGCCGAAATCGGCCTCGTGACCGGGCTGGAGCTTGGACTCCTGGACGCCGACCACGTCCGCGCCGCAGCCGGCCAGCCAGTCCCAGAAGCCCTTCTGGACCACGGCCCGCAGGCCGTTGACGTTCCAGCTCATCAGGATCATGACGCTTCCTCCGCCTCTTCCAGGGATACGTCGGCCGCGTCGCCGCACATCATGCGCAGGAAGGTCGCGGCGCAGTCCGGACAGAACTGCCGGCCCGCCTCTTCTTCGATGATGGAAAGAGCCGTGGACAGGGGCATGCCCCGTCGGTACGGC
Organism: Pseudomonadota bacterium; assembly: GCA_023390395.1. Lineage (GTDB taxonomy): Bacteria > Desulfobacterota > Desulfovibrionia > Desulfovibrionales > Desulfovibrionaceae > Solidesulfovibrio. Next base: position 19,877 of record JAEWCY010000147.1, on the reverse strand, counting down.
CGGTCCGTGGTCATGGCGTCGAAGGCGTCGGCGATGGCGATGATGCGCGCCCCGAGCGGAATGTCCTCGCCCATGATGGCCGTGGGGTAGCCCCCGCCGTCCCAGCGTTCGTGGTGCAGCAGAATCAGCGGCAGGACCGGGGCCAGGGAGATGATGGGCCGCAGGATCTCCGCGCCGATGATGGCGTGCTCCTGGATCTTGGCGTATTCCTCGGGCGTGAGCTTGCCGGGCTTGAGCAGCACGGCGTCGCGCACGCCGATCTTGCCGATGTCGTGGAGGTTGGCCCCGATCTCGAGTTCCCGCAGGGCCTTGTCGTCCAGCTCCATGGCCCGGCCCAGGCGCATGGCCATGCGCGACACCCGGGCCGTGTGGCCCTTGGTGTATTCGTCCCGGGCCTCCAGCGCCGTGATGAGCGCGGACATGCTGGCCAGCACGTGCTCGTGCTCCTTTTTGACGTGGCGGTAGCTCTCGGCCAGCAGTTGCTCCACCACCAGCTGCATCTTCTCCACGTCGAAGGGCTTGACGAAATAGCGCGACACGCCCAGGCGCTCGCCGCGCAGGATGTCGCTCTGCCGGCCCCGGGTGCTCATGATCACCACCATGGTGTGGCGCAGCTCGGGCTCGTCGCGCAACTTCTCGCACAGGGCGTAGCCGTCCATCTCCGGCATCTCGATGTCCGTGACCACCACGTCGGGCTTGTGCTCCCGGGCCAGCTCCAGGGCCTCGCGGCCGTTCTGGGCCGTGATCACGAACAGGCCGCTCTTGATGAAGCTGTGGCGCAGCAGCTCCCGGATGAGCTTGGTGTCGTCGGCGACCAGTATCTTGTTGTGGCGCTTGCGCTCGACCAGATCCAGGTGCTCCGAGACCTTGGCCGCCAGCATCTCGGGCGGGAAGGACTTGAGCAGGTAGTCGTCCGCGCCGCAGCCGAAGGCCGTGTCCATGTCCAGGGGGTCGTCGCTGCTCGAAAGGATGATCACGGGCAGGTAGCGGCCGGGGTTTTCCTCCTTGAGCCGCCGGCACAGGTCCAGGCCGGAGAGCCCGGGCAGGAGCACGCTCGTCAGCACGAGCTCGAAGGCGTGCTTGCGGCAAAGAGCCAGGGCCTGCTCGGCGTTGTGCGCGGCCACCACCCGGAAGCCGGCCGGCGACAGGGCGGCGCGCACCACGTGGAGCAGGGTCTTGCCCGCGTCCACGAAGAGGATTTCCCGCCGGCCCGACCGGGCGGCCGCCTTGTCCCGCTCCTTGATCTCGCGCAGCACCGCGGCCAGGTTGTGACGGTTGACGGGATGGATGTCGCCGCCGTCGGGCACGGCGGCCATGCCCTGGGCGTCCCCCTCCTCGAAGGGCAACAGATAGAGGATCGGGACGGCGCGTCCCATGTCCCGGGCCGCCGCCCGGATGCGCTCGATGAGCTGTCCGCTTTCCAGGCTCATGTAGGAGTCCTGGACCAGCACGGCGTCCGGAACCGGGTCGTGCAGGGGGACGTCCACGAGCCCTTCCTCGGGAAAGGCGAAAAGATATTCCACGCCCGCCGTCAGGTAGATCTTGGACAGGAAGGCCCTGTAAAATGCGATGTCGATGACATTGACGACGAACATCAACACCTCCCGGACGCCGGCGGCCGCGCCACGTCCGGCGTCACGCCCCGGCCGGGCGTCAGGAGAACGACAGCAGCTCGGCGCGAAGGCCCTCGGAAGAGAGCGTCACCTTGACGAAGCCGCCGCCCGAAAGCGCCCCGGGGTTGACCACCGTGGTCTGGCCGATCCGGTCCACGGCCCTGGCCTCGTGGATGTGCCCGGTCAGGCACACGGCCGGCTGCGTCCGCTCGATGAAGGCGCGCACGGCCCTACTGCCCACATGGACGCCGCCGCCGATCACGTCCGTGGCCGTGCCGTAGGGCGGCGTGTGGCAGACCATGACAAGGCGGGGACAATGGGCCACGGCGGCGTACCCGGCCTCGAGCCAGGCGGCGATGCGCTCCTCGCCGGCCTCGCTCGGCGTGCCGAAGGGCGTGGGCGTGGAATAGCCGCAGCCGAAAAATCCCACGCCCTGGGGGGTCACCCGACCCGTGGCGTGGAGGTTGACGCCCTCTCCCGTGAGGTAGGCGTCCACTTCGCTTTTGTCCATGTTGCCGATCTGGGCCATGATGACGGCGTTTTCGCGCCGCACGGCCTCGATGACCGCTTTCGCCGCCGCCACGCCGCCCTTTATGGTCAGATCGCCCGTGACGACCACGCCCGCCGCCGCGTCGAGTCCCGGCACGCGCGCCACGGCCGCCGCATCGTCGTGGATGTCGCCGATGCCGATCCAGTATGCGCCTTCGCCCATGCGTCCTCCCGCGCCTTCGACGCCCGGGAATGCGCTTCCCCAGGCGGCTTCCTCCTGCTACCATGCGGTCATTGTGAGCAAAATGCAACCATCCGCCGCCTTCGACGCGGACAAGGCCGCCCTGCGGCGCGCCATGCTCGCCCGCCGCCTGGCCCTTTCGCCCGAGGCCGTGGCCCGGGCCAGCGCCGCCGTGGCGGCGCGCCTGTGGGAGCTGCCGGCGGCGATCTCGGCCAGGGAAATGCTGGCCTACCTGCCCGTCAAAAACGAGATCGACGCCGCCCTGATCGCCCGGGAGGCCCTGGCCCGGGGCAAGCGGCTGCTCTTGCCGCGCTGCCGGCCCGACGCGCCGGGCGTGCTCGACATCGGCTGCGTCGCCTGCCTCGACGACGTCGTCCCCGGCCGCTTCGGCCTGCTGGAGCCCCGGGAGGACGCCTGCCAGGCCCCGGACGCCTTCGCCCCGGACCTCATCCTCGTGCCGGGCCTGGCCTTCGACCTGGACGGCGCGCGGCTCGGCTTCGGCGGCGGCTACTACGACAGGCTGCTGGCCCGACCGGCGGCCGCCGGCGCGTTCACCGCCGGCCTGGCCCACGACTTCCAGCTGCTGCCGCGCCTGGCGACCCAAGCCTGGGACAGGCCGGTGGACGCGGTCCTCACCGAACTTCGAACCCGACTGGTCCGTGCATGAACCACATCCCCTTCGCCTTTCCCGGCCTGCCCGGCATCGGCTGCGCCTTCGGCTGCGGCCCGGACACCATGGCCTTCACCGGCGCGCCCGACCCGGCGGCCGTCGCGGCCACGCGCCGCGCCCTGCGCGACGAGCTGGGCTTCGCCGCCTGGCAGTCGCTTAGGCAGGTGCACGGCGTGCACATGGTCTTCGAACCGGAATGGGACACTCTGGAGCGGCCGAGCCTGGAGGCCGGCGACGGCCTGGCCGAGAGCCGGCCCGGCCGGGCTCTGGCCGTCAAGACGGCCGATTGCCAGCCCATCCTCATCGCCCACGAGTCCGGAGAGTTCATCGCCGCCCTGCACGTGGGCTGGCGGGGCAACGTGGCGGATTTCTGCGGCCGGGGGGTGCGGTCGTTTTGCGTGCGCTACGGCCTGGCCCCGAGCGAGCTTTTCGCCGTGCGCGGCCCGAGCCTGGGACCGGGGGAATCGGAATTCACCGCCTTCGAGACGGAGTTCGGCGAGGCTTTCCGGCCGTATTTCGACTACCGGACCCGCCGGGTCGACCTGTGGCGGCTCACGCGCGACCAACTCGTCGCGGCCGGGCTCGACCGGGACCGCATCTTCGGCCTGGACCTGTGCACCAAGAGCCTGCCGCTTTTCTTCTCCTACCGCCGCGACAGGACCGCCGGCCGCCAGGCCAGCCTCATCTGGATCAAGGAAAGGGGCTAGAACCGGAAGCCGCCGCCCTCGAACACGCGGCGGCAGGCCTCGACCACATCCGCGTCGTAGCGTGTCCCGCGTCCAAGGCGCAGCTCATCAAGGGCCGCCTCCAGGCCGCATGCCGCCCGGTAGGGCCGGTGGGAGGTCATGGCCTCGACCACGTCGGCCACGGCCAGGATGCGCGAGACGACCAGGGTTTCCTCCCCCAACCCGTGGGGATAGCCCGAGCCGTCCAGGCGCTCGTGGTGCTCGAGCACCATCCGGGCCACGGGCCAGGGAAAGGGAATGTTGCGCAGGATGGCGTAGCCGGCCTGGGAGTGCTCGCGCACGATGCCCATCTCGATGGGGCTTAGGGCCTCGGGCTTGGCCAGGATCTCCGAAGGCACGTGGATCTTGCCGATGTCGTGGACGAGCCCGGCCACGCGCACGCCCTCCATGGCCTCGGCGTCGAGGCCCAGGGCGTCTGCCACGGCCACGGCCAGGCGGGAGACGCGCTCCTGGTGGCCGGCGGTGAAGGGGTCGCGCGTTTCCGAGGTCACGGTCAGGGCGTTGACCGTCTCCTCCAGAGCCCGGCGCAGCCCGGCCACGGATTCGCGAAGCGCCTGCTCCACGCCGAGCCGGCGGCTCAGGTCGCGAAAGACCAGCACCGTGCCGAGGCGCTCGCCACGGTCGTCCAGGATGTCCGAGCAGCGCTCCTCCACCGGCAGACAGCTGCCGTCGAGGCGGCACAGCAGGACCTTTTCCCCCGACGCGCCGCACTCCTCCCCTCGGTCGCGCCGGGTGCGGTACACGAGCGACAGTTCACGCCCGAGCATGCTCCCCGAGGCCTGGCCCAGAAGCCTTTCGGCCATGGGATTGGCGAAGCGCACCAGGCCGTCGACCCCGGCCGTGACCACGCCCTCGCCCAGGTGGGCCAGTGTCATGGCCGTCCAGCGTTCGCTTTCGGCCAGCCGGCGCTCCATGCGGGACTTGTACAAGGCGATTTCCAGGGCCGCGCCGAGCTCCCGATCCTCGAAGGGCTTGATGACGTAGCCGTGGGGGCCGGCCTCGCCGGCGCGGCGCAGGGTCTCCGGATCGGTGTGGGCGGTCAGAAAGACCACCGGCGCGGCGCAGGCCTCCCGGATGCCGGCCGCGGCGGCGATGCCGTCCATGGGGCCGGCCAGCATGATGTCCAGGAGAACCAGATCCGGAGCCAGCGTTGCGGCCAGGCGCAGGGCCTCCTCGCCGGTGTCGGTCACGCCGGCCACCTCGTAGCCCAGCCGTTCCAGCCGGCGGCGGACGTCCATGACGACGATGGCCTCGTCCTCCACGACGAGCACCCGGGGCTTGGTCGGGCAATCATCCATGAGTGCGCTCCTGACCTTGCAGGATGTCGGCCAGGGCCGCGGCCAGGTCCGGGAAGCGGAAGGCGAAGCCGAGTTCGACAAGCCTCCGCGGCACGGCCCGCACGCCGCCGAGAAAGAGTTCCCGGGCCATCTCGCCCATGACCAGGCGCAGGAGGCCCGCCGGCGCCCGGACGAAGGACGGCCTGCCCAGGGCCCGGCCGACGGCCCGGGCCAGGGCGTCCTGGGTGACCGCGCCCGGCGCGGCCAGATTGAACGGTCCCGATGCCGAGGCATGGTCCATGAGGAACCGGATGGCCGCCACTTCGTCGGCCAGGTGAATCCAGGGAAAATACTGCCGGCCCGATCCCAGGGGGCCGCCGAGGAAGAAGCGAAAGGGCGCGAGCAGGCGCGGCAGGGCCCCGCCGTGCGCGCCGAGGACCACGGCCGTGCGCACGACCACCCGGCGCACGCCCAACGCCTCGGCCCCGGCCGTGGAGGCCTCCCAGTCCCGGGCCAGCTCGGCCAGAAATCCCGTGCCGCAGGGGGCGGACTCATCCACGGGAGCGTCGCCCCGGTCGCCGTAACAGCCCGTGGCCGAGGCCTGCACGAGCACGGCCGGAGGCGAGGCGACCCGGGCCAGGGCGTCCATCACGGCCGCGCCGGCGTCCAGGCGGCTTTGGCGCAGCCGCTTCTTGCGGGCGCGCGTCCACCAGCCCGAACTGATGTTCTCTCCGGCCAGGTTGACCAGGACGTCGGCCCCGTCGAGATGGCGGCTCCAGGCCGCGCCGCTTCTCCCGCCGGCCGGGACGAAGGTCACGCCCGGCAGGGGCTTTTGCCCGGAAGCCGCGCGAGAAAGCACCACGACCTCGTGGCCGTCCTGCGTCAGGGAGCGGACCAGGGCGCTCCCGATGAATCCCGTGCCGCCGGCGACGACCGCGCGCATGCCAGCCTCCTTGACGCACTCCCTTGGATTCTTGGGACTCTTATACGGAAACCGGCAACCAAGGCAACGGGGGAAGTCGCGGTCAATAGGTGAAATCGAGCTGGTAGGAAACAGGCGTGGCCGGATCGAAGGGCCAGAAGAACAGGCCCTTTTTGAGCCACGGCGAGACGTCCAGGCGCGTGAGGGAAAGCTCCAGGGTCAGCGCGTAGGTCTGCCCCCGCTCCAGCCTGTCCCAGGGGCCAAGGTCGATGAGGATCTCACCCCAGGCCTTGCGGAAAAGCGACGTCAGTTCCTTGTCCGCCACCGCGCCCTGGCCGGGCAGCTCCACGGCGAACTCGCCGCCCTTGAGCCGGCGCAGCACGCTTTCGTAGCGGGCCGAGGACACCTCGCGGTTCCAGACGTAGTCGCGCTTGACCGAAAGCCTGGCCTTGCACGTCAGGGCCAGGCGCTCGCCGGCCATGAGCACCTGGCGGATGGCGTCCGCGCCCGTGGGCTCCACGCCGAAGCGCACCCAGATCTTGCCCTCGAAGTTGTTGAGCACGAGGTTACTCAGCAACAGTTCCTGGGCGCGCGAAGGCGCGGCCGCCGCGAGCACGGCGGCCGCGGCCAGGGCCAACGCCAGGGTCAGGCGGCGCATGTGGCGGAGGGGAAAAGGCATGCCGCTCCTTGGGTGGACAAAACCAATCATGCGGTATTTGGGCCTAATCCAAGCCGCCCGCTTTGACAACAGCAAGGCCCCTCGGCTAACAGCCGAAGCGGCGGCTTCCCCGCCGGACCATTCGCCCATGAAACCCATCCGCCTCTACGTCGTGGGGTCCGCCAAGGCCCCGTTTTTGAGGGACGCCGCCGCCCATTACCTGACGGCCCTGCGGCGCTACCTGCCGGCCGAGGAGATCGTGGTGCGCGACGGCAAGGCTTCCGAGCCGGCGCGGCGCAAGGACGAGGAAGGCAAGACCCTGCTGGGCCGGCTCTCCCCCCGCGACTGCGTCGTCGTTCTCGACGAACGCGGCCGGGCGCTGGCCTCGCGGGAACTGGCCGCCAAGGTGTCCTCGCTCATCGAGGACCCGGGCCGCGTCCCCTGCTTCGTCGTGGGCGGCGCTTTCGGGCTTTCCCAGGCGGTGCTCGACCGGGCGGACCTGACCTTGTCGCTCGGTCCCGGCACCCTGCCCCACGAACTGGCGCGGGTGGTGCTCTACGAACAACTCTACCGCGCAGCGGCCATTCTTGCCGGCGCGCCCTACCACCATTAAATTCCTGCAAAAGGCGGTCCGTATGCCCCTGCCCCTGCTCGACGCGGCCTATCTCAAGAAGCTGCACGCCTATTTCGAATCCGGCGACCTGGCCTTCGACTTCGACAACGCTTCCGAGGAGGCCAAAGGCGAGATCCTCGACTTCCTGGAAACCCTCATGGACCTGGCCGACCTGGCCGACGCCATGGCCACGCGGCTGATCTTCAAGGACTCCTACATGGAAGCCGCCGGAGCCGCGAAAAGCGACAGGTAGCGCGTCTTGCCGGCCACGGCGTAGGCGGCCTCGGCTCCCAGGGCGAAGCCGTCCGGCGTCTCCCCGGCCGGACAGGGCGCGCCGGTCATGGCCAAAACGGCCATGGGCGGACGCACGAGTTCCCGGCACAGGGCCAGGAACCGGGCCCAGGGCGCGAAGGCGCGGCCGAGGCACAGCACGAAGGCCCCGGGCTCCCGGGCCAGGATGTCCGGCACGGTGCGGCGCACGTCCCCCTCGGCCACGCGCAGGCCGGCCAGCCCCAGCCGGGCCACGGCTTCGGACAGAAACACGCAGCGCTTCTGGCGCGCCTCCAGCAGCCAGTACGGCCCCCGCTCCCAGAAGGCCCGCAGCGGCAGGCCCGGCAGCCCGGCCCCGGCCCCGAAGTCCAGGCAGACCAGGGGCGCGCCCGGGGGCGGCAGCACGGCCGAGGCCGCCTCTCCCGCCAGAAAGTCGGCCAGATGCCAGGAGTCGGCCACGAGGGTCTCGAGCACGACCCGCCAATCCGACGGCCCGACCAGGTTGACCCGGGTGCGGAACCGCTCCACCAGCCCGAGATAGCCGGCCAGGACCTGGGCCTGGCGCGGGGACAGCTCCCGGCCGAGGGCCAGGGCCGCCCGGGCCGTCGAATCCGCGTCCGGTGCAGGCGCGTGCTGGGACATGGCCATTTTCCTCCGTCAAATTGACCGTTGCACATTTCGGCCCGTTGCTCTACCAATCGCGGCCGAAAAGACCTGCAAAGCTCTAAGGAGAGGCGAACGTGAGCGCAACCCGAAACAGCCTGGCCATCCTCTTTCCCGGTCAGGGTTCCCAGGAACGCGGCATGGGCCGCGCCCTGGCCGAGGCCTCGTCCGAGGCCGCCGAACTGTGGCGTCTGGCCGAAAAGGCCTCCGGCCTCCCCCTGCGGGAAATCTACTGGGAGGGCGACGACGCGGCCATGGCCGACACCCGCGCCCTGCAGCCGGCCATGACCGCCGTGGGCCTGGGCCTGTGGTTTCACCTGCGCCCCAAGCTCTCCGGCATCGTCGGCTTCGCCGGCCACAGCCTCGGCGAATACGCCGCCCTGACCGCTTCCGGCATGCTGGAGGCGGGGCAGGCCCTGGCCCTGACCAGCCTTCGCGGCCGGCTCATGGCCGAGGCCGGCGGCGGCGACGGAGCCATGGCCGCCGTGCTCAAGCTTTCCCTCGAGGCCGTGGAAGAGGTCGTGCGCGAGGCCGGCGAGGCCGCCGGCCGGCTCCTGGTCGTGGCCAACTACAATTCCCCGGGCCAGTTCGTGCTCTCCGGCGACAAGGCGGCCATCGAGGCCGCCGCCGCCCTGGTCAAGGAGCGCAAGGGCCGGGCCGTGCCCCTGGCCGTCAGCGGCGCGTTCCACAGCCCGCTCATGGCCGAGCCGGCGGCGGAGCTGGAAAAGGCCCTGCGCAAGGCCGGGCTTCGCGCCCCGTCCGCGGCCCCGGTCTATTTCAACGTCACCGGCGCGGCCGAGGCCGACGCGGACAAGGGCTTGGAGCTCATCTGCCGCCAAATGACATCGCAGGTGCGCTGGATCGACACCATGGCCAACCTGCACGCCGCCGGCGCGCGCACCTTCGCGGAGCTCGGCCCCAAGGGCGTGCTGGCCAAGCTGGCTTTGGTCAACCTCAAGGACGTCTGCGACGGCTGCACGGCCGTGGGCGTTCCCGACCCGGCCGCCGCGGCCGCCCTGGAGGCCTAGGGCATGCGCGCCACGACGTACCTGCGGGGGCTTCTGGAAAAGGCCCTGGCCGCACGCGACATCCCCTGGCCGGAAAAGACCACCATCGAACCGCCGCGCGACAAGTCCCACGGCGACCTGGCCACCAACGTGGCCATGGTCGCCTCCAAGCAGGCCAAGACGCCGCCCCGGCAACTGGCCGAGGCCCTTAGCGGGGAACTGCTGGCCGGCGGCGACGTCGCCGGCGTGGAAGTGGCCGGTCCGGGCTTTCTCAACGTCACCTTCTCCCCGGCCTTCTGGCAGCGCACGGTGCTCGAGGTCCTGGACGCCGGCGACGCCTACGGCCGGCTGGACATCGGCCGGGGCACGCGCATCCAGGTGGAATTCGTCTCGGCCAACCCCACCGGGCCCCTGCACATCGGCCACGGCCGGGGCGCGGCCGTGGGCGACTCCCTGGCCAGGGTGCTGCGCGCCGCCGGCTTCGAGGTGGAGACCGAGTACTACATCAACGACGCCGGCCGGCAGATGCGCATCCTCGGCATGTCCATCCTCTACCGCTGCCGGGAGCTGCTCGGCGAGCCGGTCGTCGAGCCCGAGGACTACTACCGGGGCGACTACGTCAAGGACCTGGCCCGGGAGATCCTCGACCGCGACGGCCGCGCCCTTCTCGACCTGCCCGAGGCCGAGGCCACGGACGTGTGCCGCCTGCACGGCGAAAAGCGCATCCTGGACGGCATCAAGAAGGACTTGCGGGACTTCCGGGTCCACCACGACGTCTGGTTCCCGGAATCCACGCTCCTGGCCGCCGGCGCGGTGGACCGCACCTTCGCGGCGCTGCGGGAAAAGGGCCTGGCCTACGACAAGGACGGGGCCTTCTGGTTCGCCACCACCAACTTCGGCGACGACAAGGACCGGGTGCTGGTGAAATCCGGAGGCGAACTCACCTATTTCGCCTCGGACATCGCCTACCACGACGACAAGTTCCGTCGCGGCTTCGACGTGGCCGTGGACATCTGGGGCGCGGACCATCACGGCTACGTGCCGCGCATGAAGGCCTGCGTGGCCGCGCTCGGGCGCGATCCCGAGGCGAGCCTGAAGGTCATCCTGGTCCAGCTCGTCAACCTGCTCAAGGGGGGCGAGCAGATCGCCATGTCCACCCGGGCCGGCAAGTTCGAGACCCTGGCCGACGTGGTGGCGGAAGTGGGGGCCGACGCGGCCCGCTTCATGTTCCTGTCGCGCAAGTCCGACAGCCACCTGGACTTCGACCTCGACGCGGTCAAGGAGAAGTCCATGGACAACCCGGTCTACTACGTCCAGTACGCCCACGCCCGGGTCCGGTCGCTGTTCGCCAAGGCGGCCGAGCGCGGCTTCTCCCCGGCCCCGGCCGGGACCGAGCTGCTTTCGCGCCTGGACACGGCCGAGGACGCGGAGCTCCTGAAGCTTTTGGAGCAGTACCCGGACACGGTGTCCGCCGCCGCCAGGACCTTCTCGCCGCACCTGGTGAGCTTTTACCTGCGCGACCTGGCCGGCAGGCTCCACCGCTACTACACCGTCAATCCGGTGCTGGCGGCCGGGGACGACGCCCTGGCGGCGGCGCGGCTGCATCTGCTGGCCGCCGTGGCCGTCGTGGTGAAAAACGGGCTGGCCCTTCTCGGCGTTTCGGCCCCGGAAAAAATGTAGGCGTCTTGACATCCGCCCGCCTTTGGCAATGATGGTCGAGGTCGAGGAACCGAGCCCCATGAAGCTTCTCAGTCGATTCAACGTATCCCAGGACAAGGGAGGACCCAAGAAGTTCTCCTTTGAGATCAGCATGTCCGGCGTCATTTCCGTCGGCATCGTGGTGGTGCTCGGCATGTGCTGGGTGTTCATCCTCGGCATCCTGGTCGGGCGGGGCTACAAGCCCGAGGCCGCCGTGCCGCAGATCGCCCAGATGATGCCGACCACCGAAGTGAAACAGCCCGAGGGCACGACCCAGGCCTCGCCGCCGACCGTGCTCAAGCCCGAGGAGCTGCAGTTCATGGAGGGCCTGCACGACAAGGACGGCGAAGTGGTGGCCGATTCCACCCAGAAGTCCTCGGCCGACGGCCGCAAGGCCTCCGAGGCCAGGACCGCCGCGCCCATGGGCTCCGCCCAGGCTCCCGTGGCCATCCCGGCCCGGCCCGCCCCGGTTCCGGCCGCGCCGGCCGCGGGCGCCGTGCCCGCCGCTCCGGCCAGGCCGGCCCCGGCCCCCAAGCCGACGCCGGCGGCGACGGCCCAGGCCCAGGGCAAGGCCGCCGTGGAGCCCAAGGCCCCCTTCGAGAAGAAGGAGGCCGGCAAGTTCGCGGCCACCTACCAGGTGGCGTCGTTCCCGTCCAAGGAGCAGGCCGAGACCATGGTCAAGGAGCTTTCCCGCAAGGGGGTTTCGGCCTCGGTCCAGGAGGCCAGTTCCGGCAGCCGGGCGGTCTTCCGGGTCAAGGTCGTGATCAAGGGCACGGAGGCGGAAATCGCCGACGGGCTGCGGCGTACGGGCGAAAAAGGCCCTATACTTCTCGGCAAAAAACCCTTATAAGAATCGTCCGCTTTCGCGGCAAAATCGTTGCACAAAGAGGACCGCCAATGATCCCAGGCTCTTTCGTCCCCACCAAGGCGTTTTTCACCAAGGGTGTCGGCCGCCACAAAAATAAGCTCCAGTCCTTCGAGCTGGCCCTGCGCGAGGCGGGCATCGAGAAGCTCAACCTGGTCTACGTGTCGAGCATCTATCCGCCGCACTGCCAGTTGATCACCATTCCCGAGGGCGTGAGCCTCTTAAGCCCCGGCCAGATCACCTTCTGCGTCATGGCCCGCAACGCCACGGACGAGAAGAACCGCCTGGTCGGCTCCGCCGTGGGCATGGCCTTCCCGGCCGACAAGTCCAACTACGGCTACATTTCCGAGCACACGGCCTTCGGGGCCGAGGAGCAGGAGATCGGCGACTTCGCCGAGGATCTGGCCTCCACCATGCTCGCCACCACGCTCGGCATCGACTTCGATCCCGAGACGGCCTACGACGAGCGCCGCCAGACCTACCTCATGAGCGGCAAGATCATCGACTCCGCCTCCATGCCCTGCGTCACCACGGGCGAGTCCGGCATGTGGACCACGACCATCTCCGCGGTGGTGTTCATTCCCTAGGCCCATGCCCCAGGCGGACCCCTTCGCCCCCGGCCGGGCGGCCGCGACCTCTCCGGAGCACGGATGATGGACGCCGCCGCCCGCGCCCGGGAGATCGTCAAGCGGCTCTCGCCGCTCTACCCCGACCTCGTGCCGGCGCTCGACTATGCGAGCGCCTATGAGCTCCTGGTGGCCACGGTCCTGGCCGCCCAGTGCACCGACGCCCGGGTCAACACCGTCACCCCCGAGTTCTTCCGCCGCTGGCCCGATCCGGCCGCCCTGTCCCGGGCCGACGTCGGGGCCGTGGAGGAGGTGGTGCATTCCACTGGCTTTTTCCGGCAAAAAGCCAAGAACCTCGTGGCCGCGGCCAAGCTCATGGTCTCGCGCCACGGCGGGGCCGTGCCGGACGCCATGGAGACCCTGACCGCCCTGCCGGGCGTCGCCCGCAAGACGGCCAACATCGTCCTGTCCAACGCCCTGGGCAAAAACGAGGGCATCGCCGTGGACACCCATGTGCGCCGGCTGTCCTTCCGACTGGGCTTGACGTCCTCGGACAACCCGATCATCATAGAAAAAGATATGATGCCGCTTTTTGCGCGCAAGGACTGGGGGACCGTCAACCACCTGCTCGTGCTCCACGGCCGGGCCGTGTGCAAGGCCCGCTCCCCGCGTTGCGACGCCTGCGTGCTCGGCGACGTCTGCCCGAAGCTCGGGCTCTGACCCTGTCCCATGGCCCCGTGACGCGCCGGCCGGGCCAGTCGCGGGCAAAGGCTGCGGCCTGACGAACCTTTTTCCCTGGTAGGCAACCGAAGCGCCGTCCCCGGCGTCCCCACCGGCTGCGCCGGACGCGGACGCTCACGGCCGCCCGAGAGGCTTATGACCGCCTTGCCCGCATCCTCCCGCGCGACGCGTCGCGACCGTCTCGTTCTCGGCCTCGTCTTCCTGCTCTCCGGCGCGTCGGCCCTGGTTTTCGAAACGCTGTGGTTCCATCTGGCCGGACTGGTCTTCGGCGTCGGCGTCTACGCCAGCGCCCTGGTGCTTTCGAGCTTCATGGGCGGGCTGGCGCTCGGCAACGCCCTGATCTCCCGTTTCGGCCGCGACGTGACCGACCCGGTGCGCTTCTACGCCGCCATGGAACTCCTCGTCGGGGTCTGGGGGCTGTTGCTCGTGCTGTGCTTCCCCCTGCTCACCGTGTGGCTGGGGGCCATGCTGCACCCGGCTCTGGGCAAGCCGGTGCTGCTCAACTCGCTGCGTTTCTCCTTCTCCTTCCTGCTCTTTTTGCTCCCGGCCACGGCCATGGGCGCAACCCTGCCGCTGCTCGTCAAGGCCCTGGCCCGACGTCCCGGGGAATTCGGCCTGGCGCTCGGCCGGCTGTACGGCGTCAACACCCTCGGGGCCTGCCTTGGCGCGCTGCTCGGCGAAACGGTGCTCATCGCCCCCCTGGGGCTTTCCGGCACGGGCTTTTTCGCCGCCGGGCTCAACGTCCTGGCCGCCGTGGGAGCCTTGGCCGTGTCCGCGCGCTTTCGCGACGAGCCGGCCCAGCCCGACGCCAAGCCGCGGCCGACCCAACCGCCGCTCTCGGCCCGGGCCAGGCGGCTTCTGGCCGCCGGCTTTCTCTGCGGCGCGGCCTTTCTCGGGCTCGAGGTCGTCTGGACACGGTTCCTCCAGCTTTTCGTGCGCTCCACGAGCCTGGCCTTCGCCGTGATGCTGGCCGTGATCCTGGCCGGCATCGGCCTGGGCGGAGCCCTGGCCGGCTGGTGGCTGCGCCGCGAGGCCGACGGCCGCAAGGTCACCGCGCCCCTGGTGCTGCTGGTCGGGGCGGCCGCCCTGGTCTCCTACCGGCTTTTCGAAGCCGCGGCCGGGGTCGCCATCGGTCCCTTCCAGACCGTGGACTGGCGCTACGTGACCGTGCTGTCCCTGGCCCTGATGTTTCCCGCCGCCTTGGTGTCCGGCCTGGTCTTCACCACCCTGGGCGAGGCCTTCCACCGCGAGGTGGGCGACCGGGCGCGCTCGGCCGGGCTGGTCTCCATGGCCAACACCCTGGGAGCCATGGCCGGGCCGCTGCTGGCGGGCTTTGGCCTGGTGCCGGCCCTGGGCATGGAGTGGAGCCTGTTTCTTTTGTGCGCCGCCTACGCCCTGCCGGCCGCCCTGTGCCTGGGCGACGCCGCGCCCTGGCCCTCCCCGCGCCGCAGCCGGGCCTTCCAGGCCGCCGGCCTGGCCTTCGTCCTGTGCCTGGCGATCTTTCCCTTCGGCTCCATGAACGGCTACTTCCGGCGGGCCTGCGCCGACTTCCTCAAGGACGGCGAGACCCTCGTCGCCACCATCGAGGGCGTTTCAGGCACCCTGCAGTACCTGCGCCAGGACTACCTCGGCCGGCCCTACGCCTACCGCCTGGTCACCGACGGCTACTCCATGGCCTCCACGGACCGCAGCGCCAAGCGCTACATGAAGCTCTTCGCCTATTTTCCCGAGGCCGTGCTGCCAAACCCCAAGTCCGCCCTGCTCATCTGCTTCGGCACCGGCTCCACCGCCACCGCCCTGGTCGACGACAAGCGGCTGACCTCCATCGACGTGGTGGACATCTCCCGCGACGTGCTGCGCGGCGCGGCCATCGTCTACCCCAAGCCCGAGCGCAACCCCCTGGAAGACCCGCGCGTGCGCGCCCATGTGGAGGACGGCCGCTTCTTCCTGCTGGCCACCGCCAAGAAGTACGACATCATCACGGCCGAGCCGCCGCCGCCCATGATGGCCGGCGTGGCCAACCTCTACTCCAGGGAATACTTCCAGCTCATCCGCGACCGGCTCTCCGACGGCGGCATGGTCACCTACTGGCTGCCGGTCTTCGAGATCTCCCCGGACGACGCCAAGGCCATCCTCAAGGCTTTCTCCGACGTCTTCGAGCACGCCTCGCTGTGGATGGGCGACAACTTCAACTGGATGATGGTCGGGGTCAAAAAGCCCAAGGGCCCCAAGCCGGCCAAGGACTTCCCCCAGCCCTGGGAGACGCCGGCCACGGCCGAGGGCCTGCGTCGCATCGCCGTGGAGGACCCGGCCCAACTCGGGGCGCTTTTCATGCTCGACGGCCCGTCCCTGGCCGCGTACCTCGGCGACGCCAAGCCGCTCACCGACAACTACCCCAAGCGTCTGCGCGGCTATCCCGAAAGCCCCGAGGTCCAGAAGCAGTACCTGGCCGAGCACGACAAGCTCATGGACGCCATGGCCGCCAAGGAGCGCTTCGCCGACTCGGCCGAGGCGGCCTTGCTCCTGCCCCAGCCCATCCGGGCCGAGGCCGAGGCCTGGTTCGAGACCCAGCAGATCATGAACACCTACCTCAACAACATGCTCACGCCCCCGCCGTCGCTGCCGGCGGTCAACTACGTGCTCTCGGGCACGGACCTGCGCGTCCTGCCCCTTTGGCTCATGAAGTCCGACGCCAAGAAGCAGGCCATCGTGACCAAGGTCCTCTCCGACGGCATGCCCCCCACGGCGGAGACGGAATTCCAGCTCGGCATCCGGGCCCTGGCCGAGCGCGACTATCTGCTGGCCGACGCCAAGCTGCGGCGCGCCCAGGACATGGGCTACCCGAGCAACCTGGCCCCGGCCCGGGTGTTCATCCTGTGCCTGGACGGCCGGCTGGCCGAGGCCGAGGCCCTGGCCGCCGTGGCCTTCAAGGGCGGCCAGGCCAGCGCCGCAGCCAAGTCCTACATGGACTGGCTGGCGCGCACCTTCGGCTTCAAAAGCCCGTTCTGACCTCCGCGCCGGCTCCGTCGCGGGACGGAGCCGGCCTGGTCCCTCCTGGAAGCCATCGGCCGCCCCTATCGATCCGCGCAAAGCGCATCAAATCAATCGATTTGACCTGACTCCTTCCCCGTGGCCTATTCTGGCCGGAACAGGGAGGAAAACCATGGACACGACTCTGGATTGCCGGGGGCTGGCCTGCCCCGGGCCGGTGCTGCGCTGCAAGGAATGCGTGGAGAAAGAGGCCCCCCAAGCCCTGTCCGTCACCGTGGACAACCAGGCGGCCAAGGAAAACGTCACCCGCTTCCTGACCATGCGCGGCTACGCCGTGGAGGCCGCCGAAGCCGACGGCATCTTCACCCTGACGGCCACGGCGACCGGGGCCGCTTCCCAGCCGGAACCGGCGGCGACCCGCCAGGCCGTGGAGAACCCCAAGACCGCCGTGTTCATCACCGCCGACACCGTGGGCCGGGGCGACCCGGAACTCGGGGCCAAGCTCATGGTCAACTTCGTCAACACCCTGCCGGAACTGGGCGAAGGGCTGTGGCGCATCATCATGGTCAACGGCGGCGTCAAGCTGGCCGTGACCGGCAGCCCGGTCCTGGCCAGGCTCAAGGAACTCGCCGCCGCCGGCGTCACCATTCTCGTCTGCGGCACCTGTCTGGACTTTTTCGGCGTTCTGGACAAGAAAGAGGTCGGCGAGACCACAAACATGCTCGACGTGGTCACGAGCCTCGACCTGGCCGACAAGGTCATCCAGATTTAGACAGCGGCCGACGCCCGGCGGCCGCTTCCCTTTGCCGTGACGCCGGCGTCGCGCCGTCCGTTCGAGGCGCGCGGACGCGACCGGGCGGCGTCCCCAGGGCCGCGGGCCCGGATTTGCCGCATGCAGGACCAACACCCGACCACCGAGCATCTTCCGGCCCGCCGTCTGCCCCGTGAGGAAATTCTGGCCATCGCCCAGGAAATCTCCCGCTCCCCGGCGGCCTGGGCCCTGGGCGTGCTGCCCCTGGCCGTGGCCATCGTTAACGACACCCGCCAGATCGTTTACGCCAACGAACGCTTCGCCGCCCTGGCCAACGCGCCTTCCTCCGACGAGGTGCTCGGCAAGCGCCCGGGCGAGGCCCTGGGCTGCCTGCACGCCTTCGAACGGGAAGGCGGCTGCGGCACCACCCGCTTTTGCCAGTACTGCGGCTCGGCCAACGCCATCGTCAAAAGCCTGGGCGGTGAGAAGGCCACCCAGGAATGCGCCATCAACCGCAAAAACGTCACCGAGCTCGACGCCCTGAACCTGCAAGTCTGGGCCTGCCCCATGGACCACGGCGAGCGCAGGCTCGTGCTCAACTCCATCCTGGACATCGCCCACGAGAAGAACCTGCGCACCTTCGAGCGGCTCTTTTTCCACGACATCATGAACGCCGTGTCCGGCATCCGGGGCATCCACGAGATCATCGCCCCGGAGCTGCCCGAGCGGTTCACGCCCGACATGGACCTCTTGCGGCGGGCCATCGAGGACATCCAGAACATCGTCGAAACCCAAAAGGACTTCCTGTCCGTGGAGAGCCAGGAATACGCCCCGGCCTTCTCCTCCTGCGACACGCGCGAAGTGCTGTCCTACCTGGCCGCCTACTGCCAGTCCTTCACCTACGACGCCTCCCGCGCCATCGTCGTCGATCCGGCCGCCCCGTGTCTGCGCTTTGCAACCGACGCCCGCATCCTGCAACGCGTGATGGTCAATATGATCAAAAACGCCCTGGAGGCCTCGCGCCCGGGCGAGACCATCACGCTCGGCTGCGGCCCTGGGGAAAACGGCGGCGTGGCGCTGTGGGTGCGAAACGCGGCCGTCATGCCCAGGGAAACGCGCCTGCGCCTTTTCGAGAAGGGCTATTCCACCAAGGGCTCGGGCCGGGGCTTCGGCGCCTACAGCATGCGGCTTTTCGCCCGCCAGTGCCTGGGCGGCGACGTGGATTTCGAAAGCGCCCCGGAAACCGGCACGCGCTTCATCCTCAGCCTGCCGGCCTAGGGCCGGACGCGCCTCCTTCCCAAACCATGAACGGCACGGAACGCATCCGCCTCAACAAGGCCCTGGCCGACGCCGGCGTGGCCTCGCGCCGCCAGGCCGACGCCATGATCGCGGACGGGCGCGTCACGGTCAACGGCGTCACGGTCACGGAACTCGGCTGTAGGATCGACCCGCGAAGCGACGCCCTGGCCGTGGACGGCAAGCCCGTGGCCCTGGGCCGCGAGGCCGGCGACCTGACGCTTGTGCTCCACAAGCGCCCGGGTTGCGTGACCACGGCCCGCGACCCCGAGGGCCGGCCCACCGTGTTCGACGCGCTGCCCGCGCCCTACCGCAAGCGGCGGCTTTTTTCCGTGGGACGGCTGGACTTTTTTTCCGAAGGCTTGCTGCTTCTCACCACCGACGGCGAGCTGGCCTACCGCCTGGCCCACCCCCGCTGGCACGTGTCCAAGCGCTACCGGGTCACGGTGCGCGGCACGGTGGGGCCGGGAGCGGTGGAGGCCATGGCGCGCGGCATGACCCTGGCCGAGGGCGAGACCCTGGCCCCGGTCGCGGCGCGCGTCGCCTCGCGCCCGGGCCCGGACCGCGTGGTGCTGGAGATGGAGCTTTCCCAGGGCGTGAACCGGCAGATACGACGCATGTGCCGGGACCTGGGCCTGACCGTGCTGACGCTTTCGCGCATCGCCCAGGGGCCGCTGACGCTCGGCGACCTGCCGCCGGGACAGTGCCGGGAACTGACGGCCGCCGAACTGGCCGGCCTGCGCCGGGCCGTGGGCCTGGAGGCGCGGGCCGCGCCCGAGCCCGGGCGGCAGCCCCGCGAGGCGGGTTCGGGGAAAACGGAGCCGGCGAGAAGAAAACGCCCGCCCGCCGCGCCGGGAAAGCCCAAGCGCGGCAGGTGAGTCGGCCGCAACCTACTGCTTCAGGTCGCGCCCCTTGACCGGGGTGTTGTCGTGGACCTTGGCTCCCTGGGGCGGCGTGAAGGCGAAGAGCGAATCGGCCAGCTTGGGGTTGGCCACCACGCCGCTTAGGGTCAGGTCGTTGGTGTTGGCGTAGAAGTCCTGGATGTAGACGCGGGCGATCATGTCCGTGGCGAGGTCCACCCAGACCTTGGCCAGGACCAGGCCCGGCTCGGGCTCGCGCGGGGCCAGCTGGAGCACGGCCTGGCCCGGCCCGGCCTCCTCGGGCTTGCCCGGGGCGACGAGGAAGTCCTCGGTCAGGTTGGCCTTGCCCGTGAGAAACCGCAGCATGGTCTTGGAGCTCACGATCTCCTGCACCGGATAGCGGAAGGCCTCCCTGTCCTCCTCGAAATAATCCCACACGGCGTCCTTGCCGACGACGAGCAGCTCCTTTTCGGGCTTCACCGTCTCCCAGCGCACCAGCATGGGCTTTCGGAAGAGAAACGAGCCGGAGCGCTTTTCCGTGTCGCCGCTGGCCGCGTTGCGGATGGACTGGCTGAATTCGGCGGAAAAGGCGGAAATCGCGGCGTACTTCTTCTGGATGCGCCCGGCCAGTTCCGTGGCGTCCACGGCCAGGGCCGGCCCGGCGAAAAGAAGAAGGCAAAGGACGGCGAGAAAGAGGGCGGAGAAAGCCTTCGGCGACCAAAGGGCTGCGCCCTTTGGAATCCCGACACGGGGAGAACCAACGCACGCCTGTTCCGCCTTCTGCATCGTCATCGGTCGCGTCGTCCGAAAAAATCTATCCATAATTCCAGCGTCCCACCGTTATTATTATTTCCCCCTTGCGGGGTGGTCCAGGAGGGGCCCCCGGCCCCTCCTGGCCGCCGGAGGAATTAATCGTATCTCGTTACTCTTTGTTCCGAAT
>JAEWCY010000140.1 GCA_023390395.1 Pseudomonadota bacterium | reverse complement strand
TGTTCAATAAGATCAAGCAGTTTAGGAGAATTGCCACACGATATGACAAGCTGGCCATCGCATACTTGTCGTTTCTCCATGTGGCGGCGATAGCTGTCTGGCTACGGTAAATGTCTACACGGCCTAGTGAAGCTTGTCCTATTAACAGGATGAGCTTCTTTTTGTTTCAGATTGCCAGGGGATGCGGAGAATCGAACGGCGCGGTGTCGTTTTACTCGCTCCCCCCCCTCGGTCCTGCCCGCCACCGGCTCAGCCCCAAAACAGGCCCCCAAATCTCCCATCTCCTGGGCTTTCGGGGTTGAACCCATGACTTGGGTCCCGGACACCCCCAAAGTTCCGGGAATCGCAGCCTAGGGCTAACCAACGTTTTCAACAGGTGTATAATCATGATTTTCATGCATATTTGCGTGTTTTTTTGCGATTTTTAAGCAAAAACTGCGCATTTTCAAGTACTTTTCCCTGTTTTTCTTATTGTCGATTCAACAGCGACCTACAGATATTTATTAGTACAAATCCAACAAGGAGTTTTGGCATGTCGAAGAAAGACGATCAACCCGCCAAGGGAACCAAGATCGAATCGAAGTACAATCCAACCTTGCTCCGGGAGTGCATCAAGAACAATGAGCCAGCCAATGAAATCATGGCGAAGCTTGGGATTGCTCACAAGCAGACGCTCAAGCAGTACGTCTTGAGGCTGATCAGCGATGATCGCATCTTCTACGAAGTCAAGGGCATGTACGTGAAGAGTTCGACCAGACCAAAGGTCAACAAGAACAACGAGGTCAAGCTCTATCTGAAGCATCTCGGACTCGGTGACCTTCAACTTACCGAAGGCGACGAGTTCACGGTGATGGTCGAGAACAATTCGATCATCCTGACCAAGATCGAGCATTGATGCCTTGTTGGATGATGCCATGCAAGCAATTGCGTGGCATTATTCTTTGTTGCGTCGAAAATATTAATCTTATGGACAACTGAACTTGAAGCATCTTTTTGCTCAATCCAATTGCTGCTTATGTAATTTTAAGCAAAAAAATACAGATATTCAAAATTAAGCCAATGTACGATTTGTCGTAGAAACGTACATTGGGGACCAGAGTCTTCAAAAGTCTTTGGATTCCAACGGGATCGTTCCGGTTCACCCGGGGCCTCCGACTCTCCCCCTGTTTTGAATGTGGGTTTACCCGTCATTTAAAACCAAAATCGAACTTTGGAGGAAGTTACCTATGAAAGTAGAACCCATCATCGATTTGAAGAACATTAAAAGCATCAAGAAGCTTTTACGCAACAACATCCGGGATCGACTCCTATTCATCATGGGAATCAATTCCGGGCTTCGAGTGCAGGACATCCTTGCGCTGAAGATCGGTGACGTCAAAACATGCAAGATCGGCGATAGGATCGCTGTCAAAGAAAAGAAGACCGGCAAAGAAAACGTGCTCATCATGAACAAGGAAATCTTTGCTGCTCTTCAGGACTACTTGCAGACTATTGATCCTAAAGACGATCATTTCCTGTTTAAGAGCAGGAAGGGAAGGAATTACCCACTGACAACATATGCCGTCACGCAGATGGTGCAACGCTGGGCTGACGAAATCAATCTCATCGGCAATTTCGGGGCTCACTCGCTTCGAAAAACGTGGTGTTACCATCAACGGAAGACATTTGGTGTCAGCTGGGAAGTCCTGGCGAAACGTTTGAACCATAGCAGTCCATCGATAACACGTCGCTATCTCGGAGTGCAAGAGGAGGAAGTAGAGGAAATATTGCTCAATACAATTTAGCTTTCCTCAAAAGGGGTGTTCTGCCCCTTTTGCTTCAATCACTCGTTTTCAAATGGTTTTTCAAAGAACTGAGTAGCGTTGCTGTTCAGGATCTATGTCCTTTGTCAACTTCAACAATACTGGAGTTTCGTATGGGAATCTATCAACGCAACGAGCGATGGATGGTCTACTTTTGGGAAAATGGTAAACGACATGATCGTTCCTTTGGAAAGGGGGAAGCCGGGCATGTCAAGGCGATAGCATTCGATGAGGCCATTAAGAACAAGAAAGAAACCCAGGGAAATATCGCGCAGCCTGTTGCAAATCATGCGGAGTTTGTACCTGCATATATGCCGATACAGGTTGTTCAGCAACAACAGCAACCACGGCCTGTTCGGTACGGGATTACATTGGTGGAGCTTGCGGATAAGTTTGTCGACCACTTAAAGGCGTCGGGAAGCTCGAAGCGACATATCCAGAACGTTGCGACCCATTTTAAAAATCAGTTTCTTCCGGTTTTGGGGAACAAGTTTGTTGATAGCATGTCGTATACAAATGACATCATACCGTTTATTCGGCATTATCAAGAAGCGAGGAACAATTCGGGAAAGGTGCTTTCGCGGGTGACAATAAATCGCTATACGGATTATCTCAACGCGATGTTCAACTTTGGCATTACGATGGGACTAACTTCCGTCAACCCTATAAAGGGAAGGAAAAAGACTAAAGAGCGTCCCCGGGAAGTGCAAATCACCCTCAAGGATGTGAAAAAAATCATGGCTCATGCTGACACACATGTCGCTTGGGCTATTGAGGTCTGTTTTAACCTTGGGCTTCGTCCTGGTGTTTCAGAGCTGTTTGCTATAAAATACAGTCAGATCGATTGGGATAAAAGTACGATCAAGGTCTTTGCTACAAAGACCAAAACCTACCGAACTCTCCCGATCACACCGGAGTTTCTCAAGAAATTGAAGGAAAAACAAAAGGAGTCGAAGCAAGGGTTTGTAATCGAGTATCACGGTAAGCCTGTGGAGCGGATGAACAAGGCATATCAGGCAGCAGTTCAGCGCGCAGGCATCACCGTCCCTACAAGGATGTATGACCTTCGGCATCTGTATGCGACCACGATGCTCACAAATGGAGCAGATTTGGCCGCTGTTTCGAAGCTGATGGGTCACTCCACAATCACCATGACTGCCGATACCTATTATCAGTACATGGTCGGGGAGAAGGAACGGGCGGTTAGCCTGTTGCCGAGTCTGGGTTAAATTGAGTACCTACTACACGGGAGGAGGAAATCTCTCCTCCCGTTTTCTTACCGTCACGTTTTCATATTTGGCGGCATCGAGAATGCTTTGTAGTTCCTGTTAGTTATGCCTTGATAAACAGAGTTTGAATTGATATTCTATAGTAAAAGTAAGCATTTTAAAGCCGAAACTCGCAGTTGATAAGCGGGGGAAGTATGTGAATCTTGTTTGCTCGATCAGAGAATAACGTAGAGCCGAAAGCCATTTATTCCAATCTTTAAAGTCATCGCAGAATGATTATATACAGGAGATAGATGATGACGGTAATCGCCAGTCTTAATATAAACAGTGTTCCTGTTTTGATCGGTGACATATTGATATCAAATGAAATCACTGGAAATAACCCATTAACAATCCCAACAATTGGAAGCGTATCGAAGTGCTCACTCTCTGGTTCAGGTTTTGAGCCTGTCAATCTGCGACAAAAAATATCGATTTTAGGAGATAACATCGCTATTGCATGGGCTGGAAGTATGGTGCATGCTGCAACTGTCATTGCAGAATTAAATAATTTAAACAAAGCAAAACAATTTAATGAATTTACATTTGGAACGCACTTAGCAAAAATGAAAGGAGAAGGTGAGCTTAAAAAAATTTCTTTGATTGCTTATATCGCTAGGGACGGGCATGCAAAATTCGTTCCTCATAATGTTCAGCTGATTGATACGGATAAAAATGGATTGGTTTATTTTGCAGGTGGTTGTAGTAATTACCTCGATGGTCTTGTGAAGGCCGAAAGATTGCCGGCGATAAGTTATGGTCAAATGAATAGTCTTGACATTGCTGCATCGTTTTTGCTTTCGTTCAATAGTACGTATTTGCATAAAGAAATCATAGACCAGGAAAATTTAAATTTCTTATATGGAGGCGGGTACGAAGGAGTAGTTTTTGTTGGGTCTAAGTTTACAAAAATTGGCGATGTGACATATGTTTTTTGGGGAGATGGCGATGGCCAAGGCGAAAAAAAGTTGGGGTTGAGGAGGATAATTAAACAATTTTATCATGATGGTATCCTTTGTTTTTTTGTGATCGAGCCCACTGAGACAGATAAAATGGATGTTGTAAATTGTTATAAAATAGCCGTTCCACCTGTTCATAGATATGTCAGGGATGAAGAATACAGAAATATAGAATTTCCTGGCATAAATTCAACGTATACTTGTCATAATATATCTATCAAGATTTCCGATGAAAAGTCTACCTTGGTGCCATTACTTCAATGTGAAAAGGTTATTTCTAAACGTTGGATGAAGATAGACCTAGACGGTGGAATATTTAAATTTGATTTGTCAGAAGATTTTTGGACAATGGTTAATGAAGCAAGAGAAACTGCTAAGCGCCTTTAGATGTCATAATATTGGATCAGGCTTTGTATCTTGTTTTTTTATTTAGTGAATACCCTTAGTTATGCCCACAAAACTATTGATAAAATATGTTAGTCAATGAACCTTTCAATATCCAAAGGAAAGGGCGGTGAGCCTGTTGCCGAGTCTGGGGTAAATTGAGTACCTATTACACGGGAGGAGGAAATCTCTTCTCCCGTTTTTTTCACGCTCTCTTATATCTGACTGGTTTTTATTATGCTTTTTGTTGCGGACCCAGGGCCTGAAAACACACGGAATCCTTTTCCAGTTTTCAAGCCAAACCAAAAGCGCAGGAGCCTGCGCAAATGAACCGGTATGGTCAAGTATCAGTGGGAGTTTTGTACGCGGCTTCGGGCCAAAGCTTTTACCTGGAGAAGTTTAGCTCTTGTCTGTCAGCGGATCAAAGAAGCTATCTCCGAAATCAAAAAGGTGTAGTATTTGTAGATTGCTTATGGCATAAAACTCTTTCTGATAATTTTCTTATTTCCATGGTCGACCAGTGGGAGTTGAACTCCAGATGCTAGATTTATTTACATTAATACTGAAATCGAGAGCCTCAGGTCCGAGTATTATTAATGTTTTTTGTTTATTTTCTGGGGATGGGCCTCTGCCACGCTGTTCCCATCGATCAAAATAAGGTTTTTCCTTTTCTGCGATATCGTGTCTAAGCCGACATATTTCCTCAGGAGAAGGGACGGCATTAATACGGGCCACCTTCGGTATCAATGTATTCAATTCAGAGAAAAAATTTTTTGGATCAAGATGATGACCGCTGCTCCCATCAACGAAAAGTACACTTAGTAGCTTTCCGTAATCGTCTCCAAGATAGGCGGCAATCTTATAGCCTGGCCGTACAGCAAATTTAAAAAACTTGGGATTAGCGCCCCGAGATGTCATTGACAGCACGAATGGCGTTTCTCGAGTAGAAAAAAGACAATCGAACTCAGCCGCGCCAGTCCTTATTCGGAACTGCTGAATATCAACCCCCGTCCTGATCATATCCTGATGAAGTTCACGTAGACTTGTCATTTCCATGGCGTCGTTTCTCCTGCGACCGGAGTAAATTACAGAAAATAGTATTTGTCAATAGATATAGATCATTGTCCCCTCTGCCCCCTCAGTCACCCCCCCAAGTCGGTCAGCTGCTCCTGGTCGTGGAGGGTGAAATGTCCCGTGAGACGTTGCAAAATCTCTTGAAGTTGCAAGATCGCAAGTCTTTTCGTGAACGCTATCTTCAGCCAGCCCTGGCGGAGGGATTCATCGAGATGACCATCCCTGGCAAGCCCAATAGCCGCCTGCAACGGTATCGTCTCACGGACAAAGGACGCCAGTGGCTGCAGTTTCGTGGCGAAGGGTAGGGGGGCGTGACTCACCACGGTTGGTATGAAGATAAAGTAGATATAACTTATTGTAATTATTTAAAAAATTTTAATTAGTGCCAACAGCCATCGGCGTGTTTGGCAAACCGTTGGCAGCACCGTTGGCGTTAGCGTTGGCCCCCTGAATCCGACGTTGGCCTGACGCGTATTTAGTCAATAAAAACCGTTGGATAACCGTTGGCGCGCCAATGTTGGCTACTATGATTTTTTTAATAATTTCAGTATGTTATGCCTTCTGGAGAGCATGGGGTTCAGGGGGGCGGAGGTTCAAATCCTCTCGTCCCGACCAAGATTTCCAAGAAATTTGGGCCGTTAGCAAGCCATGCTAGCGGCCCATTTTTTGGTATTCAGGGGGTAGGGTTGGCCAACGGCGTTGGCCTACCGTTGTCGCTTCCCCGTTGCATCTCCCCGTCCCGTCTGGGCTTTTTCCTTCGCTGTCCGTCGATTTGGGTTATTTATAGTTAGGATCATAGGAGTCCTGGCGCGATTCGGCTTCTTTCCCTGATGTCCTCCCGCGAGCGACGCTCTGGCGAGCAGCCGCGTCGGCCGGGGAACAGGCCCGGAAGACGGTTTGCGGGCCTTTCCTGCCGCGACGCCGCGAGCCGCGTGGACGCCGCATCTCAGGCTTCGGCTCCGTCGCTGCCGAGCACATGAAACAATGCCGCCGGACATCGTAACCGAATCAACATTGATCTTGCGCGAAAAAGAGCTGCAACACCTTGACGCGACGCGACGTTGTGGAATAGCTTCCCATATTCCTGTTTTGATGCGATTTGTCGAATGCCAGGGTGCCTGTCGGCGTGGGATGCCGCGCAGGCCGATGGGGATATTGCGTCGTGGTTCATGGATATGAGCGAAATACGCGATGGAGTCTGGTCGCGCTTGGCATCATTCTCGTCGTTGCTGCCTGCATACGGCTGCACGATCTGGGCGGGCCCGAGCTGCAGTGGGACGAGCACCTTGCCCTGCACCGGGCGTCTCTTCCCGTGGACAAGCTGCTTGAGAGCCTCAACGGGCAGGCTGCTTCGGATGTGGCCCTCGACACGTCGCCTCCGCTGCACCATCTGCTGATCCACGGCTTCCGGTTGCTCAAGGACGACGATTTTTTCGTCCGCCTGCCGTTCGTTCTTTTCGGTCTGGCCTCGCTGGCCATGCTGTTTCTGGTCGCACGGCGGTTCTTCGACGAGCAGGCCGCCCTTTGCAGCACGCTTTACGGGGCGTTGCTGCAGTTCCACGTCGCCTATTCCAGGTACATGCGCTGGTACGCGGTCTTCTACACCTTCTCGCTCCTGTCACTTTACTGCTACAAGCGCCTCCTCGACGACCGGACCTGGCGCACGGCCGTCGGCTACGGTCTGTCCACGGCGCTGATGCTCTACAGCTCCTACATCGCCGCGCCCTTCGTCCTGGCCCAGGCCCTTTTCACCTGCGTCCTGTGCCTCCCGGCCGCTCGGCGTGCCGCCGACCGGCCGCGGGCCTTGCGGCTGGCCCTTGTCCACGGCCTGGGACTGTGCCTGGCCGGGCTGCTCTACCTGCCCCAGGTCCCGGGGCAGTTCGTGGCCTTCCACACCTTCTACCAGGGCGGCGGCCACGCCTTCGACCCGTACCGCCTGGGCAAGGCCTTTCGGGAGATCACGCTCTATTTCCGGGATTCCGACTTCACGGGCACGGGCGTCGTGCTGCTCTTCATGCTCCTCGGCGCGGTCTGGAGCTTGCGAAACCGGCGGGGCCGCGACCTGGCCCTGCTGCTCCTCTGGTGCGGGCTGCCGACCCTGGCCGCTTTCGCCGTCAACGTGCAGACGCAGATCACGGCCAAGTACCTGGTGGGGCTTTTGTTCGCCGTGCTGCTCTTCGCCGGGGCCGGGGCGGCGGCCCTGGCTCGCTGGGTCCTGGACCGCCGGCTCGTTCCCGGCTCCGGCCTTCACGCCGCGGCCAGCCTGGCTCTCGGCTTCGCCGGTGTCCTGTGGATCAGCGGCCCGAACCTCCAGTACGAAGCCCTGTACCGCAGCTGGCACCACAATGTGCAGCGTTGGGCCCGGTATCTGCTCCTGCACAAGGAAGACGTCGGCTACGTCATGTTCGAATGCAACCGGCCGAAAAAGGTCGTGCTGACGCGTGAATTGCGCGACGCCTACCGGTATTTCGGCGACGTGGACGCGCACGGCTATCGGAAGTTCTACTATGTCACGCAGCAGGGCGGCTTCGAGCCGGCCGGCCTCGTGCGCGTCCTGGACATGCCGCAAGACGACGAGACCGTGCTTTTCTCGCGCGGCGGCGTGGTCAGCCAGGCCCCGTTGGTGGTTTCGCCAGAGCCCGCCGGCGTGCCGGTCTATTCGGACGATTTCACCACCCTGCGCTTTTACGAGACGGTCTGGCAGGCGCATAACGTCGCCCCGGACTACCGGCTCCACGCCCTGTCGCTCTACAGTCTGGACGCGCCGGGACAGGCCACCTGGAAGCTCGTCGCCGCCCCCGGGGCGACCTGCCGGTCCGTGGCCGTACGCTTCGACGCGGTCATGCGCGCCAAGATCCGCGTCATGCGCCCCGAGGCCAGGTTGCGGCTCTACGCCGGCCAGGACCCGGACCGGCTGGCCCTGGTCGAGGACATCGACTACGCCCGCTTCGTCGCGGCCGACCCGAGCTACGGCCAGACCGGGGCCACCGGCGCGTCCACCCTGCCCGTGGCCGCGAGCCTCGCCTGGGCCGAACCCGGCAAGCCGCTCTACGTGCGCCTGGAATTCCTCACCGGCCGCCACTCGGCCTACATCGACCTGGAGCGGCTGCGCTTCGAGGTGGACGGCGACTCGGGCGACGCCGCGGCGCGGGCTCCCCTGGCCGTGCTCGCCAACATCGCGGCCAACGCCAGGCTCGCGCCCTGGACGCCGGATGTCGCGCCGCTGGGGCCCGACGCCCTGCACGCCTTCTGCGCCGACGACGCCCGCTGCCCCGGGCGGGCCGGCGAGGCGGCCTGGCAGCCGGCCGCCGATCTGGCCCGGTTCCGGGCGGCCCATCCGGGCCTGCCGCCGGTGGCGGTCGTTGACGGGCCTGGCGGCGAGCCGGTCTTTTACGTCTACGACCCCAGGCTCGCCGACTCGACCGTGTCCCTGCCAGCCGGCCGGGAGGAGAAGGCGGCCGTGGACGCGGAATTTCCCTGGATCGTGCGGGGCCTCTCCTACACGGGCGGGGTTTCCCGGCCCGTGCTGCGCCTTGGCGAGGAAAGGCTCCCCATTCCCCTGGCCGTGCCCGAGGGCTCGCTCGTCACGCTCAACCCCGGCGGCGAGGGCCTGGTGAGCCTTTTCCCCGTGTTCACGCCCGAGGGCTTCGACCTCTACAACATGGTGCGTCGCGACAACCTCAACATCCTGCGAAACGCCCTGACCTGCCTGGAGGATCGTCCCTGTCTGGCCGAGTACGTCTTCGCCTCGGAGCTGCCCATAAGGGGTGTGCGGGCCATGATCCATCCCATCCTGCGCACGGACAGACCCAACTACGCCAGGGTGTTCTACGGAGTGAACGACATCGACGCCCGCGAGGTGTTTTTGGATTTTTCCGAGCGCGGCCCCCTGGATGTCTCCTCCACCTACGAAGGCGTGGCGCGGGAAGTCCTTTTCGACAAGCCCGTCAACATCCTCTTCGTCGGCTGCGAGCTGTCCGGGCCCGGAGCCTCCATCCGCTCCGACGCCAAGTACCCCATGCGCATCGAGGTGCTGTTCGACGCCTCGGCCCTGCCCGCCGTTTCCCTGGGCGCGACGCCGACGACCCTGCGCCAGGACTCTCAGGTCGGCGGAGCCATGCGCCTGTGGCTCTCCGGAGAGCCCCTGCCCGTGCGCGAGGCCTGGGCCACCCGCTAGCCCTCCGCGCGAACGCCGCGCTTGAGCTTGGCGGCGCAAGGCTATACCCATGGACCCCCCGTGGGACCGGCGAAGCGCGCCGGCCCCGAAAGCCGCCGGGCCGAAGCCCGGAGGGAGGTGCCGACATGTCGGAAAACGATTCCGCCTTTCCGGCGGCCCAGGCCCAATGCCTCATGTGGATCACGCCCCGGCCGGAGATCGTCTTCGCCGCCGGGGACGGCTCGTGGCTCACGGACGAGGCCGGGAAACGCTACCTGGATTTCGTGCAGGGCTGGGCGGTCAACTGCCTGGGGCATTGCCACCCGGCCGTCACGCACGCCCTGGCCGAACAGGCCTCCCGGCTGGTCAACCCGAGCCCGGCCTTCTACAACCGGCCGGCCATGGAATTGGCCGAGGGCCTCGTGGCCCATTCGGTCTTCGACCGGGTTTTTTTCGCCAATTCCGGGGCCGAGGCCAACGAAGGGGCCATCAAGCTGGCGCGCAAGTGGGGCAGGAAGCACCGGCGGGGCGCCTACGAGATCGTCACCTTCGAGCACGCCTTCCACGGCCGCACCCTGGCCGCCATGTCGGCCTCCGGCAAGCCCGGCTGGGACACGCTCTACGCGCCCCAGGTGCCGGGCTTTCCCAAGGCGCGCCTCAACGACCTGGATTCGGTCCGGGCCCTCGTGGGGCCGACGACCGTGGCCGTCATGCTGGAGCCGATCCAGGGCGAGGCCGGGGTCATCCCGGCCACGGACGCGTTCCTGCACGACCTGCGGCGGTTCACCGAGCAGGAGGGAATCCTGCTCATCGTGGACGAGGTGCAGACGGGCATGGGCCGCACCGGAACGCTTTTCGCCCATGAGCAGGCCGGCATCGCGCCGGACGTCATGACCCTGGGCAAGGGCATCGGCGGCGGCGTGCCGCTTTCGGCCCTGCTGGCGCGGGAGTCGGTGTGCTGCTTCGAGGCCGGCGACCAGGGCGGGACCTACAACGGCAACCCCCTCATGACCGCCGTCGGGGCGGCCGTGCTGGACGTCCTGCTCGCGCCGGGCTTTCTGGAGGAGGTCCGGGCCGTGGGCGAGCACCTGGGGGCGCGGCTTCGGGAACTCTCGGACGAGCTCGGCCTGGCCGGGGAGCGGGGGAGAGGGCTTTTGCGCGCCCTCCTGTTGCCCGACGGACGCGCGCCCCGGTGCGTGGAGCTGGCCCGCGACCGGGGGCCGGAGGGGCTTTTGCTCAACGCCCCGAGGCCCGACGTCCTGCGCTTCATGCCGGCGCTGACCGTGTCGCGCCAGGAGATCGACCTGATGATCGACCGGCTGCGGGAGACGCTGCCGCTGGCGGGCTGAGGCGACCGGCCCGGCCGGCTTGTTTTCGCCGCTTCTTCCCTGTAATTTCCCCGCGCCCGCACAACATTCACCAGGAGGCCCGCCATGGCGACCATCGGCACGCCGCTCACCCCGTCCGCCACCAGGATCATGCTGCTCGGCTCCGGAGAACTCGGCAAGGAAGTGGCCATCGAGGCCCAACGCCTGGGCGTCGAGGTCGTGGCCGTGGACCGCTATCCCAACGCGCCGGCCATGCAGGTCGCCCACCGCAGCCACGTCGTCAGCATGCTCGACGCCGCCGCCCTGCGCCGCGTCATCGAAGCGGAAAAGCCCGACTTCGTGGTGCCGGAGATCGAAGCCATCGCCACGGACGAACTCCTGGCCCTGGAGGCCGAGGGCGTGACCGTCATCCCCACGGCCCGGGCGGCGCGCCTCACCATGGACCGCGAGGGCATTCGCCGCCTGGCCGCCGAGGAGCTGGGACTTGCCACCTCGCCCTACCGCTTCGCCGACGCCCGAGAGGAATTCCTGGCCGCCTGCCGGGTGGTGGGATTTCCCTGCGTGGTCAAGCCGGTCATGTCCTCCTCGGGCAAGGGCCAGAGCGTGGCCCGCGACGCCGCCTCGGCCGAGGCGGCCTGGGACTACGCCCAGAGCGCCGGCCGGGCCGGGGCCGGGCGGGTCATCGTCGAGGGGTTCGTGGATTTCGATTACGAGATCACGCTGCTGACCGTACGCCACGCCGGCGGCACCACCTTTTGCGCCCCCATCGGCCACCGCCAGGAAAAGGGCGACTACCGCGAGTCCTGGCAGCCGCATCCCATGAGCGACGCCGCCCTGGCCAAGGCCCAGGAGATGGCCGCGGCCGTGACCGGGGCCCTGGGCGGGCGCGGCATCTTCGGCGTGGAGCTCTTCGTCAAGGGCGACACGGTGCTTTTTTCCGAGGTCTCGCCCCGGCCCCACGACACGGGCATGGTGACGCTCATTTCCCAGGACCTGTCCGAGTTCGCCCTGCACGTGCGGGCCATCCTGGGCCTGCCCGTGCCGGCCGTCCGCCAGTACGGGCCGGCCGCCTCCAGGGTGGTGCTGGCCGAGGGCGACTCCGCCGCGCCGCGCTATGCGATCGATCCGCAGGCCCTGGCCGAGCCGGACACGGCCCTGCGCCTTTTCGGCAAGCCCGAGGTGCACGGCCTTCGCCGCATGGGCGTGGCCCTGGCCCTTGGGCGCGACGTGGAGGAGGCCAAGGCCAAGGCCGTGCGCGCCGCCTCCTTCGTGCGGGTGGAGCTGTAGCGCCCGCCGAGGGGGCTTTCCCCGGGCGAGCCCGCGCCAGGCGGCGCGGGCTCGCCGCCATGACCGTACAAGCCGAGGACCGACCGTTGGACAAGCTGCTTTTCGGCATTTCCGGCCTGCCCCGGGGCAAGGGGCAAAAGTTCGACTACGCCGGCGGTATCGCCTATCTGCACGCCCTTGGCCTCGACGCCATGGAGCTGCCCTTCGTGCGCTCGGTCAACGTCACGGACAAAAACCGCGCCGCCGTCCTGGCCGCCAAGGAGGCGCACGGCCTCTATCTCTCCGCCCACGCCTCCTATTTCATCAACCTCAATGCCGTGGAGCCCGAGAAACGGGACCAGTCCCGGGCGCGCATCGTCAAGGCCGCCGAGGCCCTACGCAGCGTCAGCGGGCGCAGCCTGGTCTTCCATCCCGGCTTCTACCTCGGCAGCTCCGCAAGCGACGCCTACGCCGCCATCCGGGACAACCTGCGCCTGCTGCCGAGCCTGGGCGTGGACTACCGCCTGGAGACCACGGGCAAGGCCACCCAGTTCGGTTCGCTCGAGGAGATCGTGGCCCTTTGCGGCGAGATCGCCGCCTGCAAGCCCTGCATCGACTTTTCCCATCTGCACGCCAGGGACGGCGGGGCGCTCAAGAGCCGCGACGATTTCTCGCGGATTCTGGATCGCGTCGGCCAGCGCCTCGGCCCCGAGGCCCTGGCCGACCTGCACATCCACGTCAGCGGCATCGCCTACGGCCCCAAGGGCGAAAAGAACCACCTGCCGCTTCTGGAAAGCGACTTCGACTACAAGGCCTGCCTCAGGGCCCTGCGCGATCACGGGGCCAAGGGCTGCGTCGTGTGCGAAAGCCCGGAACTCGAAAACGACGCCCTGCTCCTCAAGAACTACTACGAGAGCCTCTAGCCGGCGGGCTTCCCGCCCCTATTCCACCACGGCGGCGGCCAGGGCTTCGCTCAGTTCGAGCAGCCGCCCGCCTTGCTCCAGCCCGTCCAGAAACCGCCCGGGGATGCCCGACAGCCCGGTCTGCGCGCCGACAAGCGCGCCGACGAGGATCGTGCGCGCCTGGTTCTGGCCGCCGCCGTTGACGGAATGGAGCACCGCCGCTTCGAAGTCGTCGTGGAACCGGGCGGCCAGGTAGTAGGCGGCCGGGAGCTGGTGGTAGATGGCGCAGGGCATGCCGTAGACGAGGGAGACCTTCCAGGCCGGCTCGATGCGGATGTCCGGATCGGCCGCCGCCCGGGCCATGTAGGACGGGGAGAGCAGGGCGTCGGGCGAGGCGAAGCGCCCGGCCCGGGGCGGGTCCGGATCGCCGGGGCGCGGCGGCTGGAGGTCGTCGCGGGTGACGGCGTGGAAGGGCAGCTCCCCGGTCTTGACCAGGTGCATGAGCCGGTCCGACAGGTCCGCGTCGAGCCTGCGTCCGGCCACGAGCTGACCGAGCACGGCGCAGTAGGCCACGGTCAGGGACACGACCAGGGGATCGGACTGGGTGAGCGCCGTGTTGTCCGCGACGTGGGCGGCCAGTTCGGCCGGGCGGGCGGCGTAGCGCACGGCGATGGCCAGGGCGCGCTCGATGGCTTCGGTGGTGTCGGCCGGACCTCCGGTCCTGTCCCAGGACAGGCCCAGGGTCACGCGCCGCCGCCAGGCTTCGCGGATGGACTGGCTGGTGTAGTTGCCCGGTCCGCTCACCGGCGTGCCGTCGAGCAGGGGAAAGAGGTCCTCGTCCAGGCGGCGGCAGAAGTCCTCGCGGTCGTAGCCGCCGCGCGAGACCAGGGATTCCAGGGTCAGCGCCAGCAGGAAGCCGGCCTGGGAGAGCTGCCCGGCGCGCAGGCCCTCGTGGTAGCGCCCGGGCCTGGGGTCGGTGTAGCCGTCGATCCAGTCGCCGTAGTCGCGGCGCAGGGCGTCCAGGTCGTAGTACCAGTGGGGCCCCAGGCCCAACGCGTCGCCGACGAAAGCCCCCATGAGCGCGCCGCAGGCGCGGTCCTCGATGTTTCGGCCCGGCATGGTCCGGCCTCCTTGCGGGTGGTTGCGGGAACTCAAGGCTCCCACAGGAAGGCCGCCATGGAAAGCACGCCGAGGCAGAAGGAATCGTGGGCCAGGCGCGCCGTCCCGCCCATGGCCAGCGGGGCGAAAAGCGGGAGGAAATGTTCCGGCGTGGGGTGGTTGCGCCCGGCGTAAGGGGCCTGGTCCGCATAGGCGGCCAGCGCTTCCGTGCGCCCTTCGAGCACGGCCGCCTTGAGCCAGTCGTCGAAGGCGCGCACGTAGGGCGGCGGGGGCGCGTCCGGGGCGTCCCAGCGGACGTCGCGGAGGTTGTGCGTCGCGCCGCCGCTGCCAAGGACCAGCACGCCCTCCCGCGCCAGGGGGGCGAGGGCCCGCCCCACGGCCAGATGTTCCCGAGGCGACAGGCCCGGCTGCACGGAGAGCTGCACCACGGGCACGTCGGCCTCGGGATACATGAGCCCAAGCGGCGCCCAGGCTCCGTGGTCGAGGCCGCGCGCCGGGTCGCCCGAGGCCGGGACGCCCGCCGCTTCGAGCAGGGAGAGCACGCGTCGGGCCAGCCCGGGCGCGCCCGGCGCGGGATAGCGCACGGCGTAAAGCTCCTCGGGGAAGCCGGAAAAATCGTGAATGGTCTCCGGGTGCGCGGCCAGGGTCACCGTGGGGCGGGCCGTGGTCCAGTGGGCCGAGACGCAAAGGACGGCCTCGGGCCGGGGCAGGGCCGCCCCCAGCCGTTGCAGGAAGGTCCTGGCGGGCTGGGGCTCCAGAAAGAGCGTCGGCGCGCCGTGGGAGACGAAAAGGGAAGGAAGTCGCTCGGGCATGGCTGCTCCTGGCGTCGGGGCCGCCCCGCAACGAGCGGGCGCGACGCTCCGTCGGCGGAGCCCTTCGCCTGAAGGGCCGCAACGGAGCATGCTTTCCGGATACGCCGGCCCGCGCGGCGCGTCAAACCAGGCAGCGGCCTCAGACTCCCTTGGCCGGGGACGGGGCGTCGAAGAGGATGCGCCCGCTGCCCGACAGGGCCTGGAAATAGCGCCCCCGGCAGCGGCCGATCAGCGTCAGGTCGGTTTTCTGGGCCAGCTCGACGCCAAGGGCGGTGAAGCCGCCCCGGGAGACCAGCACGGGCACGCCCATGATCACGGTCTTGATGACCACCTCGCTGGTGAGCCGGCCCGTGGTGTAGATGATCTTGTCCACGGGATCGACGCCATGGAGGAACATGAACCCGGCCAGGGCGTCCAGGGCGTTGTGGCGTCCCACGTCCTCCACGTAGGCCAGCAGCTGGTCCTGCCGGCACAGCACGCAGCGGTGGATGGAGCCGGTCTTGCGGTGCAGCGTCTCCAGGGTGTCGATCTTGTAGCCCAGCGTGCGCAGCCAGGCGCCGCGCACGGGCGGCGCGGCCGGCAGCTTGATGTCGTCCAGGGACTCCATGACCCCGCCGAAGAGCGTGCCCACGGCGCAGCCCGAGGTGTGGATGCGGCGCATGGGGCCGAGCTCGGGCCGGGGGAGGAGGTCGGCCTCGACCATGACCGTGCCGCACTCCGGGTCGTGCCTGACGCCGCGCACCCTGTCGCCGGGTTCGAGCAGGCGCTGGTTGAGCAGAAAGCCCAGGGCCAGGTAGCCGGCGTTGTCGCCCACGGTCATGACCGTGACGATCTCGCGGCCGTTTAAAAAAACGGTCAGCATGCGCTCGGCGACGGCCCACAGGCTGATCGGCTCGCCGTCCTGGTCCAGGGCGGGAACGGCCCGGGAAAGGGAGGGGTCGGCCGGGTTGGGGGCCAGTTCGAGGCGATGCGCCGGCTGGGGCTGGGGTGCGGTCATGGCGGCCTCCGTGGTCTATTGCAGCCTAAAACGGTATGAAATTGGCGGACGGCGACGGGCCCGCCCGCGCGCCGTCCGCCCGGCTCAGTGCAACAGGATGACTTCGATGTTCTCGCCCGCGCCGATGGGCGGGCTGCCCGCTTCCACGGCGATGAGGGAATTGGCGGCGATGGCGGACTTGAGCATGCCGTTGCCCTGCAGGGGCAGTGGTTCGACCAAAAGCCCGGCCTCGCCGAGCCAGCTGTAGGCCCAGACGAACCGCCTGGCCCCTGAGCCCTTGGCGAAGCCCTTGGTCATGGTGCCGCGCGCGCTCTGCCGCCACCAGGCCTTGCGGCCGCCCATCTTGAGCAGAAGCGGCCGGATGATCTGCTCGAAGGCGATGCTGGCCGCGGCCGGGTTGCCCGAAAGGCCGACCACGAGCCGGTCGGCCAGCAATCCGGCCAGGACCGGCATGCCGGGCTTCATGTCCACCCGCTCGCACAAGGGGGCGATGCCAAGGCGCGTAAAGACGAGCCGGGCCAGGTCGTAGTCGCCCACGGACACGCCGCCCGTGGTGATGACCATGTCGCAGTCGCCGGCTTTTTCGATGACGGCGCAGATGGCGCTCACGTCGTCGCGGATGACGCCGAAGAGCACGGGCTCGGCCCCGGCGTCGCGCACCTGCGCCCCGAGCATGTAGCTGTTGGAGTCGTGGATTTTGCCCGGCGGCAGGGCGTCGTCCACCGTGGCCAGTTCGCTGCCGGTGACGATGATGCCGACCCGGGGCCGCCGGTGGACCAGGGGCCGGGCCCGGCCGAGCAGGGCCAGGGTGCCCATGGCCCCGGAATTGAGCAGCGTGCCCGCGGCCACGGCCACCTCGCCCGCGGCGATCTCCTCGCCGCGCCGGCAGATGTTGCGGGCCGCGCCCGCGCCGCTCAAAATATGGATGCGCCGGCCCAGGCGCACCGTGTCCTCGAGCTTGACCACGCCCGTGGCCCCCTCGGGCAGGGGCGCGCCGGTCATGATGCGGCAGGCCGTGCCCGGGACCACGACCTGGCGCGGCACCTCGCCGGCGGCCACGCTCTCCACCTCGCGCAGCACCACCGGCCGTTCCCGGCCGGCCGCCTCGACCTCGGCGGCGACCACGGCGTAGCCGTCCAGGGGAGAGCGGTCGAAGGGGGGGAAGTCCATGTCCGCGGCGACGTCTTCCGCCAGCACGCGTTGCCAGCATTGCTCCAGGGGAATCCGTTCCGTGCCGGCGGTCCGCACGACCTCCAGCAACTCCTGCTGCACCGTTTCGAGCTTCGAAGCCATGGCGCGCTCCCACCGTCGTGCCTGCCGGGGACGGGGTCCCCGGCCGGTTTTTCGGCGGCGGGCCGGCCGGCAGGAGGAAGGCCGGGCCGGCCCGCCGCCGATGGCGGCACAACCTGGACCGGGACAAAGCAACATCCGTTCCGGCCCGGGGCCGGCAGCGGGCCGGCGGAGCATGTTTTCAAGAAATTGTGCGATTTCGGCTTGTTGGCTGGACATGAAAAAAAGCCGGCCCCTCCCGGACTGGCGTGGGAGGGGCCGGCGGGGCGGTCGGGCGCGACCGGCTGCACGGCGTGCAATTGCATGGCCTGCAATTGCAGGGGGGCTGGGGTCCGGTCAGCTCCCCTGGGCCTTGGCCGGCTCCTTGCGCGCCCGTTCCAGGCGGTAGTAGAGGGTGCGGATGGAGATGCCGAGAAAGCGGGCCGCCTGGGTCTTGTTGCCGTGGAAGCGCTCCAGGGCCTGTTCCACGGCGTCGGTCATGTGGTCGTCCTGGACGGCGCGCTCCAGGCGCTTGCGGGCCACGGGCCGGGCCTCGGCGAGGTTGCGCGGCTCGCCGTCGGCCGGGGCGGCCTTGTTGAGCAGCCGGCCGAAATG
Organism: Pseudomonadota bacterium; assembly: GCA_023390395.1. Lineage (GTDB taxonomy): Bacteria > Desulfobacterota > Desulfovibrionia > Desulfovibrionales > Desulfovibrionaceae > Solidesulfovibrio. The sequence goes on along the minus strand of JAEWCY010000140.1, from coordinate 14,984 downwards.
CTCGACGCGCAGCTCCTCGTCGTCGAACATGAAGGAGACCCATTCCATGGCGTTGCGCAGCTCGCGGACGTTGCCCGGCCAGTGGTAGGAGACGAGCACCTCGGCGGCGGCGTCGCTTATGCGGCAAAAGCGCTTGCCGCGCTTGCGGGAAAAGATCTGGAGGTAGGCCAGGCCCATGTTGAGGATGTCCTCCTGGCGCTCGCGCAGGGGAGGCACGTAGATGTGGCCCACCTTGAGCCGGTAGTAGAGGTCGCGGCGAAAAAGCCCGGACTTGATGCGCTCGTCGAAATCCAGGTTGGTGGCGGAAATGACCCGGATGTCGGTCTGGATCTTCTTAAGCCCCCCCACCCGGTAGAAATGCTTCTCCTCCAGCACGCGCAGGAGCTTGGCCTGCAGCTCCACCGGGATCTCGGCGATCTCGTCGAGAAAAAGCGACCCCCCGGCGGCCATGTCCAGCTTGCCCTTCTGGCCGCGCGAATAGCCGCCGCTGAACGAGCCGCCCTCGTAGCCGAACAGCTCGCTCTCGAACAGGCTCGGGGTGATGGCCGTGCAGTTGATGTCGATGAAGGGCCGGGCCTCCCGGTCGTCGCCGTAGTGGATGACCTTGGCCACGATCTCCTTGCCGACCCCGGTCTCGCCCTGGATGAGCACCGGGATGGACCGGTCGGTGTGGTACTGCTCGGCCTGGCGGATCACCTCGCGCATGGGCTTGGAGAAGAGCAGGAGGTTCTCGATGCCGGCCTGCTTGGCCAGCATGGCGTGGACCTCGGCCAGCTCCCGGTCCTTGTCCGCGGCCGCGGCCCGCAGTTCGTCGTCGAAATGGTCGGTGAGCAGGGCGTTTTCCCGGACCAGCTCCTGGTGCTCGGCCACCCGGTCCAGGATGGCCCCGAGCTCGTCGAAATTGATGGGCTTGGTGAGGTAGTCGTAGGCCCCGGCCCGCAGCGCCCCGATGGCCAGCTCGATGTCGATGAAGCCGGTGTAGAGCACGATGTCCGGCTGGTCGGCCTTGGCGCTCTTCTTGATGTGGCGCACCAGGTCGATGCCGGACTGGCCTTCCATCTTGATGTCGGACAGGACCATGTGGAAGCGGGCCTCGGCCAGCACCTCGATGGCTTCCTCGGCGGACTGGCATTGGGTGACCTCGTGGCCGAGCAGCGTCAGGTAGTTGGCCAGGTACTTGCGGCCCTGCATCTCGTCGTCGACCAGCAATATGCGCATGTTCCGCGTCCTTTGCGGGCTACTGCCGGGCGAGCTCCGCCGCCTCGCGGCAGCACGCCCCGTCTTCCGCCCCGTCCCGGGCCGCCGGCAGGCGGACCGACACCGCCGTTCCGCCGCCGGGAAGGTTCTCGATCCTGATGGTGCCGTTGCTTGCCACGACGATGGAATGGACGATGGACAGGCCAAGGCCCATGTTGGCGCCCTGCTTCTTGGTGGAGAAGAAGGGCTCGAAGATCTTTTCCGCCACTTCCGGCGCGACGCCCCGGCCGGTGTCCGAGACCACCAGGTGGACGCCGTCCTCCTCGGCCCAGGTCTGGATGGTGATCTTGCGGCGCTTGTCGATGCCTTCCAGAGCGTCCACGGCGTTCATGATGAGGTTGAGCACGATCTCCTCGAAGCGCACGGACGAGCCGCATATCGGGGGCAGGGTCGGGGCGAGGAGCTTTTTGACCCGTATCCGCTTGGAGAAGAGCTGGTTGGCCACCAGGGCCAGGGCCGTCTCCACGATCTCGTTGAGGTTGCAGGGGATGTACTCGAAGTTCTGGCTCTTGCGCAGAAAAAGCCGCAGGTGGTTGACGATGGCGTCGATGCGGTCGATCTGCTCGCCGATGTCGTTCAGGCCCTGGGTGATGCTGTCCGGCACGGCGTCCTTTCCGTTTTTGATGAGGTAGGACAGGGTGCCGACGAGGATCTTCACGGCGTTTAAGGGCTGGTTGATCTCGTGGGCGATGCCGCCGCCGATGACGGCCAGGGTGGTGACCCGGGTGGCGCGCTCGATGGCCTCGCGGGCCTCCTGGACCTTGGTCTCGGCCTCTTTCTGGGCGGTGATGTCGCGGCCCACGGACTGGTATTCGATGACCTCGCCCTTGCTGTTGTAGATGCCCCGGTTGACGTACTGCAGCCAGCTCAGGGTGCCGTCGGGCTTGTAGTAGCGCGGCTCGGTGATGCAGGTGGGCGTTTCCGGGGTCAGGGAATAGATCTGGTTGGCGATGCGCTCCCGGTCCTGGGGCGGGATGAGCGACTCGAAGTTGCTGCCCAGGATCTCGGTGAAGTCCTTCTGGTAGAAGCGGCAGAAGGCGCTGTTGACGAAGGTCAGGGTGCCGTCCGGCGTGAAGCGGCGGATGAGGTCGGTCTGGTCCTCGACGATGGCCCGGTAGCGGCTCTCGCTTTTTTTAAGCTGCTCCTCCATGCGCTTGTAGGCGGTCATGTCGCGGCCCACGGACTGGTATTCCACGATCTCGCCGTCCTCGCCGAAGATGGCCCGGTTGACCCAGTGCTGCCAGCGTTCCTCGCCGTTTTGCATGACGGTGCGCCGCTCGGCCACGCCCACGGGCTGGGAGATGCAAAGGGCCCGGATCTGGGCGCGCACCAGGTCGTGGTCCTCGTCGGGTATGAGCGCCAGGAAGCTCTTGCCCAGCAGTTCCCGCTCGCGGCGGCCGAAGTAGCGGCAAAAGGCCGGGTTGACGTAGGTGAGCGTCAGGTCGGGCTTGAAGCGGCGGATGAACTCGGTCTGGTCCTCGACGATGGCCCGGTAGCGGGCCTCGCTTTCGGTCAGCCGCCGCTCGATGACCTTTTGTTCCGTGATGTCGCGGCCCACGGACTGGTACTCGACGATCGCGCCCGAGTCGTCGCAGATGCCCCGGTTGACCCACAGCTGCCAGCGCTCGCCGCCGGTCCCGCGCCACCGGCGCTCGGCCTCGGCCACGGGGTGCTTGGCGGACAGGTCCTCGATCTGGCGGCGGATGACGCCGTGGTCCTCGACGGGGAACAGGGCCAGGAAGCTCTTGCCGAGCAGCTCCCCCTCGGTCTTGCCGAAATACTTGCAAAAGGCCGGGTTGACGTAGGTGAGCGTCAGGTCGGGCCGGAAGCGGCGGATAAGCTCGGTCTGGTCCTCGACGATGGCCCGGTAGCGGACCTCGCTTTCCTTGAGCCGGCGCTCGATGCGCTTTTGCTCCGTGATGTCGCGGCCCACGGACTGGTATTCGATGATCGTGCCGGCGTCGTCGAAGATGGCCCGGTTGACCCACTGCTGCCAGCGCTCCTCGTCGCCGGCGTGCACGGACCGGCGCTCGGCCACGGCCACGGGCCGGTCCCGGCTCAGCTCCCGGACCTGGCGCGACACCGAGGCGTGGTCCTCGGGCGGCACGAGATCCAGAAAGCTCTTGCCGAGCAGCTCGAACTGGTTCTTGCCGAAATACTTGCAAAAGGCCGGGTTGACGTAGGTGAGCGTCAGGTCGGGCTTGAAGCGGCGGATGAACTCGGTCTGGTCCTCGACGATGGCCCGGTAGCGGGCCTCGCTGGCTTCCAGCCGGGCCTGCATCCGGCCCTTCTGGGTCATGTCGCGCAGGATGATCTGGATGCGGCCGTCCATCAGGGGCCGCAGGTTGACCTGGGCCGGGAAGGAGCAGCCGCCCCGGCGGCGGCAGTTGAGGGAGCACAGCACCGAGTCGCCGGTGCGCAGGGCCTTGCCGATCAGCTCGAGCTTGGGCAGCTCCTCGCCGGCCACCAGCTCGCCGAAGGCCCGGCGCTGCAGGTCCGGCCGATCGTAGCCGAAGATCAGGCAGCCGCTGGTGTTGACGTCGAGCAGCACCCAGTCCCTGTCCGTGACCATGATGCCGTCGGAGGACTGCTCCACCAGGATGTGGAACTGGTCGCTCTCCCGGGCCGAAGGCGGCCCCTTGGGCGGCTTGCGGCGCAGGAAGTTGTAGAACGAGTCGATCTTGCTGCTGTTCACCGGCGCCTCTCGCGCTCTTGGCTGCGACGTGAACGCTTTCCCGGGATGCTACCTGATCCCGATACCCTTATCAATTCCATGTGGTATTGTTTTTATTTATATATATTAATGTATTGTATTTTGTGACTGCCTCCCCGGCTCAGTGACGGCCGAAGCCGCAGTCCGGGAACCGGCATTGCGGGCACATGGCGCAAAGCCCGCCGTAGCCGAGCTCCACGATGTCGGCGCGCGCCAGGCGCTTGCCGGCCAGGATGCGGGGCACGGTCAGGTCGAAGATGCTGGCCTCGTGGTACATGACGCAGCCCGGCAGGCCCACCACGGGAACCTGGCCCACGTAGGCCAGCATGAACATGGCCCCGGGAAAGGTGGGCGAGCCGTAGGTGACGATGTCGCCGCCCAGGGACCGGATGGCGGTGGGGGAGAGGTCGTCGGCGTCCACGGACATGCCGCCCGTGACCGCGATCATCTGCGCCCCTTCGTCCAGCAGCCAGGACACGGCCCGCACGATCATGTCGAGGTCGTCGGGCACGATGATCTGGCGCGTGACCGCGCTGCCCAGTTCCGAGAACTTGCGGCGCAGCACCGGGCCGAACCGGTCCGCGATGCGGCCGTGGTAGACTTCGCTGCCCGTGGTGACCACGCCCACGCGCAAGGGCCGGAAGGGGAGCACCGACACCACCGGTCCGGTCTCGGCCGTCACGGCCGCCACCCGGTCGAGCCGGTCGCGGGCCACGGCCAGGGGCACCACCCGGGCTCCGGCCAGCACCTTGCCCGGCGGCACGGCGACGTCGCCGTGCAGGGTGGCGATGGTGACCTCCTCCACGCTGTTCAGGCGTCGCAGGGCGTCCTTGTCCACGGCGAGCAGGCCCTGGCGGTCGGCCGTGAGGTTCACGCGGCCCTCGCAGGGTTGGCCGATGCGCACGCCCTCGCCGGCCAGGGCCGCGGCGATGGCCAGGGCGGCCTCGTCCTCGTGCACGGCGTTCTCCCCCGGCTCCCAGACGTGGATGTGCTCCTTGCCGAGGCCAAGCAGGACCGGGATGTCCGCGTCCGTGACGACATGGCCCTTGCGGAAGGCCGGCCCCTTGCCCTCGCCCGGCACGATGCGGGTGATGTCGTGGCAAAGGACCATGCCCTGGGCCTCTTGCACGCAAACGCTGCGCATGGCTGCCTCTCGCGGCTCGCGTCCCCGCCCCCCGCCAGGGACGGGGACGCGCCCGATGTCGTTTCGCCGGCCGCGGCCGCGGCCCGGGCCGCCGGCCGGTCGTTGTCCCACCTCGTCGCGCTGTGGCCGCGTGCGTGGCGTAGGCAGCAAGAAGCAGGCCAAGGGGCCGGCGCGGCATCCCGTCCCCGGCCGGCGGCCGGCCTTCCCGGCGGCGGCCCGGCCGGGGAAAGGCAGGCGCGGGGCCGCTTGGAACGCTGCGGCCGGCGTCGACGGAAGGCCGGCCCCAGGGCGGCGGACCCGCCCGGACCGCCCGCGCCGGGCATGCAGCCGTGCAATTGCATGCAACGTTGCATAGCTTTCTGTTATAATTAGCGATTTATTTGTTCCGGCCCGGGCGTGCAAAGCCGGGCGATGGACCGGCCTCGACACCCGGTCGTCGGCGTGCGGGACGCGAGTCCGCCAGGGAAACTTTTGGTCGGAATGTCTCAGGATAAGATGTTGATTTTATGTAATTTATTTCTTCTGGCTGCTGCGTCCAGGAGCATGGCCCGAAAGGGGAGGGCGGCCGTTTCCCGTGTCCCGCTCCGGTCCGGACGCGTCCTCCCCCTGGCATGACCCTTGCTTCCCCAGGCTGCCGAGGCTCCGCCACCGCAACAAGGACGAACGCCATGACTTCCATGACCGAAGCGAGCATCCTGCGCGTCTACGTCGGCCAGGCCGCGCGGCACGAGGGCCGCCCCCTCTACGAATGGCTCGTGGAGGAGGCCCGGCGGCGGGGCATGGCCGGGGCCACGGTGTACCGGGGCGTCCTGGGCTTCGGCGGCAACTGCCTGGTGCGCACGTCCAGGCTCCTGCGCCTGTCCGAGGACCTGCCGGCGGTGGTGGAGATCGTGGACCTGCCGGAGCGCGTCGCCGCCTTCGTGCCCCTGGCCAGGGCCGCCGTGCGCGAGGGAACGCTGGTGGTGGAGCGGGCGCAGGCGATTTTTTGCACGTCGCCGCGCGTGCGCGACGTCATGCGGGCCGAGGTCTGCACGCTCCCCCCCGACATGCCGCTGGCCCAGGCGGTCGAGCGGCTCCTCGAACGCGGCGTGACCGCCGCGCCGGTCATGGACGGCGGCCGCCTGGCCGGCATGCTCACGGGCGGCGACCTGCTGCACCGGGCCGGGTTGGCGCTTCGCCTGGACCTGTTGGCCCTGCTGCCCCGGCGCTTCCTGGAGCCGTGCCTGGGGCCGCTTACCCGGGCCGGGCTGCTCGTGCGCGACGTCATGACCGCCTCGGCCGAGGCCCTCAACGTCAAGACGCCCCTGGCCGAGGCCCTTTCCCGCCTGGTCGCCGGGGGCTTCAAGCGGATGCCGGTCCTCGACGACGTCGGCGACCTGGCCGGCATCGTCGGCCGGGCGGACCTGCTTTCCCGGCTCGACGTGCCGCTCGGGCAGCGGGCCGTGCGCGCCGGCGACCTCCTGGCCGACGCCGTGCCCACCGTGCCGCCGGGGCTTCCCCTGCCCGAAGTCCTGGCCCGCATCATGGCCGCCCCGCGCCGTCTGGCCGTGGTGGTGGACGCCGGCGGCCAGCCCGTGGGCGTGGTCTCGGACCGGGGGCTGCTCGAGCAGTGCCTCGGCTGCAACAAGCCGGAACTCGTGGAAATCCTCGTGGCCGTGTTCTCGGGCGACGTTTCCAAGGACGTGCACGCGGTGGGCACGGCCCGCAACGCCTCCCGCTGCGAGCTGCCGGCCGTGTACGTCGATGCGACCCTGGAGCCGATGCTGCGGCTTTTCGCGGAGAAACGGACCAAGCTCCTGCTGGTCCTCGACCGGGACGGCCGGTTCGCCGGCCTGGTCGACCGCAACGCCGCGCTTGGCCGCCTGGCGGCGCAGGCGCGTCCCGACGCCCGCGTCCCGGCCATGGCCTGAGGCCGGCCGGGTTTTTCCCTTTCCCCGCTTCCCTTGCGTCCTGCAAGCGGGCCGTCTTGGCCCTTGTCTCTCCCGGCGCGCGTCCGAAAAGCATCGGCGCACCGGGACGCAGGGCCCGGAACGCGTCAGTCGCGGGGCCGCAGATAGGCGTCCACGAGGAAGGAGGCGATGGCCGGGTAATCGTCCAGGCCGAACACGGGCGTGGAAACGGCTCCCCAGTCCACGTCCGTGACCAGGGCGATGCGGTCCGCCGCCCGGGAGACCAGCGTGTCCCCCATGGCCTGGCGCACCACCTCGATCTTGGGCTTGTCGGAATGCTTGAAGCCCTCGGCCAGGATGATGTCCACGTCGCGCATGAGCGCCGCCACCGCGTCGAGCTCGCTTTTGGCCTCGGTGCGCTGGATCACGGCGAAGCGGCCCGGCCCGACCACGGCCGTGGCCCGGGCCCCGGCCCGGCCGAAGCGCCAGGAGTCCTTGCCCGGAACGTCCATGTCGAAGCCGTGGCAGTCGCTTTTGACCGCGCCGACGTGGTGGCCGCGCCGGGTCAGTTCGTCGATGAGGCCCTCCATGAGCGTGGTCTTGCCGGTGTTGGACCGGCCGGCCACGATGCAGATCACGGGGACGTCGGGGCGGGCTTCCCGCCGGCTGTCCGGGGCGCTTTTGCCGACTGTCCGCGCCGGTCCCCGGTCGATGGTCCAAGGTCTGAACATGGCGGCTCCGTTTGCATGCGTCGTGTTGGTGATAGGGACGGGCGGGGGCCTGCAGGATGCGATGCAGGCCCCCGCGCCGTCCGGGGCCGTCAAATGCCGGTCGTCAGTTCGCGTTCGCCGCCGCTTCGGCCGCGGCGGCCGGCGCGGCCGTCTGGCAGCCCATGCGGGCGCGCAGGCGCGCGTACTCGTCCTTCACGTACTGCTCGGCCCAGGCCTGGTCGGCGACCTTCTCCACCTTGGCTGCGCAGAACTTGTATTCCGGCGTCTTGGAGACGGGGTCGAGGTTGTCGATGGTCAGTTCGTTGCACGAGCCGACCCACCAGTGGTAGGTCATGTAGACCGTGCCCTTGTTGATGCGCTCGGAGGGCATGATCCTGGCCATGACCTTGCCGCGCCGCGAGGAGATCCAGACCAGTTCGTTCTCCTCGAGGTCCATGGCCTCGGCGTCGGCCACGCTCATCTGGATGTAGCCGGGCTCGTCGGCCACGCTTTGCAGGCCGGCGCAGTTGCCGGTCATGGTGCGCACCGAGTAGTGGCTGACCTCGCGCACCGTGGACAGGATGAGCGGATACTCCTCGTCCGGCAGCTCCTTGGGCGGACGCCACTCGGCGGCGAAGAGATTCCCCTTGGTGCTCGGCGTGTTGAACACGTTGCCCGAGAACAGGTACGGCGTGCCGGGATGGCCGACGGTGGGGCAGGGCCACTGGATGCTGCCGTACTTGTCGAGCATCTCGTAGGTCGCGCCGACGTACTTCGGGCACAGGGCGATCATCTCGTTCCAGATCTCTTCGGTGTTGTTGTAGTGCATGGGGTAGCCCATGCGCGTGGCGACCATGGAGATGATCTCCCAGTCGGGCTTGACGTCGCCCTTGGGCTCCACGGCCTTGTTGAAGTGCTGGAAGCCCCGGTCGCAGGTGGAGTAGACGCCCTCGTGCTCGCCCCAGGCGGTGGCCGGCAGCACGACGTGGGCGTGCATGGACGTCTTGTTGAAGAAGATGTCCTGGGTCACCACCAGGTCCAGGTGGTCGAGGGTGTGGCGCATGTGCCCGGCGTCCGGGTCGCTTTGCACCGGGTCCTCGCCGAAGATGTAGAACGCCTTGATCTTGCCCTCGTGGGCCAGTTGCGGGACCATGGTCATGGTCAAGCCGGCCTTGGGCGACAGCGGCACGCCCCAGGCCTTCTCGAACTTCTCCCGGATCTTGTCGTCGGTGACCGACTGGTAGCCGGGGTAGACGTTGGGCAGGCAGCCGACGTCGCAGGTGCCCTGGACGTTGTTCTGGCCGCGCACCGGGCCGCAGCCGACGCTCGGCTTGCCGAAGTTGCCGGTCATGAGCGCCAGGCCCGAAAGGCCCTTGACCACGTCCACGGCCTGGCCGTACTGGGTCACGCCCATGCCCCACAGGATGAAGGACCCCGCCGCGCCGGCGTAGATGCGCATGGCCTTGCGGATGTCCGTCGCCGGCACGCCGGTGATGGTCTCGGCGTATTCCGGCGTGTACTTGAGCACGATCTCCTGGTAGGCCTCGAAGCCTTCCGTGTACTTGGCCACGTAGTCCTTGTCATAAAGGCCTTCCGTGATGAGCACGTTGGCGAAGGCGTTGACGAGCGCCATGTTGGTGCCGTTTTTTATCGGCAGCCACAGGTCGGAGATGCGCGCCGCCTCGGTGCGGCGCGGGTCGGTCACGATGATCTTGCAGCCCTTTTCCTTGGCCTTGATGATGCGCCGGGCCACGATGGGGTGCGAATCGGCCGCGTTGTAGCCAAATATGAACAGGCATTTGGCGTCTTCTATTTCCGGAACGCTATTGGACATTGCCCCGTCTCCAACTGTGTAGGCCAGACCGGCCACGGAGGGAGCGTGTCAGACCCGGGCGCAGTGATCGATATTGTTGGTGCCGATCACTGCGCGGGTGAATTTCTGCATGACGTAGTTGGCTTCGTTTCCGGGGCCGCGCGCGGAGCCGGTGCACATGATGGCGTCCGGTCCGTGCTTCTTCTTGATGGCCGTGAGCTTGTCCGCCACGAAGCCAATGGCCTCGTCCCAGGACACGCCCGCGAGTTCGCCGCTCTTGTTGCGCAGAAGCGGCTGGGTGAGCCGCTTGGTCAGGCGTTGGGTGTCGTTGAGATAGTCCCAGCCGTAGCGCCCCTTGAGGCACAGCGTGCCCTCGTTGGTGCGGCCGGGCGCGCCCTCGGCGCCGACCACCTTGCCGTCCTCGACCAGCAGGAACAGGCGGCAGCCCGCCCCGCAGTACGGGCAGACGGTGAGTACCTTCTTGGCCATGTGCCAAACCTCCTCGACTCGCGGTTTACTGGTTGAGCGAAAGGCCCGAGAGCTCCGCGACGCGCGCCTTTCGCTTGTTGGCCACGCTGGCGCTCATGGCCTTGCCGAGCACGGGCCGGAAGGCCTCGGTGGGGCAGACGCCGGCGCAGGCCGGGCCTTCGGCGCGTCCGATGCACAGGTCGCACTTGAGGGCGACGAACTTGTCCTTGGAACGCTCGCCCTCGTCGTCCTGGACCTTGAGGGCCGTCTGCTTGAGGGTGTAGTTCCCGAGCAGCTGGGGCACGATGTCCATCACGCCGAAGGGGCAGGCCATCATGCAGCTCTTGCAGCCGATGCAGGCCTCGGGCACCACCTGGATGGTGTTGTCCTTGTTCACGATGGCCTTGGTCGGGCAGACGTTGGCGCAGGGCGCGTCCTCGCACTGGCGGCACTGCACCGGAGCGCTGACCGTGGCCGTCTTGATCACGCGCAGGCGCGGGGTGAAGTGCTGGTCGATGGTGCCGGCGACCAGCGCGTCCTCGGCCGAGTGCGCCAGCACGCAGGCGATCTCGCAGGTGCGGCAGCCGATGCACCTGTCCGGGTTGGCGATGAGAAAGTTGTTCATGACGATCCTTCCTTGGGGTCTCTGCAGTGGAGGATGACGACGATCACGATCGGCGACGTCCGGACGGACAGGGCCCTGCGGCGCCGCATGGACCGTCGCTTTCTTTTTTTTCAAAAAGCATGATCCATGCCATGGAAGCGCCTGGTAGAATCTTCGAAATTCAAGCTGGTTGGAGAGACACGCTTTTTATCCGCCGACATGCAACGGCCTTGCAATGCCTGCATGGCTTGCATGCACGGGCGTTGCGTCCGTGGGACGCCGCCCGGCCGGGCGGTCCAGAAACAAGCCCCCTGCCGGCGTCCGGCAGGGGGCTTTGGCCGGCGGAGGCCGGCAACGGCGCGGGCAAGGGGAACGGCGGGGCGACCGCTCCCGGATGCGCGCGGCTGGGGTCTACGAAAGCGGGGCGGCGCAGGCTCGGCGGCGCTCGGCCACGGTTTTTTGCAGTGCGTCAGGCCGGACCACCACGAAGGCCAGGGCCGGGCAGGCCTCCACGCAGGCCGGGCCGCCGGGGCGGCCGGCGCACAGGTCGCATTTGTGGGCCACGCTGCGCGGCTTGGCCGGGGCGGCGGCCTCCGGGGCCTCGCCGCCTGCGGCCGCCATGTCCATGGCCCCGAAGGGGCAGGCCAGCATGCAGCTCTTGCAGCCGAAGCAACGGTCGGTGTCCACGACCACCGCCCCGTCCTGGCGGGTGATGGCCTTGGTCGGGCAGATGTTGGCGCAAGGCGCGTCCTCGCACTGGCGGCATTGCACGGGCATGGCCAGAAGCGGCGTCTGCACGAGGGAAAGGCGCGGCTGGAACGGGGCGTCCACCGCCCCGGCCGTGGCTACGGTCGTCTTGAGGTGGGCCACGGCGCAGGCGATCTCACAGGCCTTGCAGGCGATGCACTTGCGCGGGTTGGCCACGACGAAGGTGCTCATGTTCATGGGATGCGGCTCCTCTTTGCCGGCTAGGCTCGGGCCCGTTCCACCCGGACGGCGCAGACCTTGTATTCGGGCGTCTTGGCGATGGGGTCGGCGGCCGAATTGGTCAGGATGTTCCCGGGCGTCTCCGAGAAGTGGAAGGAGATGAAGGTCGTTCCGACCGGCACCCGGGTGGTCACGTTGGCCTTGGTCGTGAGCGTGCCGCGGCGCGTGGTGACCCGGATCGGGTCGTCGTGCCCGATGCCCAGGCGTGCGGCGTCCTCGGGGTGGATCTCCAGGGATTCCTCGGGATGGGCGGCGTCCAGGCCCCAGCAGCGCCGGGTCATGGTGCCGGTGTGGTAGTGGGCCCCCACCCGGCCGGTGGTGAGGATCAGCGGATAGCTCTCGTCGGGGTTTTCCGCCGGCGGCTTGAAGTCCACGGCGCAGAAGAGCCCCGGACCGCGGTTGCACTTGCCCACGTGCAGGATGGGCGTGCCGGGATGGCTTTCGTCGGGGCAGGGCCAGGCGAGGCCGCCCTGCTCCAGGCGGGCGTAGCTGATGCCGGCGTAGCTCGGGGCGAGGGCGCGCATCTCGTCGAACACGGCTTCGGGGTCGGCGTAGTCGGCCTTGGCCCCCATGGCCCGCATCAGTTCGGTCAGGATCAGCCAGTCGGGCTTGCCCACGGGCGCGACCGCCTTGCGCACGCGCTGCACCCGGCGCTCCGTGTTGCTGAAGGTGCCGTCCTTCTCGGCGAAGGACGCCCCGGGCAGAACCACGTCGGCGATCTCGGCCGTCTCGGTCAGGAAGAGGTCCTGGACCACGATGAACCGGGCTTCCTTTACGGGCGAGAAGTCCACGTTCTCCATGCAGTGCTTGACGTGGTTGATGTCCGGGTCGCTGCGCATGGGGTTTTCGCCGAAGATGAAAAGCGCCTTGACGCTGCCGTGCTCCAGGCCGTGGAGCACGTCCGGGATGGTCAGGCCGGGCTTGCCGGACAGGGGCGCGCCCCAGGCCTTTTCGAACTTCTCCCGGACCGTGTCGTCGGTCACGGGCTGGTAGGCGGGAAAGACGTTGGGCAGCGCGCCCATGTCGCAGGCGCCCTGGACGTTGTTCTGGCCGCGCAGCGGATTGACGCCGGCCTTGGGCTTGCCGAGGTTGCCGGTCAAAAGGGCCAGGTTGGACACGGACAGCACGTTGTCCACGCCCGTGACGTGCTGGGTGATGCCCATGGTGTAGTAGGTGGCGGCGTTTTCCGCCCGGGCGAACATCCTTGCCGCCGCGGCGATCCTGTCGGCGGGAACGTGGGTGATGCGCGAGGCGCGTTCGGGCGGATAGGCCAGGACCGTTTCGCGCAGGGCGTCGAAATTTTCCGTGCGCGCGGCGATGAAGTCCCGGTCCATGAGGGACTCGGTCAGGATGACGTGCATCATGCCGTTTAAAAGCGCCACGTCGGTGCCCGGGCGGTGGCGCAGCCAGATGTCGGCGTGCTTGGCCAGTTCCGTGCGGCGGGGGTCGGCCACGATGAGCTTGGCGCCCCGGGCCTTGGCTTCGAGCATGTAGACGCCGATGAGGGGATGGCAGTCCGTGGCGTTGGTGCCTATGGCGAAGATGGCCTCGCGGGCGGTGAAGTCCTTGAGTTCGAGGATGGCGTTGGTCATCGCGCCGCTGCCGAGCGACTTAGCCAGACCGGCTACGGTGGGCGCGTGTCAGAGCCGGGCGCAGTGGTCGATGTTGTTGGTGCCGACCACGGAGCGCATGAGCTTTTGCAGGAGGTAGTTCTCCTCGTTGGTGCAGCGGGCCGAACTGAAGGCGGCGATGGCGTCCGGGCCGTGCTTTTTCCTGATGTCCGCGAACCGTTCGGCGATGACGCCGTAGGCCTCGTCCCAGGTCGCTTTCTCGAGCTTGCCGTTTTTGCGCACCAGCGGCGTGCGCAGCCGGTCCTTGTGGTGCACGAAATCGAAGCCGAAGCGCCCCTTGAGGCAAAGCCGCCCCAGGTTGACGACGTTGTCGACCTGGGGAACGGCGCTGACGATCTCGCCTCCCTCCACGTTGAGGGTGAAGCTGCACCCGCACCCGCAGTAGGGGCAGGTGGTGACGACGCTCTCCATGGCGAATGCTCCTTTTGTTGGCCGCGCGGGCCGTTTGCCCGGCATCCACGGCTTGGGCCGCCGCGTCCGGGTCCTGCGGCGCGACGGCTGTCCGGCCGTTTCCTTGGCTGCTTTCGGTGTTATGTTAGCAAAGGCCATGCCCAGGCCGGGCCGTCCCGGGCGGGCATGGCAATGTCCCGGATTGTCACGCAAATCCATAAACGTGTGTCGCTGTGATGCGCTGCAAGGGATGCAGGAGTGCAATCCCTGCAATTGCAGGGATTGCACAGGCGGCGGGCGTTTCAGACGGCCTTGGCCCGGGCGGGGCGGGGACGGGCGGCCTTGCGCCCCCCGGCGGAACGGGGGGAGGCATCGGCTTCGGCGGGCAGGTCGAACACGACGCGGTAGGGGCTCGCGAGCACCTGGAAGACGTCGTCCTTGGCGTAGCCGACCAGGGTCAGGTCGGCGTGGCGGGCCAGCTCCACGGCCCAGCCGGTGAAGCCCGAGGAGGAGACCAGGACGGGGATGCCCATGAGCACGGTCTTGAGCACCATTTCGCTGGTCAGCCGGCCGGTGGTGTAGAGGATCTTGCCCCGGGGCGGAATCCTGTGCACGCACATGTAGCCCGAGACCTTGTCCATGGCGTTGTGGCGCTCCACGTCCTCCATGCACACGAGGGGCTTGCCGTTTTCGAACAGCACGCAGCCGTGCACGGTGCCGGTCTTGGCGTGCACGTCGGTGAGCGCGCGCGTGGCGGCGTCGAGCCCGATCAGGCACGAGGCCTTGACCGTGGCCGCGGTGTCGAGGTGCGTGGAGTCGAGCAGGTCCAGGGCGTCGTAGTAAAGGTCGCCCAGGCCCTTGCCCGAGGCCGAGACCCGGCGCAGGGACTTGGACTCCATGGTCTGCGGGCCGGTGGTCTTGACGATGACGGTCTGGAAATCGTCGTTGCATTCGATGGATGCGACGGACTCGAGGGCCTGCGCCTCGGTGAGGAGCCGCCGGCTCAGCAGGTGGCCGATGGCGAGAAGGTCCTGGTTCCCGCACATGGTCATGGTGGTGTAGACTTCAGTGGCGTTGAGATAGATCGTCAGCGGATGTTCGATGGCCACGCAGCGCGTGAGCGCCCGGCCCCTTTGGTCGAGGCCCTCGACGATCTCGAGGGGAGCCTCGCCGGAGCGCGGCCGCGGCGCGGGGGGGCCGTCGAGCAGGCCGCTTTGGGCGCGCAATCGTTCAAAACCCATGGAAACCTCTGGCCCGGGCGGCGCGCCGCGAAGGCGGCCCGGGCGTCTGCTCATGCGGGCAAGGCGCGCCTGGCCACCTGGGCGCGTCCTCCCCGCCGTCGCCGGGCCGCTGGCCCGGCGGCCGTGTCCTCCGGGCG
>JAEWCY010000139.1 GCA_023390395.1 Pseudomonadota bacterium | reverse complement strand
CCAGGGACGCGTCCTGCGCCCGGTCCAGGGCCCGGCGCAGGGCCGCGGCCACGGCGGCCGGGGACGGCGCGGCCTCGTCACCGGCCGGGTCCTCCGGCTCCGGGCGGCCCGAAAACGCGGCCCGCAGCTCGCGCAGCCAGGCGGCGCGGGCCTGGTTGCCCGCGCGCAAGCGGTTGATCCTGGCCGAACCGCCCTCCAGCATGAGGGTCAGGGCCGTGCGGCAGTCCCCGGCCACGGGCACGTCCACGGCGAAGGCGCGGCCGATGACGCCGGGGTCCGCGTCCACCTGGATCAGCCGGCGCGAAGGCGCGGCCAGTCCCTCCCAGTCCGGACCGTCTTCCTCGGGCAGGCCGCAGCCGAGGACCACCAGGGTCTCCAGGCGCGGCGACAGCAGCGCCCCGGCCGCCGGATCATGGCCGCCCGAGCCGAAGACGCCGAGACACAGCCGATGGTCGCCCGGAAAGGCCCCCTTGCCCCGGACCGTGGTGGCCACGGGAATCTCGAACTGCTCGGCAAAGGCGACGAGCCGCCGGGTGGCCCCCTCCCGCTCCACCCCGGACCCGGCCAGCACGGCCAGGCGGGTCGGCGTGCAATCGCCGCCCTCCGGCACCAGGACGCGCCACAGCCGCTCCACGGCCGCCGCATCCGCGTAGCGCGGCCGGTAGACGGCCTCGTCCAGGGGCGTCCAGGCCCCTTCCCCGGGCGCATCCGGCGCGTCGCCGGGGAGCAGGCGAAAAAACGCCGGCCGCCGCGAGCCGGCCAGCATCCGGGTCAGGGCGGCCCGCAGCCGGCCTTGGAGCGGATGCGAGGCTTGCACGACGAAAGACGCCGCCGTGGCCGAGGACAGCAAGGAAACGCCGCCGGTGCGGCAGGCCGCGAGATCGGCGGCCTCGTCAGCCGGAGAAGCCGAAATGAAGAGCACGGGCGAGGCGTCGTCCCGGGCCGCGAGCGCCGCCGGGGCCATGGCGGCGGCCTGCGCGCCGCTTGCCGCCAGGCAGACGCCGAAACGGCCCGTGGCCCGGGCATGGCCGTCGGCCATGCAGGCCGCGCCCAGGGCCCCGGCGGCCTCGACGAGGACGACGGGACCTTGCGCCGCATCGGGCGGGCGGGCGTCGGCGACGCCCCGCGCCGTGGCGAACACGTGACGCAGGCCTTCGGCGGCGAGGACAGGAAACAGGCTGGCGGCGCGCATCTCCCCTCCGGGACGAACGTTGCACCTCGGACGGCATGATGCGCCCGGGGGGACGGCGGCGTCAAGGCCGCCCCATGCCGGCCGTTGCCTGGCCCCTGGCAGCGATGCTAGAATGCGAAAAACCCGTCTCGACCAAAGGGTTGCCGCGTGCGGCCGAATCTTTTCGCGCGCGAAGCGGAGGCAGGACGCATGGGCGACAGCGACGCCGCCCCGAACAAGGGGGGGAATGCGCCGCGTGAGAGCGGCCGGGGTACGGGCGAGGGCGGCACTCCCGAGGCGACGGACGTCGGGCGCGACGCCGCCGGGCGCTTCGAGCGCACCCACTGCCTCTTTACGGATGTCACCGAGCGCTCCCGGCTGGAGGCGGCCCTCAAGGAATCGTCCGAGCGGCTGGTCATGGCCCTGGAAGCGGCTCGGGCCGGCATCTGGGAATGGGATCCGCAGACCGGAGAAAGCCAGTGGTCCGACCAGGTCTGGGACCTCCTGGGCCTGGACAAGACGACCGCGCAGCATACCCAAAAGGCCTGGCAGATGGCCGTGCACCCCGAGGACCGGAGCGCGGCCGAGGCCGCCTTTCTGGCGGCCCAGGCCGACGGCAGCGCCATCACCGCGGAATGGCGCACGGCCCTGCCCAGGGATCGGGAGCGCTGGATGCTGTCCGTGGGTCGACCGGTGCTCGATCCCGACGGCGGCGTGCAACGCTACCGGGGCATCCTCCTCGACGTCACGGACCGCAAGAACGTGGAACGCCGGCTCGCCGCCACCCTGGACAGCATCGGGGACGGCGTGCTCTCCTTCGACGCCGACTGGCGCTACCTCTACGTCAACCCTTGCGCCGAGCGCCTGCTCGGCATGCGCCGGGAAATCCTGCTCGGCAAGGTCTGCTGGGACGTCTTTCCAGTGCTCGTCGGCACGTTCTTCGAGACCGAATGCCGCCGTACGGCCGCCGGCGAGCCCAGGGACTTCGAATACTACTACGCGCCCTGGGGACGCTGGTTCCACAACCGCTGCCATCCCCGCGAAGGCGGGGGCGTCACCATCTACTTCCAGGACGTCACGGAACGTAAAAAAGCCAAGGACGCCTTGCGACAGGCCGAGCAGGAACTGCGCAGCGCCCAGCGCCTGGCCCATGTCGGCAGCATCTATCACGACGCTCGCACCGGGATCGTCACCGCCTCCGAGGAACTGCGCGCCATCTTCGGCCTGCCCGCCGGCGCGCCCCTGCCGCCTTTCAAGGAACAGCGCGGCCGGCTGTACCCGGAAGAGGACTGGCGGTGCCTGGACGCGGCCCTGAAGGAGGCCCTGCGCACGGGTCGTGGCTTCAGCCTGGATTTGCAGGCCCTGCGCAACGGCGAGCCCATCTGGATCAGCTCCCGGTGCGAGGTGGTCAGGGACGTCGACGGCCGCATCGCCGGACTGCGGCGCACCATCCAGGACATCACCGAACGCAAGACCATGGAGCAGGCCCTGGCCTTCGTGGCCACCTGCGGCCACGCCCAGGACGGCCGGGACTTCTTCCAGTCCCTGGCCGAATACCTGGCCGGGGCGCTGCGGGTCGAATTCGTGTGCGTCGACCGGCTGGAGGCCGACGGCCGGCGCGCCGCCACCCTGGCCGTCTACCACGACGGCCGTTTCGAGGACAACATGGCCTACGACCTGGCCGACACGCCCTGCGGGTTGGCCCTGGGCAACACCGTGCTGACCTTTCCCCAGGGAGTGCAGGCGTTTTTCCCCAAGGACGCGATGCTGGTCGACCTGCGGGCCGAAAGCTATGTGGGCGTCACCCTCTGGGACAGCGCCGGCAGGCCCAACGGGCTCATCGCGGCCGTGGGCCGCAAGCCCCTGGTCAACCAGCGCCTGGTCGAGTCCATCCTGACCATGGCCGGAGCGCGGGCCGGCAGCGAACTGGAGCGCCGGCAAGCCGAGGTGGCCCTGGTCACGGCCAAGGAGGCGGCCGAGATCGCCAACCGCGCCAAATCGGAATTCCTGGCCAACATGAGCCACGAGATCCGCACGCCCTTAAACGGCGTGCTCGGCATGCTCCAGCTCATGGCCACCACCCGCCTGGACCCCGAACAGGCCGAGTACATCCAGGCCGCCACCCTGTCGTCCCTGCGCCTGACGCGCCTGCTTTCCGACATCCTGGACCTCTCGCGCATCGAGGCCGGCAAGCTGGTCATCAAGGAGGCCCCCTTCGCCCTGGCGGGCCTGCGCGCGGCGGTCCTGGACCTTTTCGCCGTGACCGCCCGGGACAAGGGCATCGAACTGACCTTCGACCTGGACCCGCGCCTGCCGGCCTCCCTTGTCGGCGACGAGGTCCGACTGCGCCAGATCCTGTTCAATCTCGTGGGCAACGCCGTCAAGTTCACGGAAGCCGGTTCCGTGCGCGTGGAGGTCTCCCAGGTGCGACGGGAAGGCCCCCGGGTCCGGGTGCTCTTTTGCGTCGCGGACACGGGCATCGGCATTCCCGTCGATCGCCTCGGCGAGGTCCTCGAACCCTTCGTCCAGGCCGAGGGGGCCTACACCCGGCGCTTCCAGGGCGCGGGCCTGGGCCTGTCCATCGTGCGCCGCCTGGCCAGGCTCATGGACGCCGACCTGACCATCGACAGCGAGGAAGGCCAGGGCGCGTCGTTTTGCCTGTCCCTGGCCCTGGGCCTGCCCGGGGTCCAGCCTGCCCGGGAACGGCTGGTCCCGCCCGAGCCCGAAGCGGAGAAAAGGCTGCGCATCCTGCTGGTGGAGGACGACATGGTCAACCTTCTGGCCGGCCGGCGCATGCTCGAAAAGCTCGGCCACGACGTGGTCACGGCCGAAAACGGCCGCCAGGCCCTGGCCCGGTTGCAGGAAAGCGCCATCGACCTCGTGTTCATGGACATCCAGATGCCCGTCATGGACGGACTGGAGGCCACCCGGGCCATCCGCGCCGGCCGGACGCCCCGACCGGACGTGCCCATCGTGGCGCTCACGGCCTGCGCCATGCCCGTGGACCGGGAGCGCTTCCTGGCCGCCGGCATCGACGACCACATGTCCAAGCCCGTGGAGACGGGCGCCCTGGCCGAGGTCATCCGCCGCGTCGCGGCCCGGGGCGGCAAGGCCCCGGCCTGACCCGACCGGCCATTGCCCGGGGCCCTGTCATTGGGATATGCTCGTCGGCGGGGCATCCCCCCGCCAAGGAGGACGACATGACGCACGAGAAAGCCGTTTTCGAGGCCACCTGCCCGGGCTGCGGCGAGAAAATCCGCGTCGAGGCCGGCCGCAAGGACGTGGCCGGGAGCCAGGCCCGGGTGGAAACGACCTGCCAGCGCTGCCTGGGCCGGTTCGAGGCCATCGCCGAACTCGACTGCCTGGAATGGGACGACGCCTGCAAGACCGAGATCGGCCGGCTGGGCTAGGCCACGCCCCGCAAAAAATCCCGAGAGGACCCCATGCCGCGCCACTGGCTGCTCAAGACCGAACCGGGCTGCTTTTCCATCGACGACCTGGCCGCCGCCCCGGGCCGCACCACCGCCTGGGACGGGGTGCGCAACTACCAGGCCCGCAACTTCCTGCGCGAGATGGCCGTGGGCGACCTGGCGCTCTTCTACCACAGCGTCGTAAACCCTTCGGCCGTGGGCGTGGCGGAAATCGTGCGCGAGGCCTACCCCGACCCCACGGCTCAGGACCCGGACGACCGCCATTTCGACCCCAGGGCCACCCCGGAAAATCCGGTCTGGTACATGGTGGACGTGCGCCTGGTCGCCCGCTTCGCCGCGCCGGTGACGCTTTCCGCCATGCGCCGGGAGCCGGGACTTGCCGGCATGGAGCTTTTGCGCAAAGGCTCGCGCCTGTCGGTCATGCCCGTTTCGGCCGAGGAGTTCGCCCGCATCCGCCGCCTGGGGGGCCTCGGGCCACAAAAGGCTTGACGCCGCCCCCGGACCGGGGTGTAGCGCGGTCGTGCGCATGACGCCCCGGCGTCGAATCCGCGCCCAAAGGCCCTTTCCGTGCACTGCGACGCTACCTGCCCCATCGGCATCTTCGACTCAGGCGTCGGCGGCCTCACCGTGGCCCGCGCCGTCATGGACCGGCTGCCGCACGAACGCATCGTCTATTTCGGCGACACCGCCCGCGTGCCCTACGGCGTCAAGTCCCCGGACACCGTGGCCCGCTACGCCGCCCAGATCACCCGCTTTTTGCTCGCCAAAAACGTCAAGCTCCTGGTCGTGGCCTGCAACACCATGGCCGCCGTGGCCCTGCCGGCCATCGCCGCCATCTCGCCCGTGCCCGTCATCGAGGTCATCTCGGCCGGGGCGAAAAGCGCCTTGGCCGTGACCAAGACCCGGCGCATCGGCATCATCGCCACGCCCTCCACCGTGGCCAGCCGGGCCTACGAAAAGGCCCTGGAACTCTACGGCGGCCCGGACGTCCAGGTCGTGTCCAAGGCCTGTCCGCTGTTCGTGCCCCTGGTGGAGGAAGGCTGGCTCGACCACCCGGCCACCCGCATGGTGGCCGAGGAGTACCTGCGCCCGGTGCTCGAAGAGCGCCCCGACACCCTGATCCTGGGCTGCACCCACTACCCGCTTTTGGCCCCGCTTCTGGCCTCGGTCGCCGGGCCGCAGGTACGGCTGCAGGACTCGGCCACGGCCATGGCCGACCGGGCCGCCGCCGTGCTGGCGCAGCTCGGCCTGGCCCGCAACGACGGGCCGCCGCGCCACGTCTTCCACGTCACGGACATGCCCCTGCGCTTTCGCGAGATCGGCGAACGGTTCCTGGGCCGTCCCATGGAGGACGTGCGGCTGGAGAAGATGTAGCCCGGAGTCCCGCGCCCTACGGCTGCGCGGCGTCGCCGGGTCCCTGGGCCGGCGCTGCGGCGGCCGGCGCGGGAGCGCCTTGGGGCTGGGGCTTGGGTGCGGGTTTCGGCTGGGGCTTGGGCGCGGGCGGCTCGGTCGGGGGCGTTTCGGCCCGGGCGCAGGCCACGCGGGCGTTTTTGTATTCCGTCACGGCCGGGGCGTAGGACGGGTCGAGGATCATGGCCTTGCGGTAGGCGGCCAGGCCCTCGCGACAGTCGCCGGCGATCATGGCCAGATTCCCCAGATAGTACTGGACCTGGGCGCTTTTCGAGCCGCGCCGGGCGGCCTCGGTCAACCGGTCCCCGGCGGCGTCGCGGCGGCCGGCCGCGTACAGGGCGATGCCCAGGGCCTCCAGGGGGCGGGGGTCGTTCGGAGCGCGCGCGGCGGCCTCGCCGAGAACGGTCTCGGCCCGGGCCAGATCGCCCGTCCTGGCCGCGCACAGGCCGAGATAGAGCCGGGCCTCGACCGAACCGTCGTCCAGGCGCACGGCTTCGGCCAGTTCGGCGATGGCCTTGGCGCAGTCCCCGGCGGCAACGGCCCGCTTGCCCGCCTCCAGGCGCGAGACGGCCATGGGCGCGGCCGGGGTCGCGGCCGTCGTCCCCACGGGCGGCGCCAGGGGCTGCTTCTGGCAACCGCAAAGGACAAGAACCAGGGCCGTCGCCGCAAGGGCGAACCTGGGGAAAAAGCATCCGTGCATGGCGCGCGCCTCCCGGCCGCGGCCCCCCGTACAGGCCGCCGCGCCGCCCCG
>JAEWCY010000087.1 GCA_023390395.1 Pseudomonadota bacterium | reverse complement strand
CCGCCGCCGCCCCCGCCGCCGCCGGCCATGCGCCGGGCGTCGGCCAAGGCCTTGGCCAGGGGATCGCCGCCGCCCGATCCGGAACCCGATCCGGATCCGGAGCCGGCCTTGGCCTTGGCGTCCTTGAGGGCCTGGGCCAGGGTGTTCTTCTCCGCGGCATCCTTGGCCGCGGCCGCCGCCTTGGCCGCGTCGGCGGCCTTTTTGGCGTCCTCGGCTTTCTTGGCGTCGGCGGCTTTTTTGGCGTCTTCCGCCTTCTTGGCGTCCTCGGCCTTCTTGGCGTCCTCGGCCTTCTTGGCGTCGGCGACTTTTTTGGCCTCTTCCGCCTTTTTCGTCTCGTCGGCCTTCTTCTTGGCTTCCTCGGCTTTCTTGGCTTCTTCGGCCTTCTTGGCGTCCTCGATCTTCTTCTTGGCGTCCTCGGCCTTCTTGGTCTGCTCCTCGAGCTTCTTGAAATCGGGCTTGGGCTCGGGCTTGGCCTGCTCCGTGGGAATGGGCGTGGCTTTGGGCTCGGGCTTGGGTTCCGGCTTGGGCTCGGGCTTTTTGGGCTCGGCGCGCTTGGGTTCGGGCTCGGGGGCCTGGGGAATGGCGGCCACGGGCTCGGGCGCGGCCGGCTTGGCCGGCGTGGGCGGAGCCTGGGCCGGCTCCGGCAGTTCGGCCTGGCCGCCTTCGGGGCCGCCGGCCGGCTCGGGGGGGCCGAGTTCGGGATGGTCGCCCGGGCCCTTGGGGCCGGGGGGCAGGCCGGCCTCGCCGGGAGGCATGCCCGGCGCGCCAAGCGAGACGAGATCGACTTCGTAGACCGGCACGTTGAGCTGGAATTTCACCGGTTCGATATTGACGAAGACAAGACTGGCCAGCACCACGGTCAGGTGCAGGAACACGGAGAATATCCAGCCTAAAACGCGCATGGGGCACTCGTCGGCGCGGTCCGTCGGGGCCGCGCCGTCCTATTTCTTTTTGGCGGCGGGGGCGGCCGGAGCCGTCTTTTCCTCTTCGGCCACCACGCCGAGCTTGTCCACGCCGGCGGATTTGACCACGCCCATGACCGAGACCACGGCGCCGTAGGGCACGGCCTTGTCGGCCCGCAGGAAAAGCTGCTTTTTCTGGTTGGTCACGAGCTGGCGCACCTGGCCTTCCAGATCGCCGAGCTCCACCTGGTACTTGTCCAGGAACAGCGCCCCGTCGGCCTTGACCGTGAGCACCACGGAATCGCTCTCCTTGGGCAAGACGCTGATGGCCCGGGTCTGGGGCAGATCGACCTGCAAGCCCTGGGTCATCATGGGCGCGGTGACCATGAAGATGATGAGCAGCACCAGCATCACGTCCACGAAGGGCGTGACGTTGACGTCGGCCAACATGCGGCCCCGGCCGCCGACCTGCATGGCCATGGCCTAGCGCCCCGTCCTTGAAGTTCGCATCAGCATATCGTTACCGCCAACCTGCTTCGGTGATTCTGTCGTTGTCCAAAAAGCCGTTTGGTCCGTAGCGGGAGAGCCCTAGAACCGTTCCGCGGCCGGCCGGCGGTGGGGGGGCTCGGCGGCGGCCTCGCGCGGGGTCCAGGTCACTTCGCGCTGGATGCGGTTGAGGAACGCGCCGGCGAAGTTGACCAGCTCGCCCTCGATGGCCGTCACGTAGCCCAGGAAGAAGTTGTAGGCGATGACCGCCGGGATGGCGACGGCCAGGCCGATGGCCGTGGCGATGAGCGCCTCGGAGATGCCCGGGGCCACGGCGGCCAGGGCGGCGGACTGCATGAGGCCGATGGCGTGGAAGGAGTTCATGATGCCCCAGACCGTGCCGAAAAGGCCGATGAACGGCGTGGCGTTGGCGGCCGTGGCCAGAAAGGACAGCGAGGCCGACATCTTGGCCAGCTCCTGGGACACGGCCTGGCGCAGCACCCGGCGGATGTTGTCCATGGCGATGTGGCCCTTTTCGGACGGGTCGAGGTCGGCCTGCTCCATGCGCACGAGCTCCTCGAAGGCCATGCGGCCCACGTTGAAGGCCGGGGACTGGCGCGACTGCCCCAGGGAATGCATGGCCGCGCGCAGGGTGTCGGCCTCCTGGAAGCGGGCGTAGTCGCGGGCGGTGTCGCGCTTGGCCGCGGTCAGGGTGAAGATCTTGACGAAGATGATGCTCCAGCAACCGAGGGACATAACCGCCAGAATACACAAGACGAATATGACCGTCGGCGTGGCGTTGGCCATCATGGCCCATAAGCCGCCATGCGGCGTAAGCGCGTCCATTGCGACCCACCTGTCGGAAAGTGTAAGAAGTTCAGGAAAGCGTGAGCGCGGCCAAAGCCGGCAGGGCGATCTCCGCCGCAGCGACGATCGTGACGTCGGACAGGCCTTTGTAGGCGCTTTCCACGAGATTGATTTCCACCACAGCCCCGCCCCTGGCCTTGACCTCCCTGGGCAGGAGACCCGCCGGGACGACCTCCCCCGATGTTCCGGCCACGATGATCAAATCAGCGGCCAAGGCCAATTGACCGCTTTTATCCAGTGCGTCAAGTGGAATGGCTTCCCCGAAAAACACGACGTCCGGACGCACCACCCCGCCGCAGTCCTCGCAACGCCAGGGAATGTCCGCCGCAGTAAGGGTCCGCGCCCGGGCCGGATCGTGCTCGCGGCCGCAGCCCATGCAGAAATAACGTCCCATGCCGCCGTGGAATTCCACCACGTTTCGCGAGCCCGCCGCCTGGTGCAGCCCGTCGATGTTCTGTGTGACCAGGCCGGAAAGTTTTCCCGCCGCCTCCAACTGGGCCAGGGCCAGGTGCGCGCCGTTGGGCTTGGCCGGCCCCATGACGGAGATGGCGTCGAGGAGAAATTCCCAGACCCGGCGCGGCGTGCGGGTCAGCGCCTCGGCCGTGGCCACGGCCATGGGGTCGTAGCGGTCCCACAGGCCGCCGGGGCTGCGGAAATCGGGGATGCCGCTGGCCACGGACACGCCCGCGCCGGTGAGCGCCATGGCGCATTTGGACCGGGCCAGGAGCCCGGCCGCCTTTCTCACGGCCTCGGTCACGGTTTTCTCCCCTCCCGGGCCACGGCCCGGAAAAACAAGCTGTTTTTTACGCGCCAATGACGTATGGAAGACAACATCACATCGTGCGTTCCCGCCCGATGCAGGAGGTACCCCCGACATGAAGCGACACGCTTTCGCCCTGTGCCTGTGCGGCCTGCTGGCCCTGCCGGGCCTGGCCCTGGCCGCCGACCCCGTGCTTTTGGCCCAGGTCCCGCCGCCCGGCCAGCCCGTGCCGCCGAACACCCCGCCCCCGCCGCCGGGGAAAAAGCCGCCCCAGGGCCAGCAAGGCATGCCCAAAGGCCCCGCGCCCATGCCGGCGCAGCCCATGCCCAAGGGACCCGCGCCCATGCCGGCCCCGAGCGTGGTCCAGCCCGGCGCGCCCGTGGTGGCCCCGCCCGGCTCGGTGGTGGTGCCGCCGGCCGCCGTGGTGCCGCCGCCCGGGCGCTCCGACCGGGCCCGGGCCAACGCCGTGGCCCGCTGCAACCAACGCCAGGCCGCCTGCGCCGTCACCTGCAACACGCGCACCTACGGCCAGGCCCGCAACATGTGCTACAACCAGTGCAACGCCCAGTTCGTCAACTGCACGTCCAGGGCCAACGTCCGATAGCCTCGCGGCCAAGGAACACGGGCGTATGCGTGTCGCAAAAGGCGTGCGCGCCGGCCATACAACACGAATCCACCGAGGGTAACACCATGAAGCGGCCCGTTCTCCCGCTGCTCGCGCTCGCGGCCCTGTGCCTCGCCCTGCCCGGCCCGGCCGGGGCCCAGCCGCCCATCTGCCCGCCCGGCTACTTCTGGAACGCCGGAGCCTGCCGGCCCGTGCCGCCGCCCCCGCCGCCGGTCTACGCGCCGCCGCCGGTCTATGTTCCGCCGCCGGCCTACAATCCGGCCTTCAAGCAGGTGGCGCGCAAGTTCGTCACCCTGCGCACCTGCCCGGGCGAGGGTTGCCCGCCCGTGACCACCCTGTCCCGGGGCACGCCCGTGCGCGTCCTGTCCTACGAGGGCCCGTTCGTGCTGGTGCGCGTGCCGGACTCCCCCTACGAGGGCTGGGTGCCCTTGCGGCACCTGACGCCCTAGCCGCCGCGCCTCACGCCTGCACATCCACGGCCCGGGTCACCCCCCGGGCCGTTTTCTTTTCCGTCTCGCCGGGCAGGGCCGGCCGGCAGGCGGCGAAATCCGGGTCCCGGGCGTCCAGCACGGCGAAAAGCGCCCGCAGCTCCCCGTCCGGGTGGAGCATGCGCGCATTGACCCGGAAATGCCGGATCAGGTCCCCGGCCATGGCCGAAAGCCCCGCCCGGCGGTCGCGCCGGTAGGCCCGCAGGTCCTCGACCATGCCGCCAGCCGGGCCGTAAGCCACGAGGTAGCGGCCGGGCACGGCCTCGTACACGGCCACCTCCCGGAAACGCCCCGGGAGCGCCACTTCCCGGGCCATGGCCTCGACGACCTCGTGCACCGCCCCGCGGCGCACGGAAAAAACCCGCCTGGCGTAGCCGCGCCGCGTGAAGCGCACGTCGTGGTAGACCAGCAGCCGGTCGTAGAGGCTCTGGCGCAGCAGGTAGCAGGCGACGAGCCCGATGAGCAGGACGGCGCAGGGCGCGGAAATCCACAGGGGCACGGAAGCGAGCCAGGCGGCGAAACGCACGACCCAGCCGGCCACGACGGCCGCCAGCTCCACGGCCTTGCCCCCGGCGGCGGACAGCGCCGCCAGGCAGAAATCCGCCGCCTTGCCCAGATACGTCCACAAGGCGGCTTCCAGATGGCCCCAGATGTCATCCACGAAGCACCTCCCGGCGCGGCGGCGCGACGTCGTCCTTGCGCCTCGGCCTGCCCTGGGCTACACCCGCCGCGCCCCACCGGCAACAGACCTCTTGCACGCTCCCGCCGGCCTCGCTAACAGGACACCATGCGAAAAACCTTCCGCTCCATCGCCGCCAACGGCGGCCTGCTCGCCTTCGGCGCGTACGTCTTCAGCTTCGGCGTCAACGAGATCGTCGTGGGCAAGGGGCTCATGGCCGGCGGCCTGTCCGGCCTGGCCCTGCTCACCTACTACCTGACGGGTCTCGGCGGCCCGGGCCTCATCTACTTCCTGTGCAACCTGCCGCTCATGGTCCTCGGCTGGTACAGCCTGTCGCGCCGGTTCATCCTCTACACGCTCTTCGGCATGGGGGCGGTCAGCGCGCTGATGCAGTTCCTGCCCGAGCGGACGCTCATCGCCGACCCGCTGCTGGCCGCCGTGTTCGGCGGCGCGGTCATGGGCGCGGGCTCGGGCATCATGCTGCGCTCCATGGGCTCGGCCGGCGGCACGGACATCCTGGCCATCTGGCTCAACCAGAAATACGACCTGCGCATGGGCCAGTTCAACTTCTTCTTCAATCTGGCCGTGTTCGCGGCGGGACTGGCCTTCTACGAGCCCACCCTCGTGCTCTATTCCATCATCCTGTCCTATACCAACTCCAAGGTGATGGACTATTTTCTGTCGCTTTTCAACCAGCGCAAAATGGTTTTCATCATCTCCGACAAATCCGACGCCATCGCCCGCGACATCATTTACAATCTCAAGCGCGGCGCGACCTTCCTGCACGGCGCCGGGGCCTACACCGGAAAATCCAAGCGGATCATCCTCACCATCACCAACACCGTGCAGATCAAGCGCCTGGAAGAACTCGTCTTCGACCACGACCCCAACGCCTTCTTCGTGGTGGAGAACACCTTCAACGTGCTCGGCGAGGGCTTTTCCCGGCGCAAGGTCTACTGAGACAGGGCCAACCCCACCAGCCGCGACGCGGCCGCGTTCTCCCGGCCCAGGGGCGCGGCGGCGGCCAGCTCCACCAGGGGCAGCCCGGGCCCGAGCTCCCGGAAGACCACCCCCCTGCGCCGCCACACCCGTACCGAGGCCGGCAAAAAAGCCAGCCCCAACCCGGCCGCCACCAGGGCGACCATGGTGAACTTCGTGGCCGCCTCCTGCACGGGCGCAACCCGCGCCCCGGCCCGGGCCAGGGCCGCCTCCACGGCCGCAAGCAGCGCCGGGGCCTGCTCGCGCGGCGGCAACACCATGGCCTGGCCGTCCAGGTCCTTGAGCGCCACCCGATGCGCCCCGGCCAGGGCATGGCCGGCCGGCACGGCCAGCACGTAGGGCTCGCGCGAGACCACCGTCAGCTCCACCCCGGGAAAATCCTGCCCGGCCGGGCGCAAGAACCCCACGTCCAGCCGCCCGGCCGCCAAAGCCGCCGCCTGCTCCCGCGTGGACATCTCGCGAAGCGAAAGCGCCACCTCCGGAGCCTGCCGCCGAAATGCCGCCAAGGCCCCGGACAAGAACGCGTCCATGGCCGGATTGACGAACCCCACCGCCAGCCGGCCGGCCAGGCCCCGCCCCACCCGGCGCGCCGTATCCCCGGCCCGGGCCGCCGCCTCCAGCACCAGCCGCGCCTCGCGCAAAAACGCCTCCCCAGCCGGCGTCAAGGCCACCATGCGGCTCGTGCGGGCGAAAAGCCGCGCCCCGACCTCCGCCTCCAAGGCCCTGATCCGCTGGCTCAGCGGCGGCTGGGCCAACCCCAGCCGCGCCGCCGCCCGGCTGAAATGCAGCTCCTCGGCCACGGCCACGAAACACTCGCAATCCCGCAGTTCCATGGATCGATATTTTCCACATATCAATAGGCATGTAAAATTATATTTCACCTCTCGATAGCCCGGCCCTATGCTGGCCAAAACCACGTGGGGAGGCGATCATGACCCGTATCCGCAGCACCCTGCTCGTCGCCGCGGCCATCCTGGCCCTGGCCCTGACCGCAACCGCCACCATGGGAGAAACCGCCATGAACGAACGATACGCGCGCGGCTGGCAGGCGCTGACCGCCCTGGCCCCGGAAAAAGCGCAAGCCGTCCAGGACGGTCTGGCCGACATCGCCCCGGACATGGGACGCTTCATCGTCGAATTCGCCTACGGCGACGTGTTCGCCCGACCGGGACTCGACCCGGCCTCGCGCCAAATCGCCACCATCGCCGCCCTGACGGCCCTCGGCAACGCCGCGCCGCAACTGCGCTTCCACATCGAAGGCGGCCTGGCCGCGGGACTGACCCCGGACCAGATCGTGGACGTCGTCTACGTGACCACGGTCTTTGCCGGCTTCCCGGCCGGACTCAACGCCCTGGCCGTGGCCCGCACCGTGTTCGCCGAGAAGCGCCTCGCCGTCTCCCGCGCCCCGGCCCACGCCCCGGGCGACGACGACCGCCGAGCGCGCGGCCTGGCGTCCCTCGCCGCCACCAGCCAAAACGCCGGCCAGCACGTCCTCGACTCCCTGGCCGACATCGCCCCGGACATGGCCGGCTTCATCCTCGACTTCTCCTACGGCGACGTCATCTCGCGCTCCATCCTCACGCCGGCCCAAAAGGAAATCGCCATGGTCGCCGCCGCCACCGCCCGGGGAACCATGAGACCGCAACTCAAAGTCCACGCCAAGGCCGCCCTGGCCGTGGGCATGACCCACGAACAACTCGTCGAAGTCGTCATCCAGATGGCCGTCTACGCCGGCTTCCCGGCAGCCCTGAACGGCCTGACGGCGCTTCGGGAAGCGTTCGCAGAGGCGGGGATGCGAGGGGGAGGAGAGAATTGAGAAGAGGGAAGAGGGAAGATGCCTCCGGCGGCCAGGAGGGGGTGACCCCCTCCTGGACCTCCCCGACGGGGGCGGATGGGAGGGAGGTTGGGAACGACGGGCGGCGGGGCGTCGGTCGTTGTGGTCGGGGAAATGGACCGGGCGACGCAGGCCGCAAAGCCGGCCAGCACCGCCCGGCCCATTTCC
>JAEWCY010000042.1 GCA_023390395.1 Pseudomonadota bacterium | reverse complement strand
CCCCCCCCCCCCCCCCCCCCCCCCCCCCCCCCCCCCCCCCCCCCCCCCCCCCCCCCCCCCCCCCCCCCCCCCCCCCCCCCCCCCCCCCCCCCCCCCCCCCCCCCCCGCCGGAGGCCTCTTCCCTCTTCTCCCTCCCCCACCCTACCCCACCACGTGCACCCCGTCCTCGCCGTCGAGCTCGGACACGGCCACGTCCACGTGCTCGCCGGGCTCGGTGTGCACGCGCTTGCCCACGTAGTCCGCCTGGATGGGCAGCTCGCGGTGGCCCCGGCGGTCGATGAGCACGAGCAGCTCCACCCGCTTGGGCCGGCCGTAGTCGAGCAGGGCTTCCAGGGCGGCCCGGATGGTGCGGCCGGAAAAGAGCACGTCGTCCACGAGCACCACGTTCTTCTCGTCCAGGGTGAAGGGAATGTGCGACGGTCCCACCTGCGGCTGCACCTCGCGGTTGGTCCAGTCGTCGCGGTAGAGGTTGATGTCGAGCTTGCCGAGCGGCAGGTCGCAGCCGCCCCGGGCGTCGATGAGGGATTTGAGGCGCGTGGCCAGTTCCGCCCCGCGCCGCTGGATACCGACCAGGGCCAGGCCGCAGCCGGGGTCGTGGTGTTCGATGATCTCGAAAGCCAGCCGGTCCAGGGTGCGGCGCACCTCGCCGGCGGTCATGATTTTTTTCTGCTTCGTCACGGCGACTTCCTCGGGGCTTTTCCCGCGCATACCGTAAACCCCTCCCGCCTGCAACGACGGGAAATCCCGGGGACGTGTCATTTGACTTTCCGATCGGTCGTGCTTAGTTGCATCGAACGAGCTTGCCCCAGGAGGATTCCATGGTTGAACTGACGCCGAGCGCGAAAACCCAGCTCGACGGGTATTTCGCCGAAAAAGAAAAAAGCCCCATCCGGATCTATCTTTCGTCCGGCGGCTGAGCTGGCCCCAGGCTGGCGCTGGCTCTGGATGAGCCGCGCGACACGGACGAGGTCCTCGATGTTTCCGGTTACACCTTTGTCGTGGAAAAAGAGCTGCTTGAAAAGGCCTCTCCCATGACGGTCGACATGACCTACATGGGCTTCTCGGTCACTTCCGGCCTGGAACTGGGCGGCGGCGGCTGCGGGTCTTCCTGCTCCGGCGGCTCCTGTTCCACCGGCTGATCCCAGGCCACAGCATAGGAAATCGCCGAAGATTTGCCCGTCGCCCATTGGGCCGACGTATTTGACAAGCAAATCTTCGGTGATTACCCCTTTGCCAACCCTTGCCTGGAGGATCACGATGGTTTCCATGACTGACACGGCCCGAGCCGAACTCGACAATTATTTTGCCGACAAACAAAAAGCACCCATCCGGGTGTACCTCAACAAGGGCGGCTGCTGCGGCCCTTCCCTGACCCTGGCCCTGGACGAAGCCCGCGACAACGACGACGTCTTCGACGTCAGCGGCTATACCTTCGTCGTGGAAAAGGAACTGATGGCCATGGCCAGCCCCATCACGGTGGACATGACCGACTACGGATTTTCCGTGTCCTCGAGCCTGCAGCTCGGCGGCGGCTCCTGCGGGGGAGGTTCCTGCGGCGGCGGCTCCTGCGGCGGCGGCTCCTGCTCCTGAGCCCGTTTTCACCAGCTTTTCCTGGACCGGCCTTGGCCGGTCCTTTTTTTTGGCCGATTGACAGTCCGGCGCGGCGGCCGTAGGGAGTTTCCATGGATCTTCGCCAAGACGAACTGCTGCGCCTGACGCCCACGGCGGCCGCCGCCCTGGCGGTGCATTTCGCCGGAGCGGCCAGACCGAGCCTGCGCGTGTTCCTGTCGTTTTTGAGCGAATCCGGCCCCCGCCTGGAACTGGCCGTGGCCGAAACGCAGTCCGACGACGTCGCCTTCTCCTGCGACGGCTGGCGCATCCTGATCAACAGGCAGCTTTTGGGCCAGGCCGCGCCACTGACCGTGGACTGCGACGACCAGGGCTTCGCCATCGCTTCCAGCCTCGATTTCTCCCAGGCCGGCGGCAACTGCGGCGGCGCCTGCGGCTCCCACTGAGCCGGTCCCGAGGCTTTTCCCGCAAGACAGCCGTCGCGGTCCCCACCCCTGTCCCCTTGCCTCCTTTGCCCTGCCCGAGACGGCCTTGGCCTTCAAAGGACCATCGCGCCGCTCGGTTGACGCCCGAGAGACCCAAGGCTTGGGCTTCGGGCATTCCGTGACCAGGAGCGGCTTTTTTTCACGACACCCGGTCTTTTGCATGCAAAAATATTTTTTGGTATTTTTTTGTATCGGGACATTTTCACTCCGACATTCTACCTCTTCAATTAGTTGGTATTTTTTTCAAATAGACACGACTTTTCTCCGGACGGACTCGTTCTTCGCTTTCGGAACGGGCGGTTTTCCCTTGTCTTTTTCCTGCCACGCCTTGCCAAGGGTCGCGCCTTTTCCTAGAATTGACTCCGGTTGGCGTTACCCCCAAGGAGACCCGCATGCCTGGAAAGATTCTCATCGTGGACGATGAGGTGCATATCCGCATGCTCCTGGAGCAGACGCTCGAGGAACTCGAGGAGGATCATGGCGTTTCGATCCTTTCCGCCCAAAACGGCGAAGAGGGGCTGGCGCTCATCCGTTCCGAGAAGCCCGACGTCGTGTTCCTGGACATCATGATGCCCAAGCTCAACGGCTACGAGGTCTGCCAGCACGTCAAGGAAGACCCTTCCATCACCGGCATCGGCATCGTGCTCCTGACCGCCAAGGGCCAGGAAGTCGACCGCCGCCAGGGGCTCGACCTCGGGGCCAGCCGCTACATGACCAAACCCTTCGATCCCGACGAAGTCCTGCGCGTGGCCAGGGAACTGCTGGGCATCGCCGACTGACGCCCCTGGCGACGACGCCCATGGTTCCGCTGCGCCGCCTGCTCAAAAAAAGGACCCTCGCTCCCCTGCTGGAGCGCGTCGCGCGTTTCCTCGGGCCCGACTGGCGCGTCTGCCTGCGGGAAACGGACACGCCGCCAGGCGGAGCCTGCCGCAGCGAGGAATTGCGCCTGGACGGGGCGCTCATCGGCTATCTCGACTTTCTGGCTCCCCTCGCCCCTGCGGCTTCTCCCTTTCAGGCGGCCGATTTGGCCGCCACGGCCCGCTTCACGGCCGACATGATCGAGCACGCCGTCGTGGCCGAAGCGGCCAAGCGCAGCCTGGCCGCCGAAGCCCTCGCCAAATACCGCGAGGTGTCGCTCCTGCACCGGGCCACGCTCGGGCTCAACGCCTCGTTGCGGCCGCGCGACGTGGCCCAGGCTCTGCTCGAGGAATGCCGGCGCGGCGAACTGCCGGCCGAGGCCGGCATGGTCTTCCTGCGCCCGCCCGGAGCCGAGGATTTTCTTCCCCTGGCCGCCGACGGCGGCGACGCCGGACGCGGCCTGTCCGCCACGGCCCGCTCCACGCTTTTCTGGGACGTGACCCGCACGCAAAAGGGCGAGATCGTCAACGATCTTGACCGGGACCAGCGTTGGCGCGGCGAGGCCGGGGTGCGCGCCCTGCTGCTGCATCCGCTGTGCTCGGCCAACCGCTGCGTCGGCATGCTGGCCCTGGCCGCGACGTCCGCCGTGCGCTTCGAGGCCAACCACCTGCAATACGTCGGCACCCTGGCCGCCGTGGCCGGCACGGCCCTTGGCAACGCCCTGCATTTCGAGGCCGTGCAGACATTGATCAATTCCCTCATGCAGGCCCTGGCCACGGCCATCGACGCCCGCGACCCCTACACGGCCGGCCATTCCCAGCGGGTGGCCCGCCTGGGCGTGGCCCTGGCCAAGGTCGTGCACCGCGACGACCGCTTCTTCGCGGACGTGTCCTTTTCGAGCCACGACATCGAGGAACTGCTCTTCGCCGGCCTGCTCCACGACGTGGGCAAGATCGGCATCCGCGAGGAAGTGCTGACCAAATCCAGCCGCCTCTCGACCGGCGTCATGGAGGTCATCGGCCAGCGCCTGACCCTGGAGGCCCTGACCACGGGCCGGGATGTCGCCGGGGAATTCGAGCGCCTGACGCGCATCAACGGCGGGGACGCCATCAGCGGCGAGGACGCGTCTTTCGTAGCGGAACTGGCCACACGGTCCGTGACCGTGGCCGGCAAGCGGCTGCCGGTGCTCTCCGAGCGCGAGATCGCCTGCCTGCTCATCCCGCGCGGCAACCTGACCCCGGAGGAGCGCCGCGAGATCGAGCGCCACCCGGCCCAGTCCCACCGCATCCTGCGCCACATTCCCTTTCCCGAGAACATGTCGCGCCTGCTCGACATCATCTCCCAGCACCACGAACGCCTGGACGGCTCGGGCTACCCCGGCGGCCTCACCGAGGCCGACATCCTCCTGCAAAGCCGCATCATCGCCATCGTGGACATCTACGACGCCATCACCATGGCCCGGCACTACAAGCCGGCCCTGCCGCGCGAAAAGGCCCTGGCCATCCTGTGGCAGGAAGCCAGGGCCGGCCGCATCGACGCCAGGATCGTGGAACTGCTCGAAGCCAACATCGACCGGGTGGAAACCGACTGCCAACTCCTCGGCGACCGCCTGGACCTCCCGGCCTTCCTGGAAGCCCAGGACGCCTGAGGGGCTCGGCCCGACCCCGGTCGGCAACGGCCCCGCCCGCTTCGGTCACGCCGCCGGCGCGCGCCGGCTTGCGGGCGCAACCTTCGAAAAACGCCTCACCCGAGGCCGGCGGCCTTCTTGTCCACCACCGCGGCGGACAGTTCGGCCTCGGCCACCAGGACCCCGTCCACCGTGGCCTCGGCCCGCATGCGGCAAAGGGTCATGCGGCGCTTGAGGTCGAAGCAGCGCAGGACCAACTGGTCGCCCGGCACCACCGGCCGGCGGAATTTCGCCTTTTCCACGCCCGTGAACATGAAGATCCGGTCGCCAAGGGGTCCGTCGAGGCTTTTGGACACGAGCACGCCGCCGGCTTGCGCCAGGGCCTCCAGGACGAGCATGCCGGGCATCACCGGCGCGCCCGGAAAATGACCCTGGAAAAACGGTTCGTTGATGGTCACGTTCTTGATGGCCGTGATCGATTCGCCCGGGGCGAACTCCAGCACGCGGTCCACCAGCAGGAAGGGGTAGCGGTGGGGCAGCAGGTCGAAAATTTCGGTGATGGCGACAGCGCCGCCAGGATTTGCCGTCATGGCGTTCTCCCCTTGATGTGGAAAAAGGGCCGAAGCGCCAACCGCTTCGGCCCGTGACGGACAGGTCTGCGAGACGCCGTCCCCGGCCGGCGCGCGGCGGGGACGGGGGAAGAAGGGCGGACCCTACTTGCTCTTGTCGAACTGCGCCTGGACGGCGGCGGTGACGTCGAGGCTCGGATCGTAGTACGGCACGCTGCGGGCTTCCAGGATGACGGTGAAGCCGTTTTTCGCGGCGTATTCGCTCACGACCTTCTGCAGGCGCGACAGCAGGGGCTGGAGCACGGTCTGCTGGGCCTGCTGCTCTTCCTGCTGCAGCTTGTTGCGGTCATCGAGGTACTTGCGGGCCTTGCCCTCGAAATCGGCGGCCTTGGACTTCATGGCGTCCTGGGACAGGGCCACGCTTTTCTTCTGCAGTTCGTCCTGCATCTTCTTGAGATCCTCGCCCTGGGCGGCGATGGACTTCTCCCGCGACTCGAACTTGCTCTTGAGGCCGGACAGGGCGGCCTTGCCGGCGCTGGAGTTGGACAGGGCGTCATCAAGGTTGATGATGCCGATCTTGCCCTGGGCAAACGCCGCCACCGGCATGACCAAAACGGCCAAAACGATTAACACCCGCACCATAACGCCCATGACTCGACTCCTTGCTCATTCCGTGTTTCGGGGGGCTTTCGCCTCCCGGTTGTGTAGCTCGGTTACCAGCGACCGCGGCGCACCGTTGTTCCCGATGCGCCGCGGCCAGCCTGTTCACACGCGCCCCCACCGCTGCGGCCGGGGCTCCGGTCCGATACGCGTTGCTAGAAGGTCTGCCCCATGGAGAAGCCGATCTGCGACGGCTGCAGCTTGTGGGCCTCGGCGTCGAGGCCGTAGCCGTACTCGACGCGGATGAGCCCCATCGGCGAGTACCAGCGCAGGCCGGCGCCGACGCTCTTGTAGAAGTCGAAGCAGACGTCGTCGTAATTGCGCCAGGAGTTGCCGGCGTCGAAGAAGACCACGCCGAGCAGGCCGACGGACTTGCTGATGGGGAAGATGCCTTCGAAGTTGGTGAAGGCCTCGGCCTTGCCGCCGATACGCTCGTGGGTCCAGGGGTCCTTGGGCGAGATCTTGTCCACCTCGTAGCCGCGCACGTTGTTGATGCCGCCGAGGTAGAACCGCTCGTAGACCGGGATGTCGCCGCCGGCGTTGGGGAAGAGCACGCCGGCCTGGCCGCGCCAGTGGAAGACCATGTCCAGCGGCAGCGGGTAGAAGAAGTTCGAGGTGAACATGGGCTTGACGAAGGCGTCGTCGCCGCCCACCACGCCGCCGGCGTATTCCATGGACAGGGTGTTCTTGGTGCCCTTGGTGGGCTTGGTGGCGCTGTCGATGGTGTCGCGGTCGATCTGGGCGAACACCGAGCTCGCCCAGTGCCAGCCGGCGGACTGCTGGATGACGCTCGAGGCGTTCCAGTTGGTGTGATAGATGTGGTAGTGATCCAGGCGGTAATCCCAGGACAGCACCGTGTACTCGCCCAGGGGATAGGCGAAGCGCAGCTTGCCGCCGGAGGTGCTCTTGCGGAAGTCGTCGTAGGCCTTGTAGATCTGGTAGACGTCCGCGCCCACGGCCAGGTTGGAGTCGTAGAGCCGCGGGTTGGTGAAGGACAGGATGCCCCGGCTGGACTTGCCGCTGAACATGCCCTGGAACTTGGCGTGGTAGCCCTTGCCGAAGAGGTTCTTCTCCTCCACGGAGCCGCCGAAGAACACGCTGTCCGAGGTGGAGTAGCCCGCGCCCAGGCTGATGGAGCCGGTGTTCTTGTCCTTGACCTTGACCTTGATGTCCACTTCGCCCGGGTTGTCCGTGGGCACGGTCTCGATGTCGACCTTCTCGAAGTATTCGAGCTTGTCCAGGCGTTCGTTGGACCGGCGCAGCTTGGAGCCGGAGAACAGGTCGCCGTCGGCCAGCTTGACCTCGCGGCGCACGACGTTGTCGCGGGTCTTCTCGTTGCCCTCGATGGACACCCGGCGCACGTAGACCTTGCGGCCCTTGTTGACCACGTAGGTCAGGTCGATGACCTTGGTGTCGGGGTGCTTTTGCATGTCCACGTCGGCCTCGGCGAAGGCGTAGCCGTCGTCGGCGTAGAGCTCGGCCAGGGAGTTGAGGTCGTCGCGCACCACGGAGCGGTTGAAGTAGCTGCCCTTGGCCGCCAGGTCGTCGAGCTTGACGCGCTCGAGCAGCTTGGGCTCGTCGTAGAGCAGGTCGCCGGAGAAGGACACGGAGCCGATCTTGTAGCGATCGCCCTCCTCCACCCGGAAGACCACGGTGATGCCGTCGTCGCCGTAGACGACGTCGGGCTGGCCGACCTTGGCGTCCACGAAGCCGCGGTTGGCGTAGTAGGCCTCGATGGCCGCAGCGTCGCGCTCGAGCATTTCCTCCTTGAGCACGCCGGAACCGGTGATCCAGGACCAGAAGTGGCGGGTGGAAGTGGCCAGCTCGGACTCGATGTCGCCAGCGGGAATCTGCTTGGCGCCCTCGATCTTGACTTCCTTGATGTAGAGCTTCTTGGGCTCTTTTATGATGATGTTGAGCCGGGCCACCCGGGGGTCGGTCTGTTCCAGCTCATAGGTGACCTCGGTCTTGTAGTAGCCCTTCTTGCTGTAGAGCTCGCGGATCTTGCCCAGGTCGTCGGCCAGAACCTTGAGGTTCAGGACGCCGCCGGTCTTGGTGCTCATGGCCTCCAGGATGTCGTCCTTTTTCACGTCGCCGTTGCCGGTGACGCCGATGGCCTGGATGCGCGGCTTCTCCTTGACCACGAAGGTCAGGCGCTTGCCGCCGGGCACGTCCTCCAGGCGCACCTGGACGTCGTCGAAATAGCCCATGTCGAAGAGCTTCTTGATGTCGTCGTTGACGGCCTTGGGATCGTATTCCTGGTTGACCTGGCTTCTGATCTTTAAGAGGACGACTTCCTTGTCGAGGATGGAGTTGCCCTCCACGTCGACTTCGACGACGCGGCCCGAGGACCCCGAGGCCGAGACGCGCGGAATGATCTTCTGGGCCAGTTCGCCCGCGGCCGCGTCCAGGGCCATGGCGCTCTTGGCCGAGGCGAAGACCGTCTCGGGCGTGCCGCCGGAGACGCGGGCGATGCGGGCGTCGAGGCTCAGGCCCTCGCCCACCTTGGAGATGCTGCCGAACACGACGTAGTCGGCCCGGGCCCCGGCGGCCAGCTTGCGGGCGGCGGCCACGTCGGTGACGGCCTTGCCGCCCTCGGCCGCAGCGGACACGCCGCCGGCCTTGAGCTTGTCGGCCAGCATGTGGGGCAGGCTCCCCTGGACGGACTGCAAGGCGTCAGCCGCATTGACCTCAAAGGGCAGCACCAGGACCTTGCCGGACTGGGCCAGGGCCTGGCCCGCCAACAAGGCGAGGCAGGCGGCAAGCATAAGCCCCCTAAGAGCGTGACGTTTCATTGCGCGCATAGAGTTCTCCACCCTGCAGCTCCAGTCTCCGGCCCATGAGAGCGGCCAGGTTATGGTTGTGGGTGACCACAACCAAGGTCATGCCAAGCTCGGCATTGAGTCGGGCGAGCATGTCGCCCACCTTCGCGCCGGTGGCTTCGTCAAGATTGCCGGTGGGTTCGTCGGCCAGAAGCACCGCGGGCCGCAACAAAACGGCCCGGGCTATGGCGGCCCTCTGTCTCTCTCCCCCGGAAAGCGTTGTTACCCTGTGTTCTACCCTTTCATCAAGTCCCACAAGCGACAAAGATTCCCTGGCCCGCGCAAAAGCCTCCCGTCGGGGGGTCCCGGCGATGAGCGCGGGCATGGCCACGTTCTCCAGGGTGGTGAATTCCGGCAGCAGGTGGTGGAACTGGAAGACGAAGCCGATGTCGCGGTTGCGCACCCGGGCCGCCTCGGTCGGGGCCAGGGAAGCCAGGTCCCGCCCCTTGAAGCGGATCTCCCCGGCCGTGGGCCGGTCGAGGGCTCCAAGCAGGTGCAAAAGCGAGGATTTCCCCGATCCCGAGGCCCCGAGGATGGCCATGGAATCCCCGGCGGCGATGTCGAAATCGAGGCCCCGCAGCA
Source organism: Pseudomonadota bacterium (assembly GCA_023390395.1). Lineage (GTDB taxonomy): Bacteria > Desulfobacterota > Desulfovibrionia > Desulfovibrionales > Desulfovibrionaceae > Solidesulfovibrio. The sequence continues at coordinate 35,735 of JAEWCY010000042.1, read as the reverse complement.
CCACGACCTCTTCCGCCGGCCCCTGGTGGACCTTGCGCAGCCCCCGCAGGGCGTAGAGCGGCTCAGTCATGGCGCAGGGCCTCCGTGGGCTCCAGTCGCGCCGCCTGCCGGGCCGGGTACACCGTGGCCAGAAAACACAGGGCCAGGGCCGTGACGCCGATGACCACCATGTCCGGCCAGTCCAGGCGCACGGGCAGGTGGTCCATGGGGTAGACGTCGCCGGGAATCTTGATGAACTGGTATTTTTCCAGCGCCAGGGCCACGCCGAGGCCCAGCACGTAGCCGAGCGCCGTGCCCACCACGCCGATGATGGCCCCCTGGAGCATGAAGATGTCGCGGATGTTTCTCGCCGTCGCGCCCATGGACATGAGGATGGCGATGTCGCGGGTCTTTTCCATGACCAGCATGACCAGGGTGGTGATGATGGAAAAGGAGCCCACCAGCACGATCATGACCAGGATGACGAACATGGCCGTCTTTTCCAGGCGCAGGGCCTTGAAGAGGTTGCCGTTCATGTCGATCCAGGTGCGCACGTAGACCGGCGGTCCGCCGAGCGCCTGGCGCACCTTGGGGGCCAGGGCGTCCACGGCGTCCACGTCCGCGACCTTGAGTTCGATGCCCGTGGCGATGTCCCGCTTGAATCCCAGCAGGTCCTGGGCGGCCGGGATGGAGACGTAGGCCAGGGTGGAGTCGTATTCGTACATGCCGGTCTTGAAGAACCCGCGCACGGCGAAGGTCTTGACCTTGGGCGTGAACCCGGCGGCGCTCTCCTTGCCCGAGGGCGACATGAGGTTGAGCGTGTCGCCAAGCGACAGCCCCAGGCGGTCGGCCAGCTCCCGGCCGACGATGATGCCCGGGAAGATGCCCGGCGCGGCCAGGTCGTCCAGGCTGCCGGCGGTCATCTCGCCGGGCAGGGCCAGCACCTTGCCGGCGGTGGCCGGATCCACGCCGCGCAGCACCACGCCCTTGACCCCGCGCGGGCTCGACAGCATGACCTCGGTGTAGACGAAGGGCGTGGCCCCGAGCACGCCGGGCACGGCCTCGGCCTTTTCCATGTCGGCCCGGTAGTCGTGCAGGGCCCCGCCGGCCACGGCCGCCACCATGTGGGCGTTGATGCCGAGGATCTTGTCCCGCAGCTCGGAGGAGAAGCCGTGCATCACCCCGACCACGACGATGAGCGAGGCCACGCCGAGTCCCACCCCGAGCACGGAGATGAGCGATATGACGGAGATGAAGGCCTGCTTCTGGCGGGCCAGGAGGTAGCGTTTGGCGATGAAGTATTGAAAACTCATGAACCGGGCGAACCCTCGGGCCGCAGCAGGGGAAACAGGATCACCTCGCGGATGGAGGCCTGGTCGGTGAGCAGCATGACGAGCCTGTCGATGCCGATGCCCTCCCCCGCCGCCGGCGGCATGCCGTACTCCAGGGCGCGGACGTAGTCGTCGTCCATCTGGTGAGCCTCGTCGTCGCCGGCTTCCTTCTCGCGGACCTGCTCCTCGAAGCGCAGGCGCTGGTCCACGGGGTCGTTGAGCTCGGAAAAGGCGTTGGCCATCTCCCGGCCGGCGATGAACAGCTCGAAGCGGTCGGTGATGGTCGCGTCCTCGGTGTTTTTCCGCGACAGCGGCGAAATTTCCGTGGGGTAATGGTAGATGAAGTGCGGCTGGATGAGCTTGGGTTCGACGAAGATGTCGAAGAGCTTGGCCTGGACCTTGCCGAGCTTCTCGCCCTTGAGCACCTTCTCGCCGCTTTTTTCCACCAGCGCCTTGGCCGCGTCGAAATCCTTATAGACCGCCGGTGAAATGCCGCCGATGGTCTCCAGGGAGTCGTGGAAGCGCACCCGGGCCCAGCCCTCGCCGAGGCGGATCTCCTGGCCCTGGTAGCCGACCGTGTCCGAGCCGGTCACGGTGCGGGCGAGGTGGGCGAACAGGCGCTCGGTCAGGTCCATGAGGTCGGTGTACCGAGCGAAGGCCCAGTAGAACTCGCACATGGTGAATTCGGGGTTGTGCCGGGTGGAGACGCCTTCGTTGCGGAAGTTGCGTCCCACCTCGTAGACCTTTTCGAAGCCGCCCACGAGCAGGCGCTTGAGGTAGAGCTCCGGGGCGATGCGCATGTAAAGGCCCATGTCCAGGGCGTTGTGGTGCGTCACGAACGGCTTGGCCGTGGCGCCGCCCGGGATGGCCTGCATCATGGGGGTCTCCACCTCCATGAAGCCGGCCCGGTCCAGGAAGCCGCGCAGCTCGCGCACGATGGCCGTGCGGGCCTTGAAGATCTCCACGGAGCGCGGCGTGACGATGAGGTCCACGTAGCGCTGGCGGTAGCGCGTCTCCACGTCCTTTAAGCCATGGTACTTCTCGGGCAGGGGCCGCATGGACTTGGTCAGCAGCTTGACCGAGGCGGCGTGCAGGGTGAGCTCGCCGGTCTTGGTGCGAAAGAGCTTGCCCGAAACGCCGACGATGTCGCCGATGTCGTATTTCTTGAAGGTGGCGTAGGCTTCCTGGCCGAGGGTCTCGCGCTCGGCGAAGACCTGCAGGCGGCCCGAGGCGTCCTGTATGGTGAAAAACGTCACCTTGCCGAAGGAGCGCAGGGACACGATGCGCCCGGCCAGGCAGAAGGCGGCCTCCACCTTGGCCAGGGCCTCCTCGTCCAGGGGCTCGTGGGCGGCGGCCACGGGGCCGATGTCGTCGGCCTTGACGAAGTCGTTGGGATAAAGGGGCACGCCCTCGTCAAGGAGCTGGACGGCCTTGGCGATGCGATTCTTGAAGACTTCGTTGAGTTCGTCCCGGGCGTCGAGGCTTTCGAGCAGGGGACGGAAGTCCTCCACCCGCTTGGACTTGCCCGGGAGCTTGTATTCTTTCTTGCGTGGCGCGTCGGTGCCCACGGGGATTCTCCGTTTCTTGGGGCGTGTTGGCTCGTCGTAGCGGGCAAGCGCATTTGGGTACGAGAAATGCGGCACGCCGTCAAGAATTGCCCGCGCCCGCCCCAGGGTCGCAAAATCGCCCGGACCGGAAAAACCCCTTGACGGACCGGCCGCCCCGGTATAGATGGCTACCTCGCTTCGATGTTCCCCGGTAGCTCAATTGGCAGAGCGGGTGGCTGTTAACCACTAGGTTGGCGGTTCGAGTCCGTCCCGGGGAGCCAGGAAATTCAGGGAGTTAGGCTAAACACCTCGCTCCCTTTTTCTTTGGCGGGCAAATTTGTCCATTCCCTGTCCATCCTTTTACGGTGACAGGGGGTGAAATCGGGTGAAGACCGCACCCGCACCCGGGTCTCTGTGCGCCCTGCCCGTCCGCGCCCGCTCCCATCCTGCCGCCCCCCTCCACCGACCGCTCGACACAACACCGTGTCCAGCCTGGCCAGTCTCGCGGCCGCAATTGCGGCTGCCGGCTCCCTTCCACCTCCACCCTATTTCTGGGGCAGCAGGCACGTCTGCTTGAAAAAAGCCGCCAAGTACCCGCAATCCAACTTTGGCGTTTTCTCTATATGGAAAATAAGCCCTACCACGATGATTGTTGAAAACACCATGAGCAACGGACCAAACAGCCAGAAAACAAGCGGGACCAGGAAGTAATATGCGCGCATGCCGACATGGAAGTAGCTTCCTGCCTTATTGAGTTGCATTGCGACAAACGTAATTGATGTCCCATAATTGCCGTCAGCCGACGGCGTGTTGACGAGGAAGCCGACATGGCTGAACAGTCGGATCGAGAATGAAAAACTGAAAAAAGCAATGAACAGGTTCGCAAGTATAACAAGCAACTTGAGCGTCATGGTACTTTGTGCTGTCGAACCAAACATGTTTACCGCATGCCATATCTGACCCAATTTGTCCGCCTGACCGGAAAGCGTGAGAAGACCGACGGCAAGCAAAATAGACGTTGACGCAAGAAACGTGGCGGCCATCGTGGAATTTCGCAGCGTCTGCACAGCCAGGATGTCTTTCTTTTCTTCCATGACGTTTACGACCCAGGCCGTTTTGGCAAGCTTCGTTGCGCCGTAAAGCGTATAGATAGGGTTTGTCCTCAACTTCCACCAGGCATACAAATGATATAACGAGAAGAGCGCCATAGATATAATGAGGCAGAGCATGTCGAGAAGATGCGGAGCGATGATTTCATGCATGGCCGAAACCTCCGGAACGGATGCGCGCAGTAGGATATTTGTGACGGCACTATGTCAGTTATTATGGCATATTTTTGGAATACCGTCATCAAAGCCTGTCCCGCTCAACAGACTTCCGACATCGGCCGTTTCCCCCCGAAGGGGCCGGCTTGGACGCAGCCGGGTTCGAGTCCGTCCCGGGGAGCCAGAAAATTCAGGGCGTCGGCCTTGCGGCCGACGCCCTTTTTCTTCGCCGCGCGAGCCGGCGGCCTCAATAGGCCAGGTTCTCCACCGGAGCCGTAAGCGCGTCGCCGCGCATGCGCTCCAGCATCCGGGAGACCACGTCCACGTCGTTGTCGAAGGAGCCGTGGGCCAGCCTGATCTGGCCCGTGCCCGTGGACACGTACTCCCGGCTCTTGTCGTGCAGGCGCAGGCCCATGCCGGCCGAGCGCTTCGCCCATTCCTCGAGCGCCCGCCTGGTCTCCGGCTCGTCGTTCCACGGGCCGTCCGGACTGAAGGGCCGCCAGGCCCATTCCATGCCGAGCAGCGGCATCTTGTGCCGCGTCTCCAGGGCGCGGCTCACCAGGTACAGCAACGACTTGCCGTAGGGACCCACGGTGTCGGCGCGCTCCCGCTCGTCGGTCATGGCGTCCACGTGCGCGGCCTTGGCCTGGAGCGTGCCGGCCGCGAGCGCCGCGCCGTAGCGCTCCACCGCGAAGGGCACCGTGCAGGCCGGGGCGAAAAGCGACAGGGTGGCCACGGACAGGCCGCCCCCGAGCAGGGGCAGCAGATGCCCCAGGAAGATGGAGCCGGCGGAATGCCCGGCCAGATGCAGCTCCAGGGCCGGGAACCGATCCTTAAGCGCGAGCAGGTGGCCGGCGAGCAGGGCCGCGCCCGCCTCAGGAAGCGCGGCCGCGGCGGCGTTCTGCTTCATCTCGGACCAGATGGGCTTGACCAGCAGCGTCTCGCAGGCGACCTCGATGGTCCGGTCCCGGGCCTCGGCCACGGCATCCTCGATGGCCTGCCACATCCCTTCGTCGCGCATGGACGGCTTGGTCTGGAAAATCTCCCGGGCCGCGTCGTCGAGCATGTCGCCGATGCATTCCAGGGCCCCGGTCTTCCAGGTGACGAAGATCGGGTAGATGCCGTTGGCCAGAAAATACGGGGCGAGCATCTGGATGCGGCAGACGGAATCCTCCTCGCTGTTGAGCCCGCCGTGCGCGTACACCGCGACCTTGGGGGGAGCGCCGCCAGGCTGCGCCGACAGCCAGTCGGCCGGCTCGTCGCGGGCCGCGCGCCGCACCGCCCCGGCCGCGTTCTCGGCGGTCAGCAGGCGGTTGATGGGCAGGCCGTTGTTGCCGAGCACGATGGAATGCAGATAGGCCTGCGCCTCCTCCAGCGGCTTGACCGCCTTGGCGACGCCGGCCTTGCCGGGCTGAGAGGCGGACGCCAGACCGGCCGGCTGGAGCGGTCGGGCATTGGCCCGGGGACTCACCGCCTCGGACGCGGCCACGCACATGGGAGCCCCCAGGGCGGCGACCCAGGCGTCCGTGCCGTTGGCCACCCAATCCTCGTAGCCGAGGATGGCGAAGCCCTGGTAGCCCCAGTTCGCCGATCCCCAGGAATTCTGGATGATGAAGCCGTCCTCGGTGTAGCCGATGATGGCGAAGGCATGCCCCCCCACCGGCTTTTCGCCGTTCCAGGGGATGATGGCGGGAGCGTCCGTCTTTTTGAAAAACCAGCCCTTGTGCACGTCGGCCGAACAGTAGACGGCCCCCACTTCCACCACGGCGGACTGGATGTCGGCAATGCAGGCCTTGTCGATGCGGTAATACGCCCCCAGGGGGGACCGGGCCGCCTCCCCGTCCCAGCCCGGCTTGGGCGGCACGAAGGCGGGCGTGCCCCCGGGGCCGCGATAGGGCCAAAGCGCTTCCGAACACACGCCGTGGCGGCTCCAGCCCTTCATCGCCCCTCGGCAGCTCGACCCCTCGTAGTCCTCGCCCGGCCATTCGTCGTAGAGCCGGGCCATGTGGTAGAGCATCCGGGGGCTGGCCGGAGCGATGCCCTCCAGAGAGTACTTGTTCTTTTTCCACTTCAGATAATTGACCACCGCCGCCAGGCCGAAGCCGGTGCAGGCCCCTTCCTTGCCCTGGTCCAGGACCAGGGCGGCGGCGTATCCGGGCAGGTTTTGGGCGATGAAATCCGGTGCAGGGTGTTGGTCGGGAAGATTGACCAGCTTGGGCTGGTACTGCCGGTCGCGCAGGTCGATGCGGTCCGGCCGGGCGTCGAAGGTCCGGCCGTTGGACGTCGTGGTTGGCATTTGCGGCTCCTTGCATTGCGCTTTCCTGGCGGCCTCGCCAGGGAAACCGGCTGGAAGTCCAGCCAGCCGGCGCCACAAAGAAATGTTGCGACCTCCTTTGTTTTATGGACAATTGTCGGGCACAGCCCCCGCCCATCCGATGGTCGGGGGACAAGGAGAGGCGGCATCAGACTTGAAACAATATTTACGATATGTATAAGCACATTTCAAGAGCCGTCAAATCCGACCTGGCAACATGACAAGCGGTGACAGGAAGAACAACTTCCGAGAAGAAAAGACTTTTTAGATAGATTTCAGTTGCGCATACGCTAAAAATCATATTTGAAATATCACATGAACGGAAGGCGGCGTCCGGCGCATGCGCCGGACGATGCACGGGACGCGCGGCCGAACCGCGCCGCCCGAAGCGACATGGCGGAGGAGGAAGGCATGGACAAGGAAGCGCTCAGGGAGAAGGCCAACGAGTTGCGCGCCGGCTACCTCAAGGGGCAGACCAACTGGAGCGTCGCCCACCATGCGGCCACGTTCGGCTCCATCATCTGCAGCATCACGGCCAGCCTGCTCATCCCCCTCAAAACCACGGAGTCCAGCGTGGCGGCCACGACGCTCACCACCCTCGCGGCGGCATTGACGAGCCTGTCCTCCAGCGGCGGCTTCGCGCGCAAATGGCGCAGCAACAGGCTGAGCCGCAGCAAAATCGACGCCCTGCTCATGGACCTGGAAGCCGACGACGCGGACCTGGCGAAGCTGACGCAGACGCTCAAGGAAATCATGCTGGCCCACGACCAGGAGATCGTCAACAGCAGCCTGCGCGACAACGACGCCGCACAGGTCCCGTCTCCCCCGCCGGCGACGCCGCGGACGGCGCAGAAGGACCAGATGCAAGCCGCCCCGACGCCGGCTGCGCGCTAGAGCAGCTCCCAGGACGGCGCGACGAGGGATGGAAGGCGCGGCGGCGGCCCCGCCGCCCTACTTGGCCGCGCTGTTCCCCTCCATGCCGCGCAGGAGCTGCGGGCAAAACCACTGCTCCCTGTCCGTGGCCGTGCGGCCGGCCGGCACGAAGACCGCGCCGTTCTGGTAGAAAAGCGGCCCGGCGTAGAGGTCGGCCGCGCCCGAGCCCAGGTCGACAGTGAACCGATCCAGGGCCTTCTTGTTCTCCGCCGAAAGCCCCTTCCCGGCCTCGAAACCGACCGGGCTCCTGTCCGGGTCGTTTAAGGCCGCGAAATCCGGGGAGAGCCAGACGAAGGACGGCTTCCAGGTCCCGGCGGCCACTTCCCTGGCCACGTCCAGAAACGGCGGGCCCCAGTTGAAGTAGGGGACGCCGAGGCAAGCCTCCGGGGCCAGCCGGCAGGCCGGCCGGTACACGTAGGGCAGGGCGTGGACGTCGGCCCCGGCCTTGCGGCGGGCGGCGGCCACCACGAGCGCCTCCGGAGCGTCCAGGCCGGAGATCACCACGTCGAAGCCCTGGTCGAAAAACGCCCCGGCCATCTGGTTGGGGTCGGCCGTCACCCCGGGGATGTTGAACCAGAAGCCGATCCAGCCGACCTTGAACACCAGGTCCTCGGGCTTTTTGCCGCGCACCTTCTCCCAGGCGTAGCGCGCGCCGAGAAAGGCGGCGTTGGCCACCCGCCGGGTCTCGGCGTTGACCAGGGGCCCCAGGTAGCCGATCTTGCCGGTCTTCGTGGTCATGGCCGCGGCGAAGCCGGCCATCATCTTGGCGTACTCGATCTTGGCGAAAAGGTTCCCCAGGTTCTTCGGAGCCTTGCCCGTGAGCACGTCCTCGCCCGAAACATGCACGAAGGCCATCTCCGGATGCTGGGCGGCGGCTTCCAGGATGCCGTCGCGCATGTCGTCGGAGCCGGCCAGGACGAGGCTGGCCCCCTTGGCCGCCATGTCGTCCACGGCCTGCGGGATGGTCATGCCCGGCCGGTCGGCCGGGTTGACCTTGTCGAGGTAGAGCATCCTCGCGCCCGGCAGATGGGCCTCGACGTACTTGCCGCCCTCGTACTGGGCCTGGCTGTAGCCCTTGTCGTTGTACGGCCCGACCAGCAACAGGCCGAAGACCAGCGGCTTTTCGGCGGCAAGGGCGGTCAGGGGAAGGCACAGGCACAGGAAGGCGACGGCCAGGAGGCGGCGGAAGCGGCGCATGGGAATCTCCTTGGACTTGCGGAAAGGTCCAAGGACTGTAGAACAAGCGGCCCCGGAGCGCCAGAAGGACGATGGTCAGGCCCTGATGACGAGGCCTCGCTTGGCCAGGGCCCAGGCCACGAGCCAGGCGAGCGCCAGAAAAAGCACGCCCCAGGCCAGAGAGGCGAGAAACGGATCGGGCCAGCCGCCGAAAAGCGCCTGGAAGAGTCGTTGCTGGGCGCTCACCCGCGCGCCGGACGCGCCAAGGACCGTCGCCTGGCGCAGGATCGACGCGCCAAGGGAGGCCGCGACATAGACGGTCAGGGCGTTTTGCCCCAGCGCCCGCAGGGGCGCGGACCAGGGGCGCGGGGAGGCGTCGTCCAGCAGCCCGTGGGCCACGGCCAGAAGCGTCAGGCCCAGCCCGCCGGTGAACAACACGAAGGAGCTCGTGCACAGGGACTTGTTGAGGGGAAACACCAGGCCCCAGGCCAGTCCCAGCCCGATCATGGCCAGGCCCAGGGCGATCCCGGCGGCCGGCCCCAGGCCGCCGGCGCGCAGCCGCCGCCCGGCCAGGACGCCGATCAGACCCAGGGCGGCGGCCGGCAAGGTGGACAGCAGGCCTTCGGGATCCCAGGTCGTGCCGGCCTTCCAGATATGATTGCCGAGCACCAGCTGGTCGAGCCAGCCCTCGAGATTGACCGCCTTGTCCAGGCTCGGCTGTCCAAGGCCGGGCACCGGGACCAGGGCAAGCACAAGCCAGTAACCGAGAAGCGTCGCCGCGACGGTCAGGGCCAGTCCCCGGTTCGAACGTAGGCGCACGTGCAGCCAGACCGCCACGAGGTAGACCACGGCGATGCGCTGGAGCACGCCCGGCAGGCGCAGCTCGGCCAGACTCAGGCGCAGCCAGGCGTTTTCCGCCAATCCCAGCAGGAAAAGGACGCAGGCCCGGCGCAGGACGCGAGTCCAGAACCTCGGGCCCTGGCCGGCGCGCACCCGCTTCCCGTCCACGGCCAGGGCCACGCTGACGCCGACGAGAAAAAGAAACAGCGGAAAAACCAGATCCGCCAGAGTGCAGCCGTCCCAGGCGGCGTGGCGCAGCAGCGCGTAGACGTGGTCGCGGTCCCCGGGATTGTTGGCCAGGATCATGCCGGCCACGGCCAGACCGCGCAGGCAGTCCACCGAGGCCAATCGCCTTCCTGTTGACGGCGTCGCATGGAGCCCTCGCCGCATCCTGGTCCTCCCCGTTCGACGCACCAAGCCCAACATGGTCCGCGCCCCGACGGCAAGTTACACAAGTTTCACCTTTTTGCGCAAAAGCCCAGGCAGCGCAAGGCCGTTGTTCGGCCCATGCCGGAATCCTTGAAGCACGAGCCGGCGGCGAGGCTCAGCAAGGGCCGCGCATCGTCCACGGCGCAGCGACGGCCTCCCGGGCGGCCACGCTCCCGGGCATGACTTTGCGGCCGTTTCCTGATAGGCTCGCCCGGTGCGAGACCGACTTCCGGCAACGAGGCGTCATGGACAGCTGGTTTGAAAGCCACTTCCGGCACGCCGCCCGCATCGTCCACGGCTTCCTCTCCGAACGCCTGCCGCTCGACGGCGCGCGCCTGCTCGATTTCGGCTGCGGCGACGGCATCACCGCCCTGGGCCTCACGCGACTCGGCGTCGGCGCGGTGGTGGGCGTGGACATCAACCCCTCCTTCAAGCACCTGCCGGGGCTGGCCGCGGACAACTGCGGCCTGGCCGCGCTGCCCGAAAACCTGTCCTTCGTCCGCGTGGGCGCGGATTGCCGGCTGCCCTTCGCCGACGGCAGCTTCGACGCGGCCTATTCCTGGTCGGTGTTCGAACACCTGCGGGACGTTCCCGCCGCCCTGGCCGCCATACGCCGGGCGCTCAAGCCGGGCGGGCATTGCCTGATCCAGATCGATCCGCTCTACTATTCGCCTTTCGGCTCCCACCTGCGCCGCCTTGTACCCACGCCCTGGGGCCATCTGCTGGAAAGCGCGACCGCCTTCGCGGAAAGGGCCCGGGCCGCCGACGACGGGGCCGGGGACATGGACAAGGGCGACCTGCTCTACGCCAGAAACGATTTCGCCAGCTACAAAAAGCATCTCGTCGAACAATTCCTGGACCTCAACCGCCTGACGGCGCGCCAGTTGCTCTATCACGCCCAGGTTTCGGGCCTGACCGTGGTCGCCGCCCTGCCGGTGCGGGCGTCGGGCGAATGCGTCCCGCCGCCGCAGCTCGCCTGCGCCTATCCGGCCGACGACCTGCTGACGAGCACCATCTATCTGATGCTGCGCAATTGATTCCCGGAGCCGGCGGGTCGGAACATCCTCCCCGCAGCGCATCGGGAAGCGCCGCAGCGGCCCGGCAATGGGCCGGCAAAGCATCGTATGGGGAACGCGGCGCGCGCCTGGACGCCGCTTCCCCGCCGCAACATCCGCGTGCATTACATTTCATTCACATCCTGAAAAAATCCCATGCGACGTGAACCCCGCCCGAAACGCGCCCCCGGCCTTTCCCCCCGGCGCCGGAAAGGCTCGATGACCGTCATGCCCCGTTGCGGAGCCGCGCCGAGGCACGCGCGCGATCTTTTCTTTTCGCGCCGCCCTTGCTTGCACTCCCCCCCAGACCGTTATATGCACTTGAAAAAGTTCCGTTCGAGGAGGGAACCCATGAAAAAGTGCATCGTTTTGGCTGCCGCGCTCGCCATCGCCCTGTCCGCTGCCCCGGCCTTCGCCAAAGGCAAGAAGGCCGCCGCCAAGAAGGCCCCCAAGGCCACCTGGGAATGCAACGTCGGCGGCAAGACCTCCATGGTCGCCACCGTCAACGAGTGCATGAAGATGGGCGGCATGGTCGCCAACTACCCCGGCCCGGACAAGGCCGCCCCGGTCAAGGCCAAAGGCAAGAAAGGCAAAAAGAAGTAGCTTTCGGTTTGCATGAGGGGAGAACGCCGCCGCCCGGACCTGTCCGGACGACGGCGTTTTTTTGTTGCGCGGGCCGCAGGCGGCCTCAGCCGCCCAGGGCCTCGACGAGCAGCATGACGTTGAGCACGATCACCACCAGCGCCACCACGGCCAGCACGCCCGTGGTGAAGGGCCGGTTGACGTAGGGGCCCATGACCGTCCGGCGCGAGGTCAGCCCGATCTGGAGCAGGATGGTGATGGGCAGCTGGATGGAAAGCGCGATCTGGGACCAGATGAGCCCCTTGAGGGGATCGCCGACGAACAGGATGGCCACGGCCGCGCCCACCAGGGTGATGACCACGCCCAGGCGCGAATGGCTGTCGCGGATGTCGTAGGGCTCGCCGAACATGCCGGCGAAGATGCTGCCCCCGGCCATGCCCGCGGTCACGGACGAGGCCACGCCGGCGAGCAGCAGGCTCACCGCGAACACCAGCCCCGCGGCCGGCCCCACCAGCGGCATGAGCAGCTCCTTGGCCTGGTCCAGCTCCGAGACCGAGACCTTGTTGGCGAAAAAGGCCGCCGCCGCCAGCAGGATCATGGCGCTGTTGATGCAAAAGCCCACCAGCATAGAAAAAAGCGTGTCCAAGTACTCGTACTTGAGCTGGCGGCGGATCATCTCCGGCTTGTCCAGGTTCCACTGCCGGCTCTGGATCACCTCGGAATGCAGGAAGAGATTGTGGGGCATGACCACCGCCCCGAGCACGCTCATGACCACGGGCAGCGACCCCTCGGGCAGGCGCGGCGTCACCCAGCCGGCCACGGCCTGGCCCCAGTCCACGTGCACCAGGGACAGCTCAAAGATGAACGACAGGCCGATGAGCGACACGAAGCCGATGATGTATTTCTCGAGCTTCCGGTAGGAGTTGGAAAAGAGCATCCACAGCACGAGCCCCAGGACGAGAAACGTCCCCACGGAAAGCGGCAGGCCGAAGAGCATGCGCAACGCGATGGCCCCGCCGAGCAGCTCGGCCAGGGCCGTGGACACCGCCGCCGCCACGGCCGTGGACAGGGCCGCCGCCGCCGCCGGGCGCGGCAAGTGCTTCACCGCCGCCTCGGACAGGCACAGCCCGGTGGCGATGCCGAGGTGGGCCGCATTGTGCTGCAGCACGATGAGCATCACCGTGGACAGCGTGACCATCCACAACAGCCTGTAGCCGAAGTCCGACCCCGCGGCCACGTTGGAGGCCCAGTTGCCCGGGTCGATGAACCCCACCGTGACGAGCAGCCCCGGCCCCACGTACTTGAAGATCTCCAGGGCCGTCAGCCGGGGCCTGGCATGGTCCCGGAAACGGATCATGTCCCCAACGGCCCGGGCCAATCGCGTAAACGGTTCCATCGAGCGCGCTCCTTCCAACTCTTGTCCGGCACAGTGACAGAAGCGTCCGGCCCCGGCAACCCGTCGCCCGGGCCGCGCTCGTGGCTCTTGGGAAAACCGGCTTGACACAAAAAGTTGTTATATTTACCTTCTGCGCGACAACCATTCCGGAAACCGACATGGAAGACCCTTTTTTCTTCGACATGGACAACGCCGTGGGCTATGCCGTCGGGCACGCCGCCGCCCGGCTCAAGATCGGGCTGCGGCGGACGTTTCTGGCCGCCGGCCACGACGTGACCCCGGAGCAGTGGGTGGTCCTCTACCGGCTCTACGAGACCCAGGGCCTGACCCAGGCCGAGCTCGGCGACCGCTCGGTCAAGGACAAGACCACCATCACCCGCATCCTGGACCGACTGGAGGCCAAGGCCCTGGCCGCGCGCCGACGCGACGCCCACGACCGCCGCAGCCAGCGCATCTTTCTGACCGAGGCGGGCACAAGCCTGGTCGAGTGTCTCGTGCCCCTGGTGCGGGCCTACGCAGCCGAAGCCTTCGCCGACGTGCCCCCCGAGGACAGCGACGCCCTGCGCCGCATCCTCGGCAACATCGAATCGCGCCTGGACGCCATGCTCGACCCCTGAGGACCCCCGCATGAAGCCGATCTTCCGCAGCAAGCACAAGCCCGAGGGCCCGCCGTCCAAGCGCAAGCGCCTGGTCCTGGCCGCCGTCGCCGTGGTCGTCCTGGCCAGCTTCGGCTACTACCTCTACACCCGGGGACTGATCGCCACGGACGACGCCTTCGTGGACGGCCGGGTCCATCCCATCACCCCGCGCGTGGCCGGCTACGTCAACGAGGTGCCGGTGACCGACAACCAGCTGGTGGCCCCGGGCGACGTGCTGGTGGCGCTGGACCCCACGGACTACGCCGTGGCCCTGGCCCAGGCCAGGGCCGACCTGGCCGCGGCCGAGGCCCAGCTGGCCGCCCAGGACCTGGGCGTGCCCCTGCAGCTCTCCCAGACCTCCTCGCGGGTGGATTCGGCCAAGGCCCAGCTGGAAAGCCAGCAGCGCGGCCTCGAGCAGGCCGTCAAGGAGCGCGACGCCGCCGACCAGCTGACGGCCCAGATCCAGGCCCAGCTCGACCAGGACAAGCTCGACTACGCCCGCATCAGCCAGCTGCGCCACAAGGACGTGGTGTCCCAGTCCGACCTCGACAACATCGAGAACAAGCGCCGGGGCCACGAAGCCGAGCTGCGCGCCGCCCAGGCCAAGGCCGCGGCCTCGGCCCGGGGCGTCGAATCCATCATGGCCGACATCAAGCGCCTGCGGTCCCAGATCGACCTGGCCAAGACCGGCGAGGACCAGGCCGTCATCCAGACCAAGGAAGTGGCGGCGCAACGGGCCAAGGTCGAGCTGGCCAAAGAAAAGGTCCGCCAGGCCGAGCTCAACCTGGGCTACACCCGCATCGTCGCCCCGGTGGCCGGCCACGTGACGAAGAAGCAGATCGAGTCCGGCCGGCTGGTGGCCGCCGGCCAGGCGCTCATGACCGTGGTGCCCCTGGACGCCGACGAGTTGTGGGTCACGGCCAACTACAAGGAAACCCAACTCAAAAACGTCCACCCCGGCCAGCGCGTGACCATGGAGGTGGACACCTACCCGGGCCGCGAGATCACGGGCAAGGTCGATTCCATCATGGCCGGCACGGGCGCGGTCTTCTCGCTTTTCCCCACGGAGAACGCCACGGGCAACTACGTCAAGATCGTGCAGCGCATCCCGGTCAAGATCGTCTTCGACAAGGAAAACGGCGAACTGCCCAAGCTGCGCCTGGGCATGAGCGTGGTGCCGACGATCCACGCCGATTGACCGTATGAGCGAGCGCGCCCCCAACAAGTGGCTCATCACCCTGGCGGTGATGGTGCCGACGCTCATCGAGATCCTCGACACCTCCATCGCCAACGTGGCCCTGGGGCACATCCAGGGCAGCCTCTCGGCCGGCCAGGACGAGGTGACCTGGGTGCTCACCTCCTACCTGGTCTCCAACGCCATCGTCATCCCCATCAGCGGCTTTCTCTCGAAAGTGTTCGGCCGGCGCAACTACCTGCTGCTGTCCGTGGTGGTCTTCACGGTCGCCTCCATGCTCTGCGGGCTGTCCACCAGCCTCGGCATGCTCGTGACCTTCCGCATCATCCAGGGCATCGGCGGCGGCGGGCTGCAACCCATGTCCCAGGCCATCCTGCTCGAGGCCTACCCGCCGCGCGAGCGCGGCCTGGCCATGGCCATCTTCGCCATGGGCGCGGTGCTCGGGCCCATCCTCGGCCCGCTTCTCGGCGGCTACATCACGGACAACTACTCCTGGCGCTGGATCTTCAACATCAACGTGCCCGTGGGGCTGCTGGCCCTGGGGCTCATCTGGCTCTACATCAAGGATCCGGACTACCTGGAGCGCCGCAAGAAGGGCGATTCCGTGGATTACGTGGGCCTGGCGCTTCTGAGCCTGGGGCTTGGCTGCCTGCAGATCGTGCTCGACAAGGGGCAGCAGGACGACTGGTTCAACGACGACTTCATCCTGACCCTGTCGGTGGTGGCCGCCGTGTGCCTGACCGCCTTCGTGGTCTGGGAGCTGCGGATCAAGGAGCCCATCGTGGACCTCAGGGTCTTTTCGGACCGCAGCTTCGCCACGGGCAACGTGGTCATGTTCTTCGGCTTCTTCGCCTTTTTCGGCTCCATCGTGCTGTTGCCGCTCTACCTGCAAAACCTCATGGGCTACACGGCCTTTCTTTCCGGCGTGGTGCTCGGCCCGGGCGGGCTCATCATGCTGGTCATCCTGCCCGTGGTCGGCAAGCTGACCCAGAAGATCGACGCGCGGTACATCCTGTGCGTGGGCCTTCTGGTCAGCGCTTACTCCCTTTTCAACATGTCCGGCTTCAGCCTGGACATCGATCTCGGCACGGCCATCACCGCCCGCAACATCCAGGCCGTGGGCATCGCCTTCTTCTTCGTGCCCCTGTCCTACCTGACCATGGCCTACATCCCCAAGCAGGGCATGAACAACGCCTCGGCGGTGTTCAACCTGCTGCGAAACCTCGGCGGCTCCTTCGGCGTGGCCTTCGTCACCACCCTGCTCGCCCGCCGGGCCCAGTTCCACCAGGCCCGCCTGATCGAGAACCTCACGCCCTACGACCTGACCTACCAGTCGACCTACGACCAGATCAAAGCCTACCTCGAGGCCAAGTTCCTGGGCGTCAACGACGCGGCGCAGATGGCCTCGGCCGCCATGTACAAGCTCCTGCTCCAGCAGGCCAACGCCATGGCCTTCTGCGACGTCTTCCACGCCCAGGGCCAGATGTTCCTGGGGCTGGCCGCGCTCATGTGGATCATGAAGAAGCCGCCCATGGGCTCCAAGATGCCGGAAGGCATGCACTAGCCCGGCAACGCCGTCCCGGCCGGGACGGCAAGGTTCATAGGGAAAACTATTTCGAGTCAGATATTCCCACCTGACGTTGGCTATGTTTCATTTTTACCCATCCCCGCCAGCCCCCGTCAGGGGCCGCTCGACGCCTCCTGCCCCGGTCCCGTCGGGGCGAACCGGACCGCCGGCGGGGTCATATGGCCCGATCACAGCGACCGCTTCGACGGAACATGCTGGAATAAAACTATTTTTAAAATGGCATGGGAATTGATGCTCTCGACCCGGCAAGCCGTGTACCGACCCGCACGGACCCGAACCGGGAGGCGCGACATGGGCGGCTGGGAAGCCAAGATCGACATTCGCAAGGTATTTCTGCTCCAGGCCACGCGGCCAAAGACCTACTTCGGCGTCGGCGCGCTGAGCCAACTCGACGGCATCCTGCAGGAGATGGCCGCCGGGGGCCTGGACAGGCTGCTCGTGGTCACGGACGCCGTGGGCTACAAGGCCAGCGGCGCCTGGAACGCCATCCTGCCCATGCTCTCGCGCCACGTGGCCTTCGAGCATTTCGACGGGGTGCGCTCCAACCCCACCTACGCCAACGGCGAGGCCGCGGCCAAGCTCGGCCGGGCCCTGGGGGCCAAGGCCGTGCTCGGCATCGGCGGCGGCAGCGCCCTGGACACAGCCAAGACAGCCGCGGCCCTGCTGCGTCATCCCGTGCGCAAAGCTTCGGATTTCTACGAGAAAGGCGTGCCCATCAGCGCCGCGCTGCCCATCGTCGCCGTCAACACCACCCACGGATCGGGCTCGGAATGCGACTGCTTCGCCGTGGCCCAGGCCGACGGCGAGGACAAGCCGGTCCTGCGCTCGCCGCACCTCTACCCGACCCACGCCATCGAGGACCCGAGCCTCATGACGTCCCTGCCGCCGCGCCAGACCGCGCACACGACCTTCGACGCCCTAAGCCACGCCATCGAGGCGGCCACGGCCGTGACGGCCTCGCCCTACTCCATCGCCCTGGCCAGGGAATCCGTGCGCCTCATCGCCGCCTGGCTGCCCACGGCCCTGGCCCAGCCCGAGAGCCTGGTCGCGCGCTACTGGCTGCTCTACGCCTCGGCCATCGCCGGCATGAGCTACGACCGGGGCATGCTCCACGTGGCCCACGCCCTGGAGCATTCCATGAGCGCGCTCAACGCCGACATCAGTCACGGCGAGGGGCTGGGCATCCTCATGCCCGCGGTGTTGCGGGAGATCTATCCGGCCGCGCCGGAGGCCCTGGCCGAGGTGCTGGCCCCCATCGTGCCGGAGCTGCGCGGGGCGCCGGGCGAGGCCGAGCGGGCCGAGCGGGGACTGCGCGAATGGTTCGCCGTGGTCGGCCAGCCGGCGCGCATGACCGCCTACTTCACCGGGGCCGACGTGCCGGCGCTCACCCGCATGACGCTGCGCTCCTCGCTGTCGCGGATGCTGCTGCCCCTGGCCCCCCTGCGCGTGGACGCCAGCGTGGTGGAGCGCATCTTCCAAAGAGCGCTCTAGCCTGCCCTAGCGCAGGCGCGAGTAACCCTTGGGCGCGTCGTCGGCCAGGACCAGCCAGAAGGCCGCCACCCAGCCCCAGACCGCGTTGTCGGCGGCCACCACGACCGGAGTCAGCTCGCCCAGACCCATGCCCCACATGCCGGCGACCGGGTCGCTCGGGAAGACCGCGAGCAACTGGACCAGGGTAGGCCCCAGGCTCACCAGAAGCCCGCGCCAGAACACGGAATCCGGCATGAAGCGCGGCGTGAGCAAAAGCCCCCAGAGGCCGCCCAGGACGAGCCGCGGATAGAGCCAGGCCAGGGTCCATTCCGGAGCCAGCTTCACGTTCATGGCCGCTGTCCAGCCGTACTGCCCGGCCATCCACAGCAGCACGCCGCCGACCAGCCCCCCGACCAGGCCGGCGGTGAAGCAAAGGCTTATCCAGCCGAAGAAATTACGCATCCTCACCTCCCTCGTCAGCCGCGGCGCGGTCGCCCGCGCCCGTCCCGGGCGGCCCTCCCCTTCCCGGGCGCGGCGGTTCACGCCAAGTCGCGGTCAAATCCGCGTTCCGTGTCCGCCCCTCGCGGCCCGGAAAAACGCGGCCCCCCCGGCCGCGCGGCCCGGCCGCGCGACCCGGCGTCAGTTCGGCCGCGCCAGGATGGACATGGACCGCACGCGGTTGAGCAGAATATGGGTCGGTCCCACGGCCGGGATCTCCTCCCCGGCCCGCAACGTCGTCACCACGGCCCGGCCGAGCACCAGCCGGCCGTCCCGACCGCCTTCGCCGAAGGTCCGCAGCCCCCAGATGTCGTGGTAGACCACCGGCCTCCCCTTGTACTGGCCCACGTAGACGAGGATGTGTCCCTGCATCCACACCAGGGTGGCGAAGGGCACGCCCTGGCCGACGATGGCCGCCTCTTTCTGGTCGTTCGGGAGGTCGCCGAGGGGGATGGAGCCGCCGTAGGAGGCCTGGCTGGCGGAATTGCGCGGCAGGTAGATGCCGAAGGGCACGTACAGGTCGTGGGTGAGCGCCGAGCAGTCGCGTTTGCCGTCGATGCCGCCCCAGCCGTAGATTTTGCCCATGAACTGGTTGCCCACGGCCGCCACGTTGCGCGGGGTCATGGGCATGGGCATGGGGACGGCCGCGCCGGCCGGCAGGCGCACGCGGCGCAGCTCGGCCGCGCCCGAGGCGGCGCGCACGGGCACGAGGACCGTCAGTCCCGAGGCGTCCGGCGGCCCGGCCAGGGCGAAGACCGTGCCCACGTCCACGGTGATGCCGACCTCCGGCAGGGCGGTCTGGTCCCTGACCACGGCGGCGAGCTTGGTGGTGGCCATGGCGGCCATGGCCGCCTCGTCCACGTAGGCCACGTCCGTGGCCGGCAGCCAGCCGAAGGTCAGGGCGGATTCGGCCAGCAGCCACGAGCCGTCGCGGCTGGCGTGGGTGACGAGCACGGGCGTTCCCGGCGGCAGGGCGGTGTGCTGGAGATAGTCGAAGGGGTAACCTTCGCCGGGCAGGCTCGGGTCGGCGAAGCGGGGGCTGGCCGTGGGCATGCCGCGCAGATTGGTGTTTTTGACGGTCACGGCCTTGCGCACCACGTTGGGATAGCTGCCCAGGCCGGCGGCGGCGTGCAGGGAGGCGGCCAGCTCCGGCCCGTTGCGCTGGCCGCCCGCGCCGAATCCCGGGGACTTCTCGAAACGCCGGAAGATCTCCTCCACGGCCTTGCGGGCGTAGCCGGGCTTGGCCATGCGCCAGGGCGCGCTCCATTCCTGGACGAAATTCTCCAGGCGAAGCCCGATCTGCTCCTGGGGATAGAGCGGCTTGTCCGCCGTGTCCGAGCGCAGGTAGGCGGCCAGGTCCTGGGGCAGGACGCGCAGGTCCTCGACCTCGCCCTTGCCCAGGGGCCTGGTCGGCGGGGCCAGGGGGCCGGACGGCGGCGGCGGCTTGGCGCAGCCGAAGGCCAGGAGGGCGACGAGGACCAGCAGCGGAAAAAGGCGCAGGCGCAACGGGCGGTGCATGGCGGAAAAGCTCCCTTGGCCGGCTTGACGGCCGGCGCGGCCACCGACTATCCGGTTGCCGGGAAGGTAGACGTTGGCGCAATCGAAGACAAGCCCGATCCGGGCGGCAGGGGCCTGAAAAGTTATGGCAATGCGTCGTCAGAGGCCGTTCGACGCGGCGGAGACGGCCCGGCTGATGGGCCTCGGCCTGCCGCCGGCCCTGCCGGTGTCGGTGCGCGTCAGCGCCCGGGCCCGGGGCATCGTGCTGCGCATGCTGCCCGGTCGGGGGCTCGAGGTGGTCTCGCCGCCGGGGGTGGCCCAGGCCTTTCTGCTCCAGGCCGTGGAGGCCAGGCGGGAGTGGATTTCCCGGACGTTTTCGCGCCTGGCCGCCGAGGGCGGCTTCTCGCCCCGGCCGGCGGCGACCGTGCGGCCCCAGCGCCTGGTGCTCACGGCCTTTTCCCGGCAGTGGCGGCTCGACTACCTGGGCAAGGACCGCCAAGGCTGCGCCGTGACGTCGCGCGGCCCCGGGGAGCTGGTCGTTTCCGGCCCGGTGGACGACCCGGCGGCCCTGGCCTCGGCCCTGGCCGCGTTTTGCCGCGACCGCGCCGGGGAACTCCTGCGCCCGGCCCTTGAGCGGGTCTCGCGCGAGACCGGCCTGGCCTACGCCGGGCTCACCATCCGCGCCCAGCGCACCCGCTGGGGAAGCTGCACGGCCCGGGGGCGCGTGAGCCTCAACTACACCATCGCCTTTTTGCCCTGGGAGCTGTGCCGGCTGGTCATGGTCCACGAGCTGTGCCACACGGTGGAGCTCAACCATTCGCCGCGCTTCTGGGACGTGGTGGAGCGTTTCGTCCCGGGCTGCCGCGAGCTCGACGCCCGGCTCAACACCGCCCGGCACTACCTGCCCCTGTGGCTCGAGGCCGCGCCTACGGCCGCTCGACCGTGACCTCGTCGATCGCCTCGCCGCTGAAATAAAAGACCGAGATCGCCTCGTCCACGCCGCGAACGACCACCAGCCGCCCGAGCGGCCCGTCGTCGGCCAGGGCGAGCAGGGCCTCGCACACGGCCGCCGCCTCCTCGGCCGAGCAGGAATCGCAGGCCGCCTCGAAGCGCAGGGACTCGGGTCCCGGCGTCACCTCCAGGCGCGGCACGTCGAGGCCGGCCAGGGCCCCGGCCAGGGCCTCGCCGACCTCGGTCTCGATCTCCCCCACCCGCTCGTAGGAATATTCCTCGGGATAGCGTATTTCACCGAGCAAAAAACAGGGCGCGTCCCGCATAACGGCTCCAAAACGTGTTTTTCGACAAATACCATGGCCGCAATGGCCCGGCAACGCGCCTGCGGGCTTGTGCCCCGCCCCCGGGGGCGATAGGAGACAGGGAGCGCCACATTCGGAGGATACATGGGAGCCAGGAGAAGACGGGGAAAATCCCCCAAGGGACAGGGCGCGACCCTCGACGCGGCCGTCGTGCTGCGCGTATTTCGCGAAAGCGGCAAGCCGTTGTCCGACAAGGAAGTGGCGCGAGGCCTCAAAGGAATCACTTTCAAATTCCACGACCTGCGTCACCTGCTCGAGGAACTGCGCGAGGCCGGCAAGCTCATCCGCGTCCAGAAGGGCTGGGGACTGGTGGAAAGCATGCGCCTGGTCACGGGCGTGCTGGAGATCAGCCGCTCGGGCGTGGGCTACGTCATTCCCGACGACAAGCGCCGCAAGGACATCTTCATTCACCCCAAGGACATCGGCAACGCCTGGCACGGCGACCGGGTGGCCGCGGCCGTCACCCGCGAGCGCAAGGACAAGAACCACGAAGGCCGGGTGGCCCGGGTCATCGAGCGCGGCATCACCCGCCTCCCCTGCCGGGTGGTCAAGCGCCTGGCCCCGGACCTGTTCCTGTGCCGCCCCACGGACGCCCGGCACACCATGAGCTTCATGGTGGACTACCTGCCGCCCCACCCCGGCGACCCCGAACCCGCCCCGGACGACATCATCAGCGTCGGCATCGGCGAAGAGATCGAATACAAGCTCTATTCCGGCAAGGGCCTGGAGCTGCTCGGGGCCCAGGGCGACGTGGCCGTGCAGGAGCGGCTGGTCAAGCTCAACCACGACATCCCCGGCCCCTTCCCCGCGGCGGCCCTGGCCGAGGCCGAGGCCCTGCCCGAGGTCCCGGGAGAAGCCGACTTCGCCGGCCGCAAGGACCTGCGCGACCTGCCCTTCGTCACCATTGACGGGGCCAAGGCCAGGGACTTCGACGACGCCGTCTACGTGAAAAAGCGCGGCCGGGCCTACACCCTGTGGGTGGCCATCGCCGACGTCTCCCACTACGTGCCCGAGGGCGGCGCCCTGGACGAGGAGGCGCTCACGCGCGGCAATTCCTACTACTTCCCCCAGTCCGTGGAGCCCATGCTGCCCGAGCGCATCTCCAACGGGCTGTGCAGCTTAAACCCCAACGTGCCCCGGCTGGCCATGGTGGCGGAGATCGACTTCACGGCCAAGGGCCTGCCCGGGCGTACGGACTTCTACCCGGCGGTCATCGAGTCCAAGGCGCGGCTGACCTACGCGCAGGTCAACCGGGCCCTGCTCCTCGGCGACGAGGAAGAGCGCAAAAACATCGCCGCCGTGCTGCCCATGCTGACCACGGCCGAGACCCTGGCCCGGGCCATAAACGCCGTGCGCGCCGCACGCGGCAGCCTGGACTTCGACCTGCCCGAGCCGGAGATACTCTTCAACTTCCAGGGCGAGACCCAGGACATCCGGCCCAAGGTGCGCCATTTCGGCCACCAGATCGTGGAGGAGTTCATGGTGGCGGCCAACGAGGCCGTGGCCCGGTTCCTGACGGAAAAGGGCGCGCCCGTGCTCTACCGCGTCCACCCCGAGTCCGACCCGACCAAGGTCGAGGCCCTGTTCAAGCTGCTGGCCACCACCGACCTGGCCACCAAGCTGCCGCCCGCTCCGGGGCCGGGCGATCTGCCCATGGTCCTGCGCGAGGCCTCGGGCTCGGACCTGGACTTCCTGGTCAGCCGGCTGGCCCTTCGCACCATGATGCAGGCCTCCTACTCGCCCAAGCTCGAAGGGCATTTCGGCCTGGCCTCCACCTGCTACTGCCACTTCACCTCGCCGATCCGGCGCTACGCCGACCTGGTGGTCCACCGCTCGCTCAAAAACGTCTTCGCGGGCAAGCCCGTGTCGGAGAAGCGGGCGGCGCGGCTGGCCAAGGTGGCCGAGCACATCAGCCGCCGCGAACGGGTGGCCATGGAGGCCGAGCGCGAGATCTTAAAGCGCGTGACCGTGCACTTCCTGTCCGACAAGGTCGGACGCCGCTTCACCGGGGTCATCGGCTCCATCGCCGACTTCGGCTTCTGGGTGGAGCTCAAGGAGGTCATGGCCGAGGGCATGGTGCGCCTGTCGTCGCTGTCCGACGACTACTACACCTATTTCCCCGAGCGCCACGAGCTCATCGGCGAGCGCACGGGACGCCGCTTCCGCCTGGGCCAGCCGGTGGAGGTGGAGCTCACCAACGTGGACATGGGCCGCCTGTCCGTGGACCTGGGCCTGGTCGAGGGCGGCGAATCGCCCCTGGCCCTGCCGACGCAGAAGCGCAAGTCCTCGCGACGGCGCAGGAAGTAATGGTCATGGCCGCCGGACGCGACAGGATCTACGCGGCCCTGGCCGCGCTGTGGCTGTGCCTGGCCGCCGGCGCGGCGGCCAGCGACTGGCCCACGCCGGCCAAGCTCTCCCGGGAGCGCCTGCAGTTGGCCCTCTTGTGGGCCAACGCCCTGGACAAGGACCTGCGGCCCTACGACACGCCCTTCGGCCCGGACCCCGACGCCCAGTACCAGGAACTGGTGGCCGACTATACGGCCCGGTTCGGCGACCGCTTCGACATCGGCTTCGTGGAGAAGCGCCACGCCGACGCCCTGGCCGGCCTGGACCGGGAACGGACGGGCGTCGCGGCCTTCGCTCTGGCCTCCACGGCGGCGGTGTGGGGGCTTCTGGCGACCATACGCAACCTGCTGGACCACCCCGCAGCGGAGGAAGCATGAACGCCGAGACTCCCCGCGCCGCGCGCGCCCTGGCGGTCCTGGCGGCCGCCCTCGTCCTTTCGTGCCTCGCCGCCCCGGCCCGGGCCGGAGACCCCGCGGTCCTCGTCATCCCGGGCACGGGCGACAGCGAGGAACTCCTGCGCATCCTGGCGGCCCGCCACATGCGCGAAAACCCGGACGTGCGCATCGAGGCGCCGGATTCCATCGGCTCCACGGGCGGCGTGAAGGCCGTGCTCGCCGGCAAGGCCGAACTGGCCCGCACGGCCAGGCCCCTTCGCGACGAGGAAAAGGCCCAAGGCCTCGTGGAGGTCGTCTTCGCCAAGGCCCCGGTGCTCTTCGCCGTCAATGCCTCGGTCACGGGCGTGGATTCCCTGACCAAGGCCCAGGCGTTGGACGTCTTTTCCGGCAAGATCACGGACTGGGCGGCCCTGGGCGGCCCGGCCGGCCCCATCCATAAAGTCTGCCGGGAAACGCCGGAAACCAGCCGCGAGATCCTCAACGCGGCCATCCCCGGCTTCGAGGAGACGGGCTGCCGGGACCAGGCCGTGGCCTATTCCACGCCGGAGGCCGTGGCCCTGACGGCCGGCCACGCCGGGGCCATCGGCTACTTCTCCCGGCCGGCCATGGCCGCCAGCCGGCTCAAGGCCCTGGCCCTGGACGGGGTCGCGCCCACGCCCGAAAACGTCGGCCGGGGCAGCTATCCGCTGTTCATCCCCTTCGCCCTGGTCTACAAACCGCCCCTTTCCCCGGCGGCGGCCGATTTCCTGGCCGCCCTGGGCCTGCCCGACGCCCGGACGGCCATGGCCAACTACGGCTGCCTGCCGCTGCCGATAAAGCCCGCCACGCCCTGAGGCCATGCTGCGCTCCTTCAGGAACCAGATGCTCCTGGGCCAGTTCGTGCTGGTGGCCCTCCTGACTCTGGCCCTGGGCGCCGGCGTGTTCCATGTCGCCGCCTCCATCCTGGAGGACAAGGAGCGGGAAAAGATCCGCCTGCTGGCCGAATCCCTGGCCCGGGAGACGGCGCTGACGGCCGGGCAGTGCGAGCGCGTCATGCGCCTGCTCGTTTCCAGCCAGCAGTTCGAGGACTTCCAGGGCAGCCACAACTACCATCTGCTCCAGTCGCTTTTCGACCGCTACCGCACGGACTTCGTCTCCCTGTCCTACTTCAACCCCCGGGGCGAACGGGAATACGCCGCCTCGGGCCTGGGCTACACCGACCGGGTCGAGCCGCAGACGGCCGAGCCCGTGGCCGCGGCGGCCCTGGCCGCCCCGGGGACCATGGCCCACGCCGTGCGCCCGGCCGGCCCGGGCGAGGGGCCGACCCTGGTCCTGGCCCTGGCCCGGCGCTCGCCCTTCGGCGAGGACATGGGCGCGATCCTGGCCGCCGTGCCCGTTTCCTCCATCGCCCGGGGGGTGCTGGCGCTGCACATGGCCCAGGGCGGGGGCGCGGTCCTGGCCGACGCCGAGGGACGGCTGCTTTTCACCGAGGGCCTGGCCGCCCTGCCCGACAAGGTGGCCCCGGACTCGCCCCTGGGGCGCGCCCTGACCGGCCAGGAAGAGGTCGTGCGCCAGGACGACTTCGAAGGGCAGCCGCATCTCGTGGCCGCCGCGCCCGTGGGAAAGTACGGGCTGTCGGCCGTGGTGGCCCTGCCGCGCCGCTCGGCCGTGGACGAGGAACTGGAGCGGCTGCGCCTGCTCGTGGCCGCCGTGGCCGCGGCGGCGGCCTTCCTGTCCACCACGGCGGCCATATGGTGGACGGGCGGCCTCGCCCGGCCCATGGCCCGGCTGGCCGAGGCGGCCCGCCAAGCCTCTGGCGGCGATCTGTCCGTGCGCGCCCCGGTGGACGGCCCGCAGGAAGCCCGAGAAGTCGCCCTGGCGTTCAACGCCATGACCGAGGGCCTGGCCGCCTCCCAAGACGCCCTCACCCAGGCCAAGCGTTCCCTGGAAGGCATCCTGGCCAACATGAACGAGGCCATCCTGGTGGTGGACCGGCAAGGGCGGCTGACCATGCTCAACCGGGCCGGCCGGGAAATGCTGGGCTACGCCCCGGGCGAGGCCGAGGGCATGCCGGGGGCGGTCTTTCTGCAGCCGGGCGATCCCTTGCGCGCCTTTCTGGACAGCGCCGCGAGCCAGGACCTGCTCGCCGCCGGCGGCGTGACCGGCATCGAGAAGACCCTCGTGCGCAGGGACGGCCGCAACGTGCCGGTGCTCGTGTCCCTGGCCCTGCTGCGGGGCCAGGGGGACCGGGAGGAGGGGGTGGTGTGCCTGGCCATGGACATCACCGAGCGGCGGCGGGCCGAGGACCTCTCCCGCGCCCGCAAGGCGGCCGAGGCCGTCAGCCGGGCCAAGACGGAATTTTTGGCCGTGGTCTCCCACGAGATGCGCACGCCGCTCAACATCGTGCTCGGCATCCTGGAGCACCTGCGCGACCTGCCCCTGCCGCCCCTGTCCCTGGCCGGCCTGGACCAGGCCATGGCCTCGGGGCGTACCCTGCACGAGGTCATCGAAGCCATGCTCGACTACGCCAGCCTGGAGGCCGGCCGCGTGCTCCTGCGTCGCCTGCCTTTCGATCCGCGCCGGCTGGCCGCCGAGACGGCCGAGCGCTTCGCCGCCGCGGCCAGGCTGCGCGAGGTCGCCCTGACCGTGGTCGTGGACCAGGACATGCCGGCCCGGCTGGTGGGCGACCCGGCCCGCCTGGGCCAGGTGCTGTCCAACCTCGTGTCCAACGCCGTGCGCTTCACCCGGGACGGCCGGGCCACGGCCCGCCTGTTCCTGTCCCCGGCCGGCGACCGGTTGCGGCCGGGCGCCAGGCGCCGCCTGCTCATCAACGTGCGGGATACGGGCGTGGGCGTGGCCGACGCCAAGCTGGAAGCGATCTTCGAGCCCTTCACCCAGCAGGACGCCAGCTCCACCCGGCGCTTCGGCGGCCTGGGCCTGGGCCTGGCCATCACCAGGCGGCTTTTGACGCTCATGGAGGGGAACCTGTGCCTGGACAGCCGGGAAGGCGAAGGCACGGACGTGTGGGTCAGCCTGCCGGCCGAGGAGCTTCCCCCGGCCTGAGGCCGCCGGCTTCGCCTCGAAAAGCGTCCCGTGTGCTTCAGGCGAAGCCGGGCTCGCTCAAAGGAAGCGGGCCGGCCGGCGGCGAACCCCGGCCGGCCCGGGGAATCACTTCTTGCCGGAACCGAGGAACAGCTCCTTGGCCGTGCCCGGTTCGAACTGGTAGCGGGCCACCTTCTGCCAGAAATACTTGCCGTCCTCGCTGCCCAGCGCCCAGAAATCGAAATCCCAGTCCTCGCGCCGGTCGCCGTGCTCGTTTAAGGCCAGCCAGCCCGTGACGCCGTACATGCGCTCGCACACTTGCGGCAGCATCTGCTTGAACCGGGCGAAATCCCCGGACCCGCCCACGGCCTGGGCCGTGAAAAAAAGCGCCCAGGCCGCGTCGTAGGCCGCCGACGCCTGGGTGTCGGGGAACACGTCGGTCTTGTCCTGGATGCGCTTTTCCGTGAGCGAATAGACGTTGGCCCCGCCCTCGCCGTAGCGCGGGCTGGTCAGGCGCACCTTCATGGCGAAGGCCGCGCTTTCCGGGTCCTTGGCGATGGGGTCGTACATGGCCGCGGCGTCGCAGCCGTACCAGGGCACGGCCGCCAGCTCCGGCCGCTTGGAGGCCGCCTTGAGGATGGGCACGATCTCCTCGCCGCCGGCGAAATAGATCGCCGCCTTGCCGCCCTTGCCGCTCTTGGCGGCCTGGAGCTGCGCGGACAGGGCGTCGAGGATGGGGGCGAAGTCCTTGCGGTCCGGGGAATAGCGCGAGCCGGGCTGGACCGCGCCGCCGAGCTGCTTGAACCGGGCCTTGACGTGCACCGTCAGGTCGTCGCCCATGCGGTCGCCGCGCCACAGGGGCACCACCACGGCCACGCCCTCCTGGCGCATGAGGCTCGTCACGGCCTCGGCCTGGTAGGTGTCCGACGGCGACAGGCGAAAGAGGTTGTCGCCCTTTTTGGCCAGCGACGGCCGGGAACTGCCTTGGCTCACGAGCAGGATGTTGTTCTTGTCCGCGAAGTCCAGGCAGGCCTCGACCTCGTCGTCGCCGTAGGGGCCGACCACCACCCGGATGCCCTTGCCGGCCAGGGCCTTGAGCTTCTCCAGGGCCTGTTCCGGGGAGCTGCCGGTGTTTTCCACGGCGAAGCTCATCTGTCCGCCGTAGCCGGAAGCGGCCAGGTAGGCGTTGATGTCGGCCTGGGCCAGGTCCAGGGCGACCTTGGAGGTCTTGCCCCGCTCGGCCAGGGGGCCGGACAGGGGAAGCAGCGCGCCGAAGGCGTAGCTCCCCGACTTTTGCGCCCCGGCCGCGCCGCAAAGGGTCAGAAGAAGCGCCAGGGCCGTGCAGGCCACGGCGAGGCCGCGCCCGGAGCATCCGCCGCGGCGCGCGTGGTCGTCCTTTCTTCGCAGGTTCATGTCCGCTCCTTGCTCCCGGGCGCGCGGCCCGGGCAGGCGCATGACGCGCTTTCGTGCCCATACCCCCAAAGCCGGCAAAAGAAAACCGGATGCCCCCCCTCCGTGCCGCCCCCGGGCTCTTTCCAAGGACCCCCGGCTTGTTTTAAGGGGATGCAGGGCGTTCCTTTCACAAATATGCACCCCGCGCCCGGAGGATTCCGCATGGCCGACGCCTCCAGCCCCGACGAGAGAAGCGCCCGCCTCCGCCGCGACGCCGCATCTCAGCCTGTCGGCGCGCCGTCCCCGGACGGACGCGCGCACGGCGTCGCGGAGGAGACGGCCCGACTCATCCACGAACTGCGCCTCAACCAGGCCGAACTGCAACGGCAAAACGAGGAGTTGCGCCGCACCCAGGCCGAACTGGCCGAGGCCCGCGACCGCTACGCCAACCTCTACGATTTCGCGCCCGTGGGCTTCTTCACCCTGGACGAGGGGGGCGTGATCCTGGAGGCCAACCTCAAGGGCGCGGCCATGCTCGGCCAGCAGCGCCCGCACCTGATCGGCAGGCCCCTGCTGGAGTCGGTGCCCCGGGGAGAGCAGGCCGCCTTTCGCGAACACCTGGCCCGCATCCTCCAATCGGGCCGTCCCGAAGTCCTGGAGCTGCGCCTGGGCCGCCGCGACGGCAGCCGCTTCCAGGCCGAGATCACCGCCGAGCCCAGGGCCGCCTCCGTCGACCCCCTCGTCTTGCCGAACGTGCGCATCGCCGTGGCCGACGTCACCGCCCGGCGCGAATCCGACGAGGCCGTGCGCCTGGCCAACCGCATCCTGGAGGCCAGCCCCGCCTACGTCATCCGCTACGAGGTCAGGGGCGGCGAACCCGGCCCGGTGGAATACGTCTCCTCCAACATCGACCGCTTCGGCTTCTCCCGCGAGGATATCCTGGCCGGCATCGTGTCTCCCCGGGACCTGGTCCATCCAGACGATCTGCCCCGGGTCGAGGCGGCGGTGCGGGAAAACGCCGCCGCCGGCGTGGACGCCTTCGGCCTGGCCTACCGCCTGCGCTCCCGGGACGGACGGGTGCGCCACGTCACGGACCGCGTCCGGCTGCTGCGCGGCCCACACGGACGCCTGCGCGCCGTGGAGGGACTCATCCTCGACGTGACCGAGGAGACGCAGGCCCGCAAGGACCTGGAAGCCGTGCTCGACAGCGCGCCCATCCCCATCGTCAAGGTGCGCGTGGCCCCGGACGGCGACCGCATCCTCGCCTACCAGAACCCCGCCGCCGCGGCCCTGTTCGGCCCGGAGGCCGTGGGGGCCTCGTGCAAGAGCTACCTGTGCAACAAGGAGGCCTGCCCGGCCCTGGCCGCGGACACGGGTCTGGTGCGCGACCGGGAAAGCGCCGTGATGACGCGCTCGGGCCGGCGCATCATGTACAAGACCGCCTGCAAGCTGCCCGAGGAGCCGGCCATCATCGAGGCCATGGTGGACGTCACCGAGCTCATGCGCACCCGCGAGCGCCTCACCCGGGCCATGGAGACGGCCGAGTCGGCCAGCCGGGCCAAGTCCGAATTCCTGGCCACCATGAGCCACGAGATCCGTACGCCCATAAACGGCATCATGGGCATGACCGAGCTGGCCCTGCAGACGGAGCTGACCGCCGACCAGCGCGAATACCTCGACCTGGCCCGGCAGTCCGCCCTGTCGCTGCTCGACATCATCAACGACATCCTGGATTTCTCCCGCATCGAGGCCGGCCGGATGGAGCTGGTCGGCGAGCGATTCTCCCTGTCCCACATCCTGAGCCGGTGCCTGCGGCTGTTCGCTCCCCAGGCGGCGCGCCACGACGACGTCCTGTCCCTGTCCATCGCCCCGGACGTGCCCGACGCCCTGATCGGCGACCCGGGCCGGCTGCTCCAGATCGTGGGCAACCTCGTGTCCAACGGCATCAAGTTCTCCAAGGACGGCGCCGTGCGCGTCTCGGTGGAGACCGCCCCGCCGGTCCTGTGCCCCCTGGGCAAGGTCGTGGAGCGTCCCGTCACCCTGCTTTTCGCCGTGTCCGACGAAGGCATCGGCATCGCGCCCGGCAAGCAGGACCGCATCTTCGAGGCCTTCACCCAGCTCGACGGCAGCCTCACCCGCGACTTCGGCGGCACGGGCCTGGGGCTTTCCATCTGCAAGAGCCTCGTCGGCCTCATGGGCGGCCGGATGTGGGTCGAATCCGCGCCCAGGGCGGGCAGCACCTTCTTTTTCACCGCCATCATGGGCCAGGCCTGCCAAACCGTCCCGGCCGGGGCGGCCGACCTGCCGTCGGCGGACGAGACCGCCCCGCCCCTGGACATCCTGCTCGTGGAGGACAACTCCATCAACCAGCTCGTGGCCAAGCGGCTGCTGGAGCGGCGCGGGCACCGGGTCACAGCCGTGGATTCGGGCCTGGCCGCCCTGGAAAAGCTCGGCGAAACGGCTTATGACTGCGTGCTGCTGGACGTGGAGATGCCGGAACTCAACGGGATCGAGACCGTGGCCAGGCTGCGCGACGCCACGGTGTTCGGCCGGGCCGCCGCCGTGCCCGTGGTGGCGCTCACCGCCCACGCGGTCAAGGGCTACCGGGAACGGCTGCTGGCCTCGGGCTTCGACGACTACGTGTCCAAGCCCATCGACATGCGCGAACTCGCCGCCGCCCTGCGCCGGGCGGCGGCCAAGCGGGCCGCGCCGACCGGCGGAGTCTGAAGCCCGCATCCGCCCGAAGGGACAGCAAAGGAGGCCGGCATGCGCCTGTTGATCGTCGAGGACGACCTGGAAGCCGCCGCCTACATGGTCAAGGGGCTCAAGGAATCCGGCTACGTCGCCGACCACGTGGCCGACGGCCGCGAGGCCCTGTACCGGGTGGCGGCGGAGAGCTACGACGCGGTCATCGTGGACCGCATGCTGCCGGGCGTGGACGGGCTCACCATCGTGCGCACCATGCGCACGGCCGGCAACCACGCCCCGGTGCTCATCCTGTCGGCCCTCGGCGACGTGGACGACCGGGTCAAGGGGCTGCGGGCCGGGGGCGACGACTACCTGGTCAAGCCCTACGCCTTCGCCGAGCTCCTGGCCCGCCTGGAGGCCCTGCTGCGCCGGGGCCGGGCCGACCCGCCCGACACCACCCTCAAGGTGGCCGACCTGGAGATGGACCTGGTGGCGCGCACGGTCAAACGGGCCGGCAAGCCCATCGAACTCAAGCCCAAGGAATTCGCCCTGCTCGAATACCTCATGCGCCACGCCGGCCATGTGGTCACCCGGCCCATGCTGCTGGAAAACGTCTGGGACTACTCCTTCGACCCCCAGACCAACGTCATCGACGTGCACATCAGCCGGCTGCGCCAGAAGATCGACAAGGGCCACGACAAACCCCTGCTCGCCACCATCCGGGGCGCGGGATACAGCCTGCGTGATACCAACTAAGCTCCTGCGCTCCTCCACGCTTCGCCTGTCCATCATCCACATGGCCGCCTTCGGCCTGTCGGTGCTGGTGCTTTTGTGGTTCATCTACACCTCCACCGCCGGGTTCATGGAGCGCCAGACCGACGAGACCATCAACGCCGAGATCCAGGGCCTGGCCGAGCAGTACAGCCAGCTCGGGCTCACGGGACTCATCCGCGTCATCAAGTCCCGGGTGGCCAAGGACAAGGCCGGGTCGAGCGTCTACCTGCTCACGGACTGGAAGTTCAATCCCCTGGCCGGCAACCTGCCCGAGTGGCCCAAGTTCAAGGACACGGGCTCGGGCTGGTTCGACGCCACCCTGGAGGACACGGAGAACTTCGAGCCCCGGCGCGTGCGCATGCGCTACTTCCTTTTGCCCGGCAACTTCCACCTGGTGGTCGGGCGCGACGTGTCCCAGCGCCTCAAGATGGACCGGCTCATCATGGACGCCCTGCTCTGGGGCCTGGGGCTCACGCTGGTGCTCGGCGGCGTGGGGGGGCTTCTGACCAGCCGCTGGATGCTCAAGCGCATCGACGTCATCAACAAGGCCAGCCGGGAGATCATGGCCGGCGACCTGACCCGTCGCATCCCCAGCCGGGGGGCGGGGGACGAGTTCGACCGCCTGGCCGGCAACCTCAACGCCATGCTCGACCAGATCACCAGGCTCATGGACGGGGTCAAGCAGGTGTCCAACAACATCGCCCACGACCTGCGCGGCCCCCTCAACCGCATCCGGGCCGGGCTCGAGATTTCCTTGGCCAAGAGCCGCACGCCCGAGGAGTACCAGGCCGTGCTCGAGGCGACCGTCACCGAGATCGACAACCTGCTCATGACCTTCAACGCCCTTTTGACCATCGCCCAGGCCGAATCCGGAGCCCGCCGCCAGGACTTCACGGACATCGACCTGGCGAGCCTCGCCGCCGACGCCGCCGAACTCTACGACCCCCTGGCCGAGGAAAAGGGCTTGGCCCTGCACCTGTCCCTGGCCCCGGGCGTGACCGTGGCCGGCAACCGCCACCTGCTCTCCCAGGCCCTGGCCAACCTCCTGGACAACGCCGTCAAGTACACCCCGCCCGGCGGCTCGGTCTCGCTTCTGGTGTCGTCGGCCCCGGGCGGGCCGGAACTCACCGTGGCCGACACCGGGCCGGGCGTGCCGGCCGAGCACCGGGAGCTCGTGCTCGAGCGCTTCGCCCGGCTGGAATCGAGCCGCAACACGCCGGGCAGCGGCCTGGGACTGTCGCTGGTGGCGGCCGTGGCCGGCCTGCACCGGGCCAGCCTCACCCTGTCGGACAACGCGCCGGGCCTTCGCGTCACCCTGACTTTTCCCCGGGCCGGGAAGTAGCCGCCGGAAGACGCCACGGAAAGATGAACTTTCGTTCATGTAGCGGCAATCTCCCCTCCATCCCGGCATTCTATCCGGTAACCGTCGGTGGAGGCGAGTTCGCCCCATCGGCCCCGAGTAGCCCAAAACAAACCCTCTGTTTTGCCGTGCCAGGCGGTTGGCCCCTCCCTCCCGCAATGGCCCATGGTCGCTCTCCCCTCCTTACGCAAAGCCCCCGCTCCCCGGCGGGGGCTTTCGTTTACGGCGGGCGGCGCTTCCGGCCGGACCGATTCCTAACCAGAATTCATGTTCCGGCCATGCCAGGTCCATGGGCCGGGCCTAGGTTCTCCTCGACGGCGCAAGCGGCTTCCCCTCTCCGGCCAGCGCCGTCGTTCATTGCCGCGAAACACCATGGCGGGCGTCCCCCCCCTCCCGCCCAAGCCGTGGCAGCCTCTCCCTCCTCACACGAAGCCCCCGCCTCCCCACGGCGGGGGCTTCCTTTTGCAAGCCTACTCAAAGTTCATGCGCCGGCCATTCCCCCTCCATCATCCATTGTTAGTTCATACTCGACGGCGACTGGACACCCCTCTGACCGGGACGCCGCCCGAGGCGACGCGGGCCCAGCACGCCCGAACGCCCCGAAGAAGGACCCTCTCTCCTCCCTCCTTGAGCAGACCCCCGCATCCCCGGCGGGGGTCTGTGTTTTTTTGGGGGAGTCGGTCTGTCAGGAGCGCGCTTTCGCGGAGGTGGATTCCACCAGACAGGCGACGATGGGGTCGCCGGGCTTGTTGACGAGCTCGTAGCGGGCGGCGCGCCAGGCGGCGAAGTCGAGGCCACGGCAGAAGGCGTCCACGGCTGCGGCCTCCTCGGGGCCGCCGGCGTGGCCGGTGTAGCAGACCACGGCGATGAGCCCGTCCGGGGCCAGGACCGCCAGGGCCGCCTCCAGGGCGGCCAGGGTGGTGTCCGGGCGGGTGACGACCGAACGGTCGCCGCCCGGACGAAAGCCCAGGTTGAAGACCACGGCCCGCACCCGCCCATGGTCCCCAGCCGGCAGCGCCTGGCCAAGGCCCTCGTGGCCGACGGCATGGAACCTCGCCGCTCCGGCCAGCCCCGCCCCGGCCAGAAGCCGTCCGGTGCGCTCCAGGGCCTCGGCCTGGACGTCGAAACAGTGCACCACCCCGCCCGGAGCCGTGCGCCGGGCCAGAAACAGCGCGTCGTGGCCGTTGCCCGCCGTGGCGTCCACGGTCACGTCGCCCGGGCGCAGGACCCGGGCCAGGCAGGACTGGGCGAAGGTCAGGGCGGCGGTGGTCAGCATGAAACGCCGCCGGGCGGCGGAGCGGGCACGGCTCAGGCCCCGCAGCAGCGCTTGTATTTCCTGCCGCTGCCGCAGGGGCAGGGGTCGTTGCGCCCCGCCGCCGGCCGGGACGCGGGCCGCGTCCCGGCCGTTTCCTGCGCCGCCCCGCCGGGTTCGCCGTCCACGTAGAACCATTCGCCGTTTTTTTTGCGGAACCGGCTCACCTCATGCAGAATATGGGGCGTGCCGCCCCTGGTGAAAGCGGTTTTGAACTCCACGATCCCGGTCTCGTCGTTCGGGCCGCCATCGACCGTGCGCAGCACGGCAAGGCCCGTCCAGACGACGTCGGCGCACCAGGCCCGTGTCGCCGCGGCGTTGAAGCCTTCGCGCTTTCGCGGGAAAAGCGTGCGGCGCAGGTAGTCGCAGTCGGCGCGCACATAGGCCGTGTAGCGCGAACGCATGAGGGCCTCGGCCGTGGGCGCGGGGACCGCGCCGTCGAGGCAAGGGCCGCAGCAGGCCGCATAGGGCCGGCCCGAGCCGCAGGGACAGGCTTCGTCGGTCATGACGGGCTCCTAAACAGGCAGGGGGCCGCCCAAGGACGGCCCCCCGGAAAACGCCTCGCGGGCGGCTACAGGATCGGCAGGTAGCGCTCGATCTCCCACTCCGTGACCTGGGTGCGGTAGGCGTCCCACTCGGCCTTCTTGTTGTCGAGCAGGGCGGCGTGCAGGTGGTCGCCCAGGATCTCGCGCATGAGCTCGCTTTTCTCCAGGTTGTCCACGGCCTCGCTCAGGCTGCCGGGCAGGGAGTCGATGCCCTTCTCGGCCATCTCCTCGTCGGTCATCTTGAAGATGTTCTCCTCGATGGGCGGGGCCAGCTCGTAGCCTTCCTCGATGCCCTTAAGCCCCGCGCCGAGCATGGCCGCGAAGCACAGGTACAGGTTGCAGGCCGGGTCGGGGCTTCGCAGCTCGATGCGGGTGGCCGCCTCCTTGCCGGGCTTGTACATGGGCACCCGCACCAGCGACGACCGGTTGCGCCGGGCCCAGGCGATGTAGACCGGGGCCTCGTAGCCCGGCACCAGCCGCTTGTAGGAGTTGACCCACTGGTTGGTGACAAGCGCGAATTCCGGGGCGTGGCGCAACAGACCGGCGATGTAGCTCTTGGCCTCGCCCGAGAGGTGGTAGGGGTCGGAGGCGTCGTAGAAAGCGTTTTTCGAGCCGCGAAACAACGACTGGTGGCAGTGCATGCCCGAGCCGTTCTCGCCGAACAGCGGCTTGGGCATGAAGGTGGCGTAGCAGCCGTGCTTGCGGGCGATCTCCTTGACCACCACCCGGTAGGTCTGGGCGTAGTCGGCCATGATCAGGCCTTCCTGGTAGCGCAGGTCGATCTCGTGCTGGCTGGGGGCCACTTCGTGGTGGCTGTATTCCACGGCCACGCCCATGGATTCCAGGGCGAAGT
>JAEWCY010000034.1 GCA_023390395.1 Pseudomonadota bacterium | reverse complement strand
CCGGGGGGGGGGTGGGGGGGGGGCGGGATACGAGGGAAGAGGCCTCCGGCGGCCAGGCGGGGCAGTGCCCCTCCGGGACCTCCCCATAGGGGGGAGGCACGGCGGGGTGACTGCGTTTCCTTTTCGTGCCTGATTGTGGGGGGCGCATGATGGACGTATGGGGGAGGCTCCAGCAAGGAGGTTTCCCAT
Source organism: Pseudomonadota bacterium (assembly GCA_023390395.1). GTDB lineage: Bacteria > Desulfobacterota > Desulfovibrionia > Desulfovibrionales > Desulfovibrionaceae > Solidesulfovibrio. The sequence continues at coordinate 3,839 of JAEWCY010000034.1, read as the reverse complement.
GCGCATCATGGCTATAAACGGCAGTCCCCGGAAGAAATGGAACACCGCCGCGCTGCTCGGCAAGGTCCTGGAAGGAGCGGCCGGCAAGGGCGCGGAAACGGAACTCGTCCAGCTCTACGACCTGGATTTCAAGGGCTGCATCAGCTGCTTCGAGTGCAAGCGCATCGGCGGCAAGAACTACGGCCGCTGCGCCGTCAAGGACGCGCTGGCCCCGGTGCTCGAGCGCGCCGCCACGGCCGACGCCCTGGTCCTCGGCACGCCGGTCTATTTCGGGGCGGAAACGGGCGAGGCGCGCAGCTTCTTCGAGCGCCTGTGCTTCCCCTTCCTGACCTACACCCCGGGCTACGCCTCGCTTTTCACCCGAAAGATCAGGACGGCCCTGGTCTACACCATGAACATCCCGGAAACGGCGCTTAAAGACTGGGGCTACGACGTCTTCATGGAGCGCGGGCGCGGGGTCATGGCCCGCACCTTCGGGGAGTGCGAGCTTTTGCGCTCCACGGACACCATGCAGTTCGACGACTACGGCAAGTACCTGTCCACGGTCTGGGACCCGGCGGCCAAGCGCAAGCGGCACGAGGAAGTCTTTCCGCAGGATTGCGCCAAGGCCTTCGCCCTGGGCGAACGCCTGGTCGAGCCGCTCCCGGCGGTCTGAGGCCGCTTCCGGCGGCCGCGACTCCCCTTGCCGCGGGGGGCGCGGCCGCCGGGGCTCACGGATTGCGCAGGCGGCGGTCGAAATCGAATTCGCGCGAGGTGACGTGGTCCTCCAGGCGGCGGATGCGCCTGTCCAGGCGGTCGAAGCGGCGTTTGACCCGGGTGAGCGCGTTTTTGCGCGAGGCGACGTAGTCGTCGTAAAAGGCCCGTTCCTCGTCGTCGTCCGGGGGCAGGGCCGGCTCGGGCTTGATGACGAAGCCGGCGATCAGGTAGGCCGCGACCATGGGCCACACGCCGGTGAAGGGGGTCAGCACCAGGACGAAGACCCGCATCCAGAAGACCGGCACGTCCAGGAAGTCGGCCAGCCCCTTGCACACGCCGAGCAGCAGGCCCGAGCGGGAGCGGTAGAGTTCGCGCAGGCGCAGTTCGCTGTAGTGCTTCATCGCTCTTCCTCCCCGGCCCGGCTGCCGGGCTTGCCGTCGAGCACCAGGGTCTCCAGGGTCTCGACGCGCTCTTCCAGGCGCGTGAGGCTGCGGTGGATCTCCTGGAGCAGGCGGGCCTCCTCCTCGTCGCCGCCCCGGGGCCGGTTGGGCCCCGGTCGCAGCAGGCGGATGCCGAGGAGGAAGATGACGCCCAGGATGACCAGGCCGACAATGGTGGCTCCGGCCATGACCAGCGCGGTGACGAGTCCCATCATGCGTAGTTCCTTTGGCCGTCAGCGGACCGGCCGGCCCGAGGCGGCAAGCCGCCGGTCGAAGTCGAATTCGTGCGAGGTCACGTGGGACTCCATGCGCGCGATGCGCGCTTCGAGGGTCCGCGCCCGGTCGCGGACGTCCTGCGCGGCGCGGCCGAGGTCCAGGCCCGGGGCCGCATCGGAGGCGGCATGACCGGACGGCGCGTCATATCCGGGCGCGGGTCGCAGCAGCACGGCGCAGGCCAGGTAGATCAGCAGGGCCGGCCAGCCGATGGTGACGAACAGGAGAATGAAGAAGGCCAGCACGACCCAGGTCGGCAGGCCGAGCCAGCCGGCCGTGAAGCGGCAGCCGCCGAAGATGAACCCGGGGCCGCGGTCGGTATAACCGCTTGCGCAGCCGGGTCCGCACCGGCCGCGAAACGCGTGGCGTCTCATGATCCGCCTCCCTTGTCCGCATCGCGGCCAAGCAGGGTTTCCAGGGTGCGCACCCGGTCTTCCAGGCGTGCAAGCGTCGTTTTCACCTCGTCGAGCAGGGCCATGGCCTGGGCGTCGGCGTCGCGCCCGGCCCGGTCGGTGCGCTCGCTGCGGCGGCGCAGCAGCACGATGGCCGCGATCACGACCAGGACGAGCAGGATCTGTGGCACAGGCCAGCCGCCGGCATAAAACATCTGATGGTGTGGAAACACGTCTTCTCCTTACCCTGTGCGACGCCTTTTCAATTCCGCCAACTTCTTTCCTGACTGCAATCTGTCTTCCCTCGCCCCTTTCCCCCCGTCAAGGGGGGCCGGGGGGGATTATCCCCCCCGGCCGCCGGAGGCCTCTTCATCTGCCTACTCCCCTCCACCCCGCTTCGCCTTGATGCGGGCGAGTTCGCGTTCCACGTCCTCGTCGGCGGCCAGACGGTCGAAGCGGGCCTCCAGGGATTCGCCCTCGGCCGGGCGGCGGGCGGCGGAAGGGCCGGCCAGTTCGGCCTCGGCCTCCAGGCGTTCGATGCGGCTTTCGAATTCCTCGAAGCGCAGCAGCGCCTCGGTGGAATCGACGCGGGAGAGGTCGTCGCGCACGCGCTTCTTGCCCGTGGCGCGCATGTGGCGGTGGAGCAGGGTGCGCTGGCGTTCCTTGGCCGAGGCGAGCTTTTCCTCGAGCTTCGCCATGTCCTCGCGGTAGGCGGCGACCATGCCCTCGATGGCAGCCTGTTCGCCGGCCAGGACGTCGGCGCGCGCTTCCAGGCCGCGCTTTTCGAGCAGCGCCTCGCGGGCCAGGTCCTCGCGGCCCTTGTCCAGGGCGAGTTCGGCCTTGTCTCCCCAGCGGGCGGCGCGGTCGCGCACGGCGGCCAGCTCCCGGCCGGACTTGGCGGCCTGGGCCATGGTCCGGGCGCAGTCGGCCTTGAGCTCGACGAGGGTCTCCTCCATTTCCTGGATCATGAGCCGGATGAGCTTTTCCGGATCCTCGGCCTTGTCGAGCATGGCGTTGATGTTGGAATGGATGATGTCCCTGAAGCGGCTGAAAATACCCATGGCATACCTCCGGTGCGCGTCTGGCGGCGCGTCTGGCCGGAGAGAGCAGGGAGCGTGCCAGAAACGGCGTCTTGTGATGCCAGGTGGTTACGCAAGGATGGGAAGGAAGATGTTGTGGTTTGCGCCAGAGTGTGGCCTTATTCGCCACGAATGAGGTTAAATACGCCATGACCGCCGCCCTGCACGAAGCCCTGGGACAGTCCGACGCCTTTCTGGCCTTCATGGAACGCGTGGCCGCCGTGGCCCGGGCCGACCGGCCCGTGGTGCTCGTGGGCGAGCGCGGCACGGGCAAGGAGCTGGCCGCCGCGCGGCTGCATTTCCATTCCCCGCGCTGGGAGGGGCCGTTTGTCGCCGTGAGCCTGGCTGCGCTGCCGCGCTCGCTGGTCGAGGCCGAGCTTTTCGGCCACGAGGCCGGGGCCTTCACCGGCGCGGTCAAGCGCCGCTTCGGCCGGTTCGAGGCCGCCTCCGGGGGCACGCTTTTCCTCGACGAACTGCAGGCCACGCCCCGGCCGGTGCAGGAAAAGCTGCTGCGGGCCGTGGAATACGGCACGGTGGAGCGCCTGGGCGCGTCGGAGTCCGTGAGCGTGGACGCCCGAGTGGTGGCCGCGACCAACGTCGATCCGCGCGTTCTCGTCGCGCGCGGCCGGCTGCTGCCGGACCTCCTGGACCGTCTGGCCTTCGCCGTGCTCCACGTGCCGCCGCTTCGCGCCCGCCACGGCGACGTGGCCTACCTGGCCGAGCGCTTCGCCGCCCGCTTCGCCGCCGAACTCGGCCGGCCCGATCCGCCGTCCTTTTCCCCTTCCGCCATGCAGGCCCTCCAAGCCCACTCCTGGCCGGGCAACATCCGGGAACTGAAAAACACCGTGGAGCGCGCCGTCTTCGACGCCCCGACCCCCCTTGTCACGGCCGTCACCCTCGACCCCTTCGCCTCCCCCCATCTCCCCCCCGTCGGGGAGGTCCAGGAGGGGGTCACCCCC
>JAEWCY010000017.1 GCA_023390395.1 Pseudomonadota bacterium | reverse complement strand
GCGGGGGGTGGGGGGCCGCCGCGTTTCCAGTTGACGCGCCCCACGCCGTTCGCCTCCCCCGTCGCCTGGCCTTTTCCCCCGTCGCCGCCATCGGCTGGCGCATCCCACCGATGGGCCCCTTGGATTTTCATTGCACGCAACCCCATACATATTATACAATAGTTAATTATAATAATCATTATGACGATAATATTTCGGAGGAATCCGTCGGAGGCCGCCCGCCAGACCCGACGTCATCGCGTTTCACTGCAACTTTCAGGAGGATTCCATGAAAAAGGCCAGCGTCAACACCGTGCTCACGCTTTTCGTCGCGGCGTTGGTCCTTGTCGTCGTCCTGGTGCTGGTCGTCTATGTCTCGACGTCCTCCTACGAGATGGCGGCGAGCCTGCAGGAATCCTCGCTGCTCCAACTGGCGCGGGGGTCGAGCAAGACCCTGGAGCTCTACCTCGACGACGCGGCCGACGTGGCCCGAGCGCTGTCCACCCAGGACGCGATCGTGGCGGGCCTGGCCGGGGACGGCCAGCGCCTGGACGCCCGGTTTCGCAACTACATCGAAAGCTACAAGCAGTACTGGGCCATCTTCGCCTTCGACCTCTCGGGCAAGATCGTGTCCGGCTACAACGCCAACCTGGAGGACATGCGCGGCGGCAGCCGAGCCGACCGGGACTACGTCAAGGGCGTGCTGGCCGGCAAGGACATGGTCTTCACGGACAAGGTCCTGTCCGCCCGCAGCGGCGACACCCTCATCTTCGTGGTGGCCAAGGCCGTGCGCGACGCCTCGGGCAAGCTGCTCGGCGGCGTGGCCGTATGCCCCAAATGGAACGTCTACACCAAGGACTTCATCGATCCCCTGCGCTTCGGCGAGCGCGGCTACGCCTTCATGCTCGACGCCTCGGGCATGGTCATCGCCCACGGCACGGACAAAAGCCTTCTGCTCAAAAGCGTGGCGGACATGGACTTCATCAAGAAGGCCCTGGCTCTCAAGGAGGGTTCCATGTCCTACGACTGGCAGGGCGAGCGCAAGTACATGGCCCTGGCCAAGGTGCCGACCACGGGCTGGATCGTGTGCATGACCGCCTACGAGTCCGAGATGACGTCCCTGGCCAGGAAGCAGCGCATCGTGGTCTTCGTGATCGGCGGCCTGGCCCTGGTCCTGGCCGTGGCCGGCATCGCCCTGGCCAACCGCAGCTTCGTGCTGCGCCCCCTGGCCCTGGTCGAGGCCTACACGGCCAAGGTGTCCTCGGGCGACCTCCAGGCCGTGCTGTCCGGCACGTTCCGCTTCGAGCTGGCCACCCTGGCCGACAACCTGCGGCGCATGGTCGGCGAGCTCAAGACCCGGCTCGGCTTCGCCCAGGGCGTGCTGGCCGGCATTCCCGCGCCCTGCGCCGTGGTCGGCCCGGACAGCCGCATCCTGTGGATCAACCGCCAGGTCCTCGACCTGCTGGAGCTCGAGGCCACGCCGGAGTCCGCCAAGGGGCAGTCCACGGGCCAGATCTTCTACGGCGACCCCAACCGGGAGACCCTTTCGCACAAGACCATCGCCACCCGGCGAAACGTGTCCGGCGACATCGATTTCGTGACGAAAAGCGGCAAGACCCTGCACCTGCACGTGGACGCCACGCCCTTTTACGACATGGACGGGGAACTGCTCGGCTGCCTGGTCTTCTGGAACGACCTGACCGGCATCATCGCCCAGAAAAACCGCATCGAGGCGCAAAACGCCCTGATCGCCGACGCCGCCTCCAAGGCCTCGGCCACTTCCGAGCGCATGGCCGCCGCCTCCCGGGAGCTGTCCGAGCGCATCGACCAGGCCAACGGGGGGGCCCAGGAGCAGGACGGCCGGGTCCAGGAGACGGTCACGGCCGTGGAGGAGATGAACGCCACCATCCTGGAAGTGGCCAGAAACGCCGGAGAGACCGCCAAAAACGCCCAGGAGGCCGGGACCAGGGCCCGCGAGGGCGCGGACCTGGTGGTCCAGGTCGTTGCGGCCGTGGGCGGCGTGCGCGACGCCTCGGCCCGGCTCAAGGAGAACATGCGGGGACTGGGCCAGCAGGCCCAGGGCATCGGCGCGGTGCTCGGCGTCATCTCGGACATCGCCGACCAGACCAACCTGTTGGCCTTAAACGCCGCCATCGAGGCGGCCCGGGCCGGCGAGGCCGGGCGCGGCTTCGCCGTGGTCGCCGACGAGGTCAGAAAGCTCGCCGAAAAGACCATGCACGCCACCAAGGAAGTGGGCGAGGCCATCACCGGCATCCAGCGCGGCACCACGGAGACCGAGCGCATGGTGGACGAGGCGGCCGCGGCCGTGGACGCGGCCACGAACCTGGCCGGCCGCTCGGGCGAGTCCCTGGCCGGCATCGTCTCCGTGGTGGAGGCGGCCGGGGACCAGGTCCGGGCCATCGCCACGGCGGCCGAGCAGCAGTCCGCCACCTCCGAGGAGATCAACCGTTCGGTGGAATCCATCAGCCGCATCGCCTCGGAGACGGCCGACGCCATGGCGCAATCCGCCCGGGCCGTGGCCGAGCTGGCCGAACTGGCCGAGAGCCTCAGCGCCCTGGTGGCCGAGATCCGCGGCGGCGGCCAGGCGGCCCTTTCGGCCTGACGCCCCGCCCCCGGGCGGTGCGCATCCCACCGACGTCCGGGCCTGCCCAAGGCGGGTCCGGCTCGTGCGCGGGCGATTCGGCCGGGAGCGAAACCGCCCGACGTCCTTGCGCATCGTCGCTCCCACGCCCCTCGGAAGCGGCCGCGCGTATTTCGCCGCGCGGCAACCCGGGCCTTCGATCTTGCTTTTCGCTTTTTTTCACAATATGGAATCGTGACGTTCACCATCGAGGACGCGCCTGCCCGAGGCAAAGACGGCAGGCCGGTTGACGTTTTTGCGATGCCATGCCGCTTTTCCCCGGCCAGAGCCCAGGCCCGGCCGGCGGCAAGATCACGGATCCATTTTCCCGCTGATCGCATCCGATGCCAGCCAGCCCCTGCTCCGGCCGCCGCCCAGCGGCGGCCGGGCCGTCGTCGCGTGCCGGCCAAGCGCGCCGGGCCATGCCCGAAAAGGAGCCTTTCATGCGTCACGCCGGCATCAACGCCATCCTGGCCTTCTCCGTCACCGTCTCCGTCCTGGCCGGCATCGCCGTATTGGTCGCCTACGTCTCCCACTCGTCCATGGACATGGCCGAGGAACTGCGCGTGGAGGCCCTGGCCCAGTCCGCGGCGCAGACCGGGGACGCCGTGTCCAACTACCTGCGCAACACCTCCCAGGTCGTGGACTCCCTGGCCTCCCAGGACGCCATCAAGGAGGCCTTTGCCGGCTCCCCGGCCCGGGCCCAGGAACGGCTCAAGAACTACGTGCAAGGCTTCAAGGACTACTTTTCCTTTTTCCTTTTCGACGCCCAGGGCCGGATCATCGCCGGGGCCAACGCCGACGGCCAGGACCTGACCGGCGGCGACCGGGCCGGCCGGGACTACGTCCGGGCCGTGCTCGACGGCCAGGACCTGGTCTTCAGCAAGTCCGTCATGAAGGCCACCTCCGGCGACGCGCTCATCTACGTGGTGGCCAAGGCCGTGCGCGGCCCGGACGGCAAGATTCTCGGCGGCGTGGCCGCCAGCCCGCTTCTCAGCGACTTCGCCTCCCACACCGTGGACATCGTCAAGTTCGGCCGGCGCGGCTACGCCTTCATGCTCGACAGCCAGGGCAAGGTCATCGCCCACGGCGGGGACAAGAGCCTCATGCTCGCGGACCTGTCCAAGGAATCCTTCGCCCAGAAGGCCCTGGCCCAGGGCGGCGGCACGTTTTCCTACGACTGGAAGGGCGAGGCCAAGGTCATGGCCGTCACCCGCATCCCGGCCACGGGCTGGCTGGTGTGCATGTCCTTCTACAACGAGGAGATGACCGCCGTGGCCCGGCAGCAGCGGCTGGTGCTCGCCGGCATCGGCCTGGCCGTGGCCGCGGCCGTGGTGTGCGTCATCACCCTGCTCTCCCGCCGGCTGGTGCTGCGGCCGCTGCTGGCCATGGAGACCTTCGCCAAGCGCGTGGCCGACGGCGACCTCGGCGCGAAGCTGGAAGGTTCCTTCCGGGCCGAGCTGGCCACCTTCGCCGACAACCTCCGCCGCATGGTGGGCGAGCTCAAGGCCAAACTCGGCTTCGCCCAGGGCGTGCTCGACGGCATCCCCTCCCCCTGCGGCATCGTCGGCCCGGACTTCAACATGATCTGGGTCAACGACCACGTCTGCCGGCTGCTGGAGAAGACCGGGCCGCGCGAATCCTACCTGGGCCAACGCTCCGGGGAATTCTACAACAACGACGCCCGCTCCGAGACCCTGTCCGACCGGGCCATCAAGGAACGCCGGCCCCTGGAGAAGGAAATGGACTACCGGACGCCGTCGGGCAAGAACCTGCGCATCGCCGTGCGCACGACCCCGTTCTACGACCTCGACGGCGCGCTGCTCGGCTCCATCTCCTTCTGGCTGGACCTGACCGAGATCCATGACCAGAAGTGCTGCATCGAGGAGCAGAACACCGTCATCGCCGCCACCGCCGCCAAGGCCCTGGCCCTGGCCGACCGCATGGCCGCCGCCTCGGAGGAACTCTCGGCCCAGATCGAGCAGTCGAGCCAGGGGGCAAAGGAACAGAACCACCGTGTCCAGGACACGGTCACGGCCGTGGAGGAGATGAACGCCACCATCCTCGAAGTGGCCCGAAACGCCGGAGACACCGCTCAGGGAGCACAGGAGGCCGGGGACCGGGCCCGGGAGGGCGCGGACCTGGTGGTCCAGGTCGTTTCGGCCGTGGGCGGCGTGCGCCAGGCCTCGGCCAAGCTCAAGGAGAACATGCGGGACCTGGGGCGGCAGGCCCAAGGCATCGGCGCGGTCATCGGCGTGATCAACGACATCGCCGACCAGACCAACCTCCTGGCCTTAAACGCCGCCATCGAGGCGGCCCGGGCCGGCGAGGCCGGGCGCGGCTTCGCCGTGGTCGCCGACGAGGTCAGAAAGCTGGCCGAGAAGACCATGCTCGCCACCAAGGAAGTGGGCGAAGCCATCACCGGCATCCAGAACGGCACGGCCGCCACCGAGCGCATGATGGACGAGGCGGCCTCGGCCGTGGACGCGGCCACGAACCTGGCCGAACGTTCGGGCGGCGCGCTCACCGGCATCGTCTCCGTCGTCGAGACGGCCGGGGACCAGGTCCGGGCCATCGCCACGGCGGCCGAGCAGCAGTCCTCCACCTCGGAGGAGATCGGCCGCTCCATCGAGTCCATCAGCCGCATCGCCTCGGAAACGGCCGACGCCATGGCCCAGTCGGCCCAGGCCGTGACCGACGTGGCCCGGCAGGCCCAGGAGCTCAACGGGCTCATGCGCGAGCTCGGCCAGGACGGCCAGGCCCGGCCGGCCCTGGCCTGACGCCCGCGGCGTTTGCCTTTCCACGGCTTTCCCGCTAGTTTTTTCCTTTCCAAAGACTGCACGGCGGGTTCGGCGAAGACTCCCCCCTTTCGGGGGGGCCGGGGGGCGTGACGCCCCCCGGCGGGTCCAGGGCGGCGCCCTGGCCGCCGGAGGCTTCCCTGTCCCTGCCGCAAGGAGACGCCTCATGCGCATACTCGTGGTCGGTTCGGGCGGGCGGGAGCACGCCCTGGCCCGCACCCTCGTCAAGAGCCCGGACGTGTCGGCGGTGCTGGCCGCGCCGGGCAACGGCGGCACGGCCGAGGTCGGCGAGAACGTTCCGGTTTCCGACGCCGACGTGCCGGGCCTGGTCGCCCTGGCCAAGGACCGGGGCATCGACCTGGTGGTGGTCGGCCCCGAAGCGCCGCTGGTGGCCGGCATCCGCGACGCCATGGAAACGGCCGGCATCCCCTGCTTCGGTCCCGACGCCTACGCCGCCGGGCTCGAAGGCAGCAAGGCCTTCGCCAAGGAGGTCATGGCCGCCGCCGGGGTGCCGACCGCCGCCTACGCGGCCTTCACCGAGGCCAAGGCGGCCCGGGCCTACGTGGAGCAGGTCGGCGCGCCGGTGGTGGTCAAGGCCGACGGCCTGGCCGCCGGCAAGGGCGTGACCGTGGCCGCGACCAAGGAAGAAGCCTTGGCGGCCATCGACGAGGCCCTTATCAAGGGAGCCTTCGGCCAGGCCGGGACCAAAGTGGTGGTGGAAGAGGCGCTCATCGGCGAGGAGGCCTCGTTTTTGGCCTTCTGCGACGGCGAAAAAGCCGTGCCCATGACCGCCTGCCAGGACCACAAGGCCGTCTTCGACGGCGACAAGGGACCCAACACCGGCGGCATGGGCGCGTACTGCCCGGCCCCGATCCTGCCCCCGGACCGCTACGACGCGACCATGGCCCTGGTCATCGACCCCATCCTGCGGGAGATGACCCGGCGCGGCCATCCCTTCACCGGCATCCTCTACGCCGGCCTCATGATGACGGCGGCCGGGCCCAAGGTCCTCGAATACAACGTGCGTTTCGGCGACCCGGAATGCCAGCCCCTGCTCACCCGCCTGGAAAGCGACCTGCCGGCCGTGCTTCTGGCCTGCCGGGGCGGGACGCTTTCGCCCGGGCTCGTGCGCTGGTCGCCCAAAAGCGCCCTGTGCGTGGTCATGGCCGCGCCGGGCTATCCGGGCAGCTATCCCAAGGGCATGGAGATCACCGGCATCGCCGCGGCCGAGGCCGACCCGGCCGTGGCCGTCTACCAGGCCGGCACGCGCCGCGACGGCGGCCGGGTCGTGACTTCCGGCGGCCGGGTGCTCGGGGTCACGGCCCTTGGCGACAGCCTGGCGGGGGCCAAGGCGGCGGCCTACGCGGCCTGCGGCAAGATCCATTTCGACGGCGCTTTCTACCGCCGCGACATCGGCGACAAAGGACTCAAGCGGGAGGACGGATAATCATGCGCGTGGCCATCTTCATCGGCTCCATCTCCGACGAGGAGAAGATGCGTCCCTGTTCCAAGGTGCTCGATTCGCTGGGCATCGACCACCTTTTCACCGTCACCTCGGCCCACCGCACCCTGGAGCGCACCGAGCGGCTCCTGCGCGAGTGCGAGGCCGCCGGCTGCCAGGTGTTCATCTGCGCCGCCGGCCTGGCGGCGCACTTGGCCGGGGCCGTTGCCGCGCGCACGGTCAAGCCGGTCATCGGCGTGCCGCTGTCCGCCTCGGGCTCGGCCCTGGGCGGGCTCGACGCCATGCTGGCCACGGTGCAGATGCCGCCGGGCTACCCGGTGGCCACGGTGGCCCTGGACGGGGCCGGGGCGAAAAACGCCGCCTGGCTGGCCGCCTCCATCCTGTCGCTCACCGACCCCGAACTGGCCGGCCGCATCGCCGCCGCCCGGGAGGGTTTCGCCAAGGACGTGGAAACGGCCGCGGCCAAGCTCGGCAACAAGGCCTGATCCGGGCCGCCACGGACAAACGAAAAAGCCCGGACGCGAGTCCGGGCTTTTTCGTTTGCGGCCCACAAGGCGCGCCGCGGGAACGCATGCGAAAGCATGCCCGCAACGACGCCTCCGCGGAGCCGTTTCGGCGAAGGATACGGGCGTATCCCTCCAAGGAGTCAGGCTGCTAGGCGGCGCTTTTGACGCGCTTTTCCCAGAGCTTCATTTCCTTCATCTTCTTGCGACGCTCCCGCTGCAGCTCCTTGCAGACCAGGGGCATGCCCTTGGGGTATCCCCACTTCTCACGATACGTGTCCGGGGTCAGGCCGAACTTGCTCAGGTGCTTTTTCGTGAGGATCTTGAAGGATTTGCCGGATTCGAGGCAGATGATGCTGCGTTCGCGCACGGCTTTTTTCGGATCCACGGCCGGCGTCTGGACATCTTTCTCGGCGGCTTCCTCGGCCGGTCCCCCGGAGAGAAGGCTGCGGATGCTGTCCGAAAGGCGACGCACCATGGAGCTGATCTCCTCCTCGGTCATGTTCCTGACGCTGGCCTGCGCCTTGACGATTTCCAAGGCTTCTTTCAAACAATCGTCCATGGATTCTCCTTCATCGCGAAAGCGGTACGACGACGGGGCCGAGCCGTTTCCCGGCGCGGCCGACAATCTTCGATACGACAACGGGCCAAAGCCCTGGCCCCGACGGGCCGTGTCCAACGGTCCCGTCACGCCTTCCCCGGATCGGGACCGGGAAAAACGGCGGCAGGGAAGGTCCGAGGGCAGGCAGACCTTCCCCACGCCGCAACCCCTCCGGGAAACGGAGGGGAAATACCGCGCATAGTGTTTCGGCCCCCGGAACGAGCGGGCCGCGCCTGGTTATCCTTCCGCCGCCAGGCGCAACGCAGGGGAACTCCCCGCGCCGTCGTCCCTGCGCCAAGCGCCCTGGACGTAGCGCACGCCCAGGCGTTTGTAGGCCGTACGCCGGCTCTCGACGCGGGCGTCCTCGACGGCCACGTCCATGAGCAGGTTTCCGGCGAAAGCCAGGGCCTCGCGCAGGGCCTGGCCGCGCCTGGCCTCGTCCCAGTGCCAGGGCATGCGCCCCGGCGAGACGCGCAGGATGTCGGCCGGCAGCATTTCCATGAACCGGGCCGGCGGCTCGTCGAGGTCGAAATTGTCGAGCAGGATGCGGGCTCCGGCCCGCTTGCAGGCGACGAGCAGTTCGACCGCCCGCCCCGGCTCCCGGAGCAGTTCGCCCACGTCGAACATGAGGATGGTGCGCCCGGGCGTCAGCCCGTGGGCCGCGCCGATGCGCTCCACCCGCAGGTCCAGGCCGGCGCGCACCAGATGGGCGGCGTCGCCCCGCGCCTTGAGGCCAAGCAGGGCCCGGGCGTCCGGGGCCAGGACGTGGTCCGGGGACGCCGGCCGCCGCGGAGCGAGCAGCTCTTCGCCCGTCTCGGCGACCTGGGCGGTTTCGATGCCGGCCACCGCGCCGGAACGGATCTCCACCAAGGCGCGGAAAAACACTTCGCCCCGCAAGGGGGAACAGCTGTCCGCAGGCTGCCCTCCGGCCTGCATCTCGGGAAAGGGCCACGGAAAGAGCGTGTGCGCCATGGGTGTCCTTCGATCGGTTTGCCGGATTCAATCCAAGAATCGATCCAAACCGAAAACCTTTTTATCCAGGTGGATAGCAAAAAGGGCTTGTCCTTTATACGGGACAGGACACCGGAAGCAGCCTCTTTGTCCTTTTTCCAGGACAACAAGCAACGACCCGCAAACCGGCCTCGTAACCGAATCGTCGGGGAGACGTCGTCCAGGCAATATCGGAAACGCAAAGCGGAAAACCTTGCCGCATCCGGCGGACGGACGCAGGCATGGGCATGGCGCGGCGGGAAAGATGAGCGGCGTTTGGGAGCGCGGGTGGCCGCGGGCCGGGCAATGCAGCGTCCGCCGCGCCCCATGGCGGCGAGGCGGTCGGCCGACCAGGCCGCGGCCGACCGCGTAACGCGTGCGCAATGCCTGCGGGCGATCGGCCCGATCTGGAGGCTCTCCCGCGCTTTCCCGGTTGGGAAAGCCGGCCTCAGCCGGTCATGCCGGTCAGCCGGGCCAGCATGCCCAGGGAAGCGGCGAAGAGCTTGTGCCGCAGCTCCTCGGGCAGCCGCCACACGCTCATGGCCATGTAGGCCCCGAAACCGGCCAGGACCAGGATGTCGAACAAAACGATGACGTGCTTGCGCATGGCCGCCTCCCTGGGAATTGTTTTCCCTGCGGCCAGGACGAAGCAAGCCGCGTACCCGCCCGCCATGGACCCCGCCGCCGGCCTCTGCTATGCGCCCTGCATGCGAAACGACCGCGCCCCGCGCTTTTACCTGGGGACGCTCGGCTGCAAGGTCAACCAGTACGAAGCCCGCGCCCTGGCCGAGGCCTGGGAGGCACAAGGCCTGTCCCGCACCGACGACCCCGGCCGGGCCGACCTGGCCGTGCTCCTCACCTGCGCCGTCACCGCCCGGGCCGAGGCCGAAAGCCGCCGGCTCGTGCGCAACCTCGCCCGCGAAACCCCGGGCGGGGCGCGCCTGGTGGCCACGGGCTGCGCCGCCGCCGTGAGCCCGGCCGCCCTGGCCGGCCTCGGCGCCGTCGTGGTCCCGGACAAGGCCCGTCTGGCCAGGCATCCCTTCGGCCCGGACAGCCCCGCCCCGCGCCCGGCCGAGGCCTATCCCGGCCTGGCCGTGACCGGCTACGACCGGGCACGCGGCCTGCTCAAGGTCCAGGACGGCTGCTCCCACGGCTGCTCCTACTGCATCGTGCCCGCCGCCCGGGGGCCGTCGGTGTCGCGGCCGCTTGCCGACGTCCTGGCCGAAGCCGGACGCCTGCTCGCCTCGGGCCGGCGCGAAATCGGCGTCACGGGCATCAACCTCGGCCACTGGGGCCGCGACCTGTCTCCGGAACGCACCTTTTGGGAACTGCTGGCCGCCCTGGACGAACTCCTTCGCGACGAGCCGCCGGGCTCGGCCCGGTTGCGCCTGGGCTCCCTGGACCCGGACATGCTCACGGACGCGGGCCTGGAAACGCTCCTGCGCTGCCGCCACGTCAGCCCCCACCTGCACGTGTCCCTGCAAAGCGCCGATCCGGAAATCCTTGCCGCCATGGGCCGCCGGCCGGACGACGCTTGGCGGGTGTCCTCTTTTGTGGACAGATTAAGTCGGGAATGGCCGACCCTGGCCCTGGGCTGCGACGTGCTGACCGGCTTTCCCGGCGAATCCGAAGCCGCCTTCGAGGCCACGGCCGCCTTTCTGGACGCCCTGCCCCTGACCTACGCCCACGTCTTTCCCTACTCCCGCCGGCCGGGCACCAGGGCGGCGAGCCTGCCCGGGCAGGTCGCCAAGCCGGTGCAAGCCGAGCGGGCCAGGCGGCTGCGCGAGCTGGCCGAGGCCAAAGGCCGCGACTTCCTGGACAGGCTCTCCCGGGTTCACCGGGTGGAGGTGGCCCTGGAGCGGGCCGATCCGTGGGTCGGGGCCTGCGGCGAGTACGTGGACTGCCGGTTCGAGGAGCCCGTGGCCGCGCCGCTCGGGACCATCGTGGCCGCCCGGCCCGTGGGCGCGGACGGGCGCATGCTGCGCGTGGTCGCCCTCCCCGGCGGGACGCGGCCGTGAGCGAGCCCCGCGAACCCCTGCCGGCCAAGCTCGTCTGCTCGGCGCTTTCGGCCGTGCTGCCCGAGGTCTGGCCCCGGGTCGTGGCGGCGCTGGAGTCGCGCTTCGGCCCGGCCGAGGTCGCCTTCCCGGCCCAGGCCTTCAGCCACACCGGCTACTACGACGCCGAGCTCGGCAGGCCGCTTTCCCGCCGCGTGCTGGCCTTCGCCCGCCTGGTGCCCCAGGGCGCGCTCAGGGAGGCCAAGCTCTTCGCCAACGCCCTGGAAAAGGAGCTGGCCCGCGACGACGGCCGCCGCCGCGTCAACCTCGACCCGGGCCTTCTCACCCAGGAGCGCCTCGTCCTGGCCACGGGCAAGAACTTCACCCACCGCGTCTACCTGGGGGACGGCATTTTCGCCGACCTGACCCTTGTGTTTCAGGCCGGCTCCTGGCAAACCCTGCCCTGGACGTTTCCCGACTACGCCTCCCCGGACATGCAGGACATCTTAAGCGACATCCGCCGCCGTTACCGACGGGACCTCCGGGAGGCCGCGTCCCCCACACATTCCCGCAAGGAGCCCCCATGCCCAAGAGCATGACCGGATTCGGCAAGAGCCTCGTCGAGACCGACGCCTACACGCAGGTCTGGGAAGTGCGCGGCGTCAACAGCCGTTTTCTCGACCTCAAGTGGCGTCTGCCCCTGTTCCTGCGCCCCAGCGAAGCCGCCCTGGAACGGGTCGTGCGCGAGCAGGTGGCGCGCGGCCGCCTGGAAGTCCACCTGGAATTCACGCCCAAGCGCGCGGACATGTGGAAGGCCACCCTGGACGCCGGCCTGGCCGGGGCCATGCTCGACGAGCTGGACGCCCTGGCCCGGGCCCGCGGCCTGGCCTTCGCCCCGGACCTCAACCGGCTGCTCGGGCTTTCACACCTGTGGAGCGAGGAGGCCGTGGAACCCGACCCCACGCTCTTCGAATCCTTGAGCCAGGGCCTTCGCCTGGCGCTGACCGACTTCAACGACGCCCGCGCCCGCGAGGGCCGCGCCCTGGCCGACGACCTGCTGGCCCGGCTGGCCACGCTTTCCGGCTGGCGCGAGGCCATCTTCGCGGCCGCGCCCGCGGTCAAGGCGGAAAAGATGGAGCAGTTGGCCGCCCGCATCGCCCAGGTGCTGGAAAAGGCCGGCATCGAGCCGGCCCAGGACCGCCTGCTCCAGGAGACGGCGATCCTGGCCGACAAGCTCGACGTGTCCGAGGAGCTGACCCGACTCGCCGGCCACCTCGAACGCCTGGAGGCGCTGCTGCGCCAGGGCGGCGAGATCGGCAAGAAGCTCGATTTCCTGGTCCAGGAAGCCTTCCGCGAGATCAACACCTGCGGCAACAAGGCCCAGAACCTGGACATCAGCCGCCTGGTCGTGGACTTCAAGGCCGAACTGGAAAAATGCCGCGAACAGGTGCAGAATCTGGAGTAGCCGCGGTCGGCCGCCAAGGAAGGGACCATGCGCCAGGCACTGCTCAACATCGGCTTCGGCAACTACGTGGCCGCCGCCCGGGTCACGGCCATCGTCAACCCGGCCTCCTCGCCCATGCGCCGCCTGCGCGAGGAAGCCAGAAACGACCGGCGGCTCGTGGACGCGACCCAGGGCCGCAAGACCCGCTCCATCATCATCACCGATTCCAACCACGTGATCCTGTCGGGCATCCAGGCCGAGACCCTAAGCGCCCGCTTCGCCGTGGAGGAGGACGACCATGCCGGCTGATCGCCTGGGACTGTTTCTCGTCGTGTGCGCCCCGTCCGGAACGGGCAAATCGACGCTGGTCAGGCGCCTGTGCGCCGAATTCCCCAATCTCTCCTTTTCCGTGTCCGCCACCACCCGCGCCCCCCGCCACGGCGAGCTCGACGGGGTGGACTACCACTTCCTGGACCGGGAGACGTTTCTCGACTGGCGCGAGGGCGGCAAGCTGGCCGAGTGGGCCGAGGTGCACGGCAACTTCTACGGCACGCCGCTTGAGCCGGTGCGCGCCGCCCTGGCCGCCGGGCGCGACGTGCTCTTCGACATCGACGTCCAGGGCGCGGCCCAACTGCGCCAAAGCCTCGGGGCCGGGGCCTACGTGTTCATCCTGCCGCCGTCCCGGGCCGAGCTGTCGCGGCGGCTGTCGGCGCGTGGCACGGACTCGCCCGAGGTGGTGGCCAGGCGGCTCGCCGCCGCGCCCAAGGAACTCGCCGACGCGCCGCTGTTCGACTACTGGCTGGAGAACGCCGACCTGGAGAGCGCCTACGCCGACCTGCGGGCCGTGTACATGGCCGAGCGCCGCCGGCCCTGCCGCCATCCCCGCCTGCTGCCCGAGCTTCTCGCCCAGTGGGAGGCGGCCATTTGAAGGCTCGGGCCGCGTCGCGGGAGGCGTTGACCCGTTTCGTGGTTTGCGGCTATTGTGGAAAAAAGGATTTTCCAGGCAAGGGATTCCATGAGCCACGATCAGGACAGCAACGCCCCGCGTCAATCCGCGGCCAGGTCCGACGAGGAAGCCGGCGCCAAGCGTGAGCGCATCAAGGGCATCTTCTCCACCCAGGCCATCCAGAAGGTGGGCACCGGCACCACGACCCGGCGCACCATCCAGAAGATGTACTGGTTCGTGGAGGAGGACGCCGAGCACGTCCTGGAGATCCAGCCCCTCAACAAGAACTACGTGCCCTCCGGCCCCAAGCGCCGCATCAACCTGGAGGAGCTGCTGGAGAAGTTCTCCCCGGAACCGGAGTTCTACGTCACCACGGTCTATCCGCGCCTGCGCGAGCTCAACATGGTCATCCAGAAGGGCGAAAAGCACCGCGAAAAGGGCGAGATCTTCAGCGCCGAGCTGGAATTCGGCCAGGCGCTGGCCGTGGACGAGGAGAACATCCGGGCCAACTTCGGCCTGGGCCTCACCTACCTGGACCGGGGCGAAGCCAACAAGGCCGACGACATCTTCCAGCGCCTGGTGCGCCTCGACGCCTCCTTCGACAAGGAGCACAAGCATCTTTTCAACGAATTCGGCATGAACCTGCGCAAGAACAGGATGCTCGACCAGGCCCTGGACTATTATCAGCGGGCCGAGAACCTTGCCGTGCGCGACGATCACCTGATGTTCAACATCGCCCGGGCCTTTTTCGACAAGAAGGACTACGCCAGGACCATGGAGTACCTGCAAAAGGCCCTGGCGCTCAATCCCAACCACGCCGAATCCCGACGTTTCGCCGCCTATCTGGAGGAGAAGGGCCTGGCCAAGGGGCCGTCCTTGCCCCCGCCCCAGGCCGCAACCGCCGCCGACGCGCCCGACAAGGGGGAGGAAGAGCAGCCCTCATGACCCAGGAACGCGGCCAGCGCTTCCTGCTCGAATTGCCGTCGGTCAAAAACGACCTGCCCTATTCCCCGGACCTGCTTTCCCGGCTCTTCACGCTCACCGGCGAGGACGGACTCTCGCCGCTGGGCGCCATCGCCGCCGCCGTGGCCGAGGACCAGGGGCTTTCCGCCCGCCTTCTGGCCATGGCCAATTCCGCCTATTACGGGCTCCAGGCCCAGGTGGCCACGGTGGGTCGGGCCGTGGCCGTGCTCGGGCTTCGCGAGGTGCGCTCCCTGGTGCTGGCCCTGGGCATGCGCGGCCTGCTCGACGCCCGGCCCCTGCCCGAGGGCTTCGCCTTCGCCCCCTACCTCGACCACCAGCTGGCCGTGGCCGGCGCGGCCCGGGCCCTGGCCCGGACCAGCGCGGCCATGGACCCCGACGACGCCTTCACCGCCGGCCTGCTCCATGACCTCGGCAAGCTGCTCACGGCCCTGTACCGGCCCGAGGACTGGCGGACCCAGGCCGCCCTGGCCGCGGCCGAGGCCATCCCCTGGCACGAGGCCGAGGAGCGCCACTGGGGCCTGGACCACGGCCTCATCGGCGGCATGGTGCTTCGCTCCTGGAACCTGCCCGAGGCCCTGACCGAACCCGTCAACTGGCACCACGCGCCCACGGCCGCGCCCGAGCGCCCCCTGCCCTGCGCCCTGCTCGGCCTGGCCGACGCCCTGGCCCGGGAGGCGACGGCCACGCCCCAGCCCGGCATCGCTCCGGACCCCGGCCTGGCCGCCGACCTGGGCCTGTCCCTGGCCGCGGCCAGGGAATGCGTGGAAACGGCCCTGGCCGCCCGCGACGTCGCCGCCCTGGCCGCCGCCCTGGCCTGAGCCCCCGCCCTGGCGCAGCCCCGCCGCCGCGCCCAGTCGACAGTCCGGAATACTTGCCATAGCTCGACTTCGCCGACGCATTCTCACCAGCGAGGCGGCAGGCGGCCGGGCTTGCCTTGCCCGTCCCGCCGGGGCATCATGGCGCTTTATCCGGAGTTCCCCCTTGCGCAAGAACTGGATCCTGCCGCCAAACGGCGACGCCCCGTCCCTGGCCATGGCCGAGGCCCTCGGCATCTCCCCGGCCATCGCCGCCCTGCTTTTCCGCCGGGGCCTGACCACGGCCGAGGACATGGACGCCTACCTGTCCCCGGGCCTGCGCCGGCTCATGCCGCCGGCGGCCATCCCGGGCCTGCCCGAGGCCGCCGCGCTTCTCGCCCGCGCCCTTTGCGCCGGCGACGCCGTGGCCGTGTGGGGCGACTACGACGTGGACGGCATCACGGGCACGGCCCTGCTGGTCGATTTCCTGCGCTCCCGGGGCCACGCCCCCCTGTGGCGGCTGCCCGAGCGCGCCGCCGAGGGCTACGGCCTCAACACGGCCGGCATCGAGGAACTGGCCGCGGCCGGGGCGAAGCTCCTCGTCACCGTGGACTGCGGCATCGGCGGCCTGGCCGAGGTGGCCCGGGCCAAGGAGCTGGGCCTGACCGTCATCGTCACCGACCACCACCTGCCCGGTCCCGAGCTGCCGCCGGCCGACGCCGTGGTCGATCCCAAGCTGGCCGAGGGGCCGGGCTGGGACCTGGCCGGCGTGGGCGTGGCCTTTTTCCTGGCCGCCGCCGTCAACCGGCTGCTCCCGGGCGAGCCGGCCGACGTGCGCCGCCTCCTCGACCTGGTGGCGCTCGGCACCCTGGCCGACGTGGTGCCCCTTGGCGGCCAGAACCGCATCCTGGCCAAAAACGGCATGCTGCTCCTGGCCGAAGCGCCGCGCCCGGGCATCCACGCCCTCAAGGAAGTCTGCAACCACAACCCCAAGGCGGCGCTCACCGCCTCCCAGGTGACCTTCGGCCTGGCCCCGCGCATCAACGCCGCCGGCCGCATGGGCCGGCCGGACGCGGCCCTGTCCCTGCTCCTGGCCCCGGACCTGGACACGGCCCGGCCCCTGGCCGCCGAGCTCGACGCCGAAAACGCCCGCCGTCGGGCCGAGGAGGACGCCATCCTGGCCGAGGCCATG
This sequence comes from Pseudomonadota bacterium, assembly GCA_023390395.1. Taxonomy (GTDB): domain Bacteria; phylum Desulfobacterota; class Desulfovibrionia; order Desulfovibrionales; family Desulfovibrionaceae; genus Solidesulfovibrio. Next base: position 1,661 of record JAEWCY010000017.1, on the reverse strand, counting down.
GCCCAGGCCGAGGCCCGCCCGGACCGCTACGGCCTGACGCTTTTCGCCCCCCACTGGCACCAGGGGGTCATCGGCATCGTGGCCTCGCGCGTGGCCGAGCGGCGAAACCGCCCCACCCTCATCCTCACCAGCGACCCGGCCAAGGGCCTGCTCAAGGGCTCGGGCCGCTCCATCGAGAACTGCGACCTGCATGGGCTCCTGTGCGAAATCGCCGAGGTGTTAAACGGCTTCGGCGGTCACCGCCAGGCGGCGGGCCTGTCCCTCGCGCCGGAAAACCTGGACGCCCTGGCTGCCGCCTTCGACGCGGCCGCGGCCCGGGCCATCGGGCCCGAGGTGCCGCCGCCGAACCTGCGCCTGGACGGCGAGCTGTCCTTCGGCGAGGTCACGGCCACGCTGGTGCGCGAGCTCGGGCTCCTCGAGCCCTTCGGCTGCGGCAACCCGGAGCCGCTTTTCGCCTCGCCGCCCGTGTCCGTGACGTCGCGGCGCGTGTTCGGCGACAACCACCTGGCCCTGGCCCTGCGCGACGCCGCCGCGGGCGTGACGCTTCGCGGCAAGGCCTGGCGCATGGCCGACGCCGTGGCCGACCGTCTGGAGGGCCGGGCGGTGCGGGTGGCTTATACGCCAAAAATGTCGTATTTCTCCGGCATCCCCGAAATCGAGCTTCGCCTGCGCGACGTTCGGGAAGACCTTTGCTGAACATTTTCCAATCTGTAATTTCTAGGCAAGTAATTTCAGTACGTTAATACCGACTCCCACCTTGCTCGATTTCGTAACAATCGCGTAGTTTTGCGCCGTCATGGTAAACTTGGCTTCGCCAGCCAAAGTCCTCCATGACGGCCGTCCGGCAAGGGAAACAGATCACGTCAAGGAGGGAGGATTCATGAAACGTTTCGGCATTCTGGCCATTGCGGCCACCCTGCTTTTGGGCTCGGCCCTTGGCGCGTCCGCCGCCACCGAAGTCAAGATGGTCGGCGACGCTTTCGTCTACGGCACCTTCAACGCCAACCAGAACTTCACTGGCTGGAACTCCGGCACCTGGGACAGCAATACGCCGACCTACACCGGCGCCGGCAAGCAGACCGAGGATCGTTTCCAAATTTGGGAACGCTTCCGCCTGCGCACCGACTTCGTGGCCAACGAGGCCGTGAAGTTCCGCCTGGGCATCAAGGTCGAGGACACCTGGGGCCACGGCACCTTCACCGCCGCCAACCCCAGCGCGGCCGTCCAGGTCTACCAGGCCTTCCTGCAGTTCAAGATTCCCAACTGCAGCACCGAGGTGACCGCCGGCCTGCAGGACTACTCCCTGCCGGCCAACGCCTTCTTCACCGACTCCGTGATCTACGGCGGCGACCGCGCCGCCGCCCTGGTCATCAACACTCCGTTGATCGCCGACACCCTGTCCGTCGTCGCGTCCTACGCCCGCATGCTGGACAAGAACCGGACCTTCGACACCACCACCACCCAGCAGGCCGACGAGCTCGACCTGTACACCCTGGCCCTGCCCATCACCGTCGAGGGCTTCAAGGCCACCCCCTACGGCGCCATCGCCGTGGCCGGCCGCAGCGCCAACTACTTCACCGCCGGCTCCTACGGCCCCAACTCGACCTTCGCCGACAGCCTGCTGTCCGCCGGCACCTTCCTGACCCCCACCGGCATGCGCA
>JAEWCY010000005.1 GCA_023390395.1 Pseudomonadota bacterium | reverse complement strand
CCCGCCGCTCCGGCCGGCGCGGCGGCGTCGCGCCCCCGCAGTACCTCGGCGATGGCGCGCAGCAGGGTCTCGCGCTCGAAGGACTTGGCCAGGCAGGCGTTCATGCCCGCCGCCAGGCAGCGGCCGCGCTCGGCCTCCGCGTCGTGGGAGGTCAGGGCCACGATGGGGATGTCGCCCGGGCAGGGCGGATTGGCGCTGGCCGCCAGCAGTCCCCGGATGACCCGGCAGGCCGTGACCCCGTCCATCTCCGGCATCTCGATGTCCATGAGGATGCAGTCGAAGGGCCGGCCGGCGGCCTTTTCCCCGAAAAGGACGCGGCAGGCTTCCTTGCCGTTTTTGGCCAGGGTCACCTCGTGGCCGGCCTCGCGCAGGATCTGGGAGAAAATCGCCCGGTTGAGCTTGGCGTCGTCCACGAGCAGGATGTTCAGGCAGCCTTCCTCGCGGCAGGCCGGAGCCGGAGGCGGCGGCGCGGCCAGCCCCCTGGCGTCGGCCACGGCGGCGGCCAGAGCCGCGGCGTAGGCGTCGAAACGCTCCCCGTCCGGCAGGCTTCCCCGCCCCAGGGCGGCCTCGATCTCGCGTGCGGCCGCGGCCAGGGCGTCGGCGGCGATGTTGCCGGCCACCCCCTTGACCGTATGGGCCAGCCGCCTGGCCGCGTCGAGGTCCCCGGCCCGGACGCGGCCCGTGATCTCATCCGCGCTCGCGGCGTAATCCCGGGCGAATTCCGCCGCTATGCTGGAAAGCAGCGCCTCGTTGCCGCCAAGGCGCGCCAGGGCCTTGGCCAGGTCGATGCCGGGCGGGGCTCCCGCCGGACGGGCGCAGGGCGCGGAAGGCGCGGCCGGGGCCGCCATGGCCGGCATGACCGGGGCCACGGGCACGATCCATTGTCCCAGGGCGGCCAGCAGACGGGCCGGCTCGATGGGTTTCGTCAGATAGTCGTTCATGCCGGCGGCCAGGCAGCGGTCGCGGTCCTCGGCCAGGGCGTGGGCGGTCAGGGCGATGATGGGCAGGTCCTCGCCGCCGGACTGGGCGCGGATGGCCCGGGTGGCGGCCAGGCCGTCCATGACCGGCATCTGCACGTCCATGAGCACGGCGTCGTAGAGGACCCGGCCGACCATGTCCACGGCCTCGCGGCCGTGCCCGGCCACGTCCACGGCCGCGCCCAGGCGCACCAGGATCTCCCGGGCCACCTGCTGGTTGATGGCGTTGTCCTCCACGAGCAAAAGGAGCGTGCCGGCCAGGGGGGCGGCGGAGACCTCCCGGACGGCCGGCGGGTCCGCTTCGGGCCGGGGCGCGTCCTCGGCCGCCATGGGCGCGTCCTGGTGGCTGTCCTCGTCGAAGGTGGCCTCGAAGGAAAAGGACGTGCCCCGGCCGGGCGTGCTGGCCACTTCCAGCTCGCCGCCAAGCAGGGCCGCGCCCCGCTGGACCAGGGCCAGCCCCAGCCCCGTGCCGCCGTAGGGGCGCGACAGGGAGCCGTCGCCCTGGGTGAAGGATTCGAGCATGCCGGGGATGGCTTCGCGGTCCATGCCGATGCCCGTGTCGCGCACGGCGAAGACCAGGCGCGCCTTGCCGCCCTGGCGTCGGCGCAGCTCCACGCACAGGTCCACCCGGCCGTTTTCCGTGAACTTGACCGCGTTGCCGACCAGATGGCCGAGCACGCCTTCCAGGCGGGCGCCGTCGCCGACCAGGGCCACCGGAACCCGGGGGTCGAGATGGGTGGCCAGGACAAGGCCGCGCCGCTGGGCGGCGGCGGCGAAGCGGCCGGTCACCCGGCCGAGCGTCTCGGCCAGGTCGAAGGGGGACGGCGCCAGGGCGGCCAGCCCCTTTTCCAGGCGGGCGAAGTCCGTGATGTCGTCCACGACGCCGAGCAGTCCCCGGGCCGAGGCCAGAATCTTTTCCAGGTAATCCGCCGAGTGCGGGTCGGCGGCCAGGGGCAGGGCCAAGTTGGCCAGGCCGATGATGGCCGAAAGCGGCGTGCGCAGCTCGTGGGTCATGCGGGCCATGAAGTCGGCCTTGGCCTGGTTGGCCGCGCGCGCTTCGGCCGTCAGCCGCTCGATGGTGGCCCGAGCCGCCGCGAGGGAATCGGAAGAGGGATCGTCCTGCCCCGTCGCGGCGGCCCGGGCCGATGCGTCGCTGGCGTCGTGTTCCATGCAGACTCCGCGAAGCCCGGACCAGGGCCGGGGCTCCCATTTTATGCCACTTCCCGTCAGAACTGACGATTTCCCCGGCGATCGTCAAGGCGGCCGTTGGACAAGGCCGGCCCGAGCCGCTAAGAAGCAGGGCCATACGCGGGAGACCCCATGTTCGCGGATACGGAAACCGTCCTGTCCTTCGCCCTGACCGCCGCCGCCTGCCTGGCGGGGGCCGTGGTGGACATGCGCTCCCGGCGCATTCCCAACCTGATCACCTTTCCGGCCATGGCCGCCCTGCTGGCCGTGCACGGCGTCTTCTCCGGCCTCTCCGGCCTCGGCGACGCCGCCCTGGGCCTGGCCGGCTGCTTCCTGGTCTTTCTCATCCCCCACGTCTTCGGCCTGCTGGGCGCCGGCGACGTCAAGCTCCTGGCCGTGGTCGGGGCCGGGCTCGGCAGCCGGGCCGTGATCACGGTGGCGCTTTTCACGAGCCTCGCCGGCGGGGCGCAGTTTATGGCCTGGATGGCCTGGGGACGTTATTTCGGCAACGGCGGCCTGCCCGGCCTGCGGCTGTGCTACGGCCCGGCCATCGCCCTCGGGGCGCTGGCGGCCATGGCCCTGCGCCTGGCCGGGGAGCCCTACCTCTCCTTCGTCCTGCCCCGCTTCTGAGGCCCTCGCGAGGACGCCGACCATGCCGGACCCTGCCGCCAAAATCGCCGCCCGTCGCCGCCTCCTGGCCGGCGTGGGGAGCGCCCTGGTCCTTTTGGGGGCGTTTTGGCTCGTCGCCGTAAGCTGCGGCACGCCCGAGCGCGGCTCGCGCCTTTTCGACCAGGGCCGCGTCGAGGAGGCCCGGCCCCTGCTCGCCGCCGCGGCCGCCCGGGACTCGGTCCCCTCGTCCTACCGCCTGGGGCTCGTGCTGGAATCGGGCGGCGACGGCCCCCCGGACCTGCGCCGGGCCCTGGCCCTTTTCCGCCACGCCGCCGGCAAGCGCGACGTCCCGGCCATGACCCGGGCCGGCGACCTGGAACGCCGCCTCGGCGACCCGGCCCAGGCGGCGCGCTTCTACCGGCAGGCCGCCGATCGAGGCGACGTCCCGGCCATGGCCCGGCTCGGGGCCATGCTCTTCGCCGGCGCGGGCATCGCCCCCGACCGGGACGAGGCCCTGGCGCTGCTGCGC
>JAEWCY010000274.1 GCA_023390395.1 Pseudomonadota bacterium | reverse complement strand
GGCCCCCGGGCGGGGACCGGGTGTGGGGGTGGCCGCCGGGGGGCCGTGACAAGGGCGGCCGGACCGGGCTTGGGGAGCGGCCCGGCCGACCGGGCTAGCGGTTCATGAGGTCGAGGAACTCGCGGTTGGTCTTGGTGCCGCGCATCTTGTCGAGCAAAAACTCCATGGAGTCGATGGGGCTCATGGGGGCGAGCAGCTTGCGCAGGATCCAGACGCGGTTGAGCACGTCGGTTTCGAGCAGCAGCTCTTCCTTGCGGGTGCCGGACCGGTTGATGTCGATGGCCGGGAAGACGCGCTTTTCGGCCAGATGGCGGTCCAGGTAGATTTCCATGTTGCCGGTGCCCTTGAACTCCTCGAAGATGACTTCGTCCATGCGGGAGCCGGTGTCGATGAGCGCCGTGGCGATGATGGTCAGCGACCCGCCGCCCTCGATGTTGCGGGCCGCGCCGAAGAAGCGCTTGGGCCGCTGCAGGGCGTTGGCGTCGAGGCCGCCGGAGAGCACGCGCCCCGAGGAGGGGGTGACGGCGTTGTAGGCCCGGCCCAGGCGCGTGATGCTGTCGAGCAGGATCACCACGTCGATCTTGCGCTCGACCAGGCGCTTGGCCTTCTCGATGACCATCTCGGCCACCTGGACGTGGCGCTGGGGCGGCTCGTCGAAGGTGGAGGAGACCACCTCGGCCTTGACCGTGCGCTCCATGTCCGTGACTTCCTCGGGCCGCTCGTCGATGAGCAGCACGATGAGGAAGACGTCGGGCCGGTTAGCGTTTATCGAGTTGGCGATGGTCTGGAGCAGCATGGTCTTGCCGGTGCGGGGCGGGGCGACGATGATGCCGCGCTGGCCGTGGCCGATGGGCGTCAGGAGGTCGATGACCCGGGAGGAGTAGTTCTCGGCCCCGTTTTCCATGACGTAGCGCTTGTCGGGATACAGCGGCGTCAGGTTGTCGAAGAGCACCAGGTTGCGCGAGGCCTCGGGCGGGGCGAAGCCGATCTCGCCCACGCGCAGCAGGGCGAAATAGCGCTCGCCTTCCTTGGGCGGGCGGATCTGGCCCGAGACCACGTCGCCCTTGCGCAGGCCGAAGCGGCGGATCTGCGACGGCGAGACGTAGATGTCGTCCGGGCCCGGCATGTAGCTGTACATGGGCGAGCGCAGGAAACCGAAGCCGTCGGGCAGGATCTCCAGCACGCCCTCGCCGAAGATGGCCCCGTTTTGCGAGGCGCAGCTTTGCAGCAGGGCGAAGATGAGCTCCTGCTTGCGCATGCCGTTGGGGTTCTCGACGTTATACTGGACGGCCAGGTCCATGAGTTCGGGCATGCTCTTGAGCTTGAGCTCGGAGAGGTTCATGGATGTTTCCATCATGCCCGGCTTGAGGGTGGACGGTTGCAGGATGTCGTCGCTTTCCACGGGATCGGAAAGAACGGGCGCAGGGGGGGACTGGGGAGGACGTCCGCGGCGTTTGGGTGCGTTGCTCACAGGAATAGCCCGGCGCGGAATAGCGCGTCTTGAAGTGATCGATAAAACCCGATGCAGCGTGGATTCAGTATGGCCGTTCGGTGAAAGAGCGGCGAATACTCGCTTGTTTACGGGGACCAGTGTAGTGGAGGACAGACCGGCAGCGGCCTGGAACGATCCATATACTTTTTCCGGGGACTGTCAAGAGCGGCTCGGCCCGCGCGGCCGATAACCCGACCGCTTACTCCTCGGGCTTGGGGGCCAGGACGTCGGCGAAGATCTCGTTGATGACGTCCTTGATCTCCTGCTGCTCCTTGCCGAGCGCCAAGGCCAGCTCCAGGGTGAGCAGGCTCGTGGCCTGCTCCAGCAGCCGGCGCTCGCCGAAGGACAGCTCCTTGTTCTGGCCGATGAGCAGCAGCTCCTTGAGCACGTAGGCCACGTCGGCCAGGTCGCCGCTCTTGAGCTTCTCGGAATATTCGCGGTAGCGGCGGTTCCAGTTCTGGCCGGTGTAGCCGGTGAAGTCCGAACGGTCCTTGAGGGACTCGATGATGGCCTCGCCCTGGGCGGCGCTGCACAGGGGGCGCAGGCCGACGTTGGCGGCGTTTTTCACCGGCACCATGAGGGTGACGTTGTTGCTCAGAATGCGCACGATGAAAAAGTCGGCCGAGGCTCCGCCGATTTCCTGGGTCTCGATGCGTTCGACCCTGCCCACACCCTGGGCTGGATATACGACTAGCTGGTCCTCGGAAAACACGATCGACTCCTTGCCGGAAAAGCGCAGGCCGCAAGAGCGCCACTATCGTCTACGAGCCAAACTACCGTACTTGCCGCCATGTGTCCACGGATTCCGGCGGCGAGAACGACAGGGACCGGGCGCGGGAAGAGGGAAGGCGGGATCAGGAGGCGGCGGCGTCGAAGCCGCCGGCCTTGCGCATGGCCGCTTCGAGGCCGTCCTCGAGGCAGGTCATGAGCGCGTCCACGGCCGCCGGCAGCACCCGTCGCACCACGGCCAGTTCTTCGGAACGGAAGGGCTCGAGCACGTAGCCGGCCACGTCGCGGCCGGGCTCGGGCCGGCCGATGCCCAGGCGCAGGCGGATGAAGTCCGGGGAGCCCAGGTCCTGGGTGACGGACTTGAGGCCGTTGTGGCCGGCGTTGCCGCCGCCGCGCTTGGCCCGCATGCGCCCCAGCGGCAGGTCGAGCTCGTCGTGGACGACCAGCACGTCGGCCGGGGTCAGGCCGTAGAAGTCCATGGCCCCGCGCACGGCCCGGCCGCTCAGGTTCATGAAGGTGAGCGGCTTGACGCACAGGAACTGGGCGAAAGCGCCGCCGGGCAGCACGGGCAGGGAGATGGTCGCGGCCTCCATGTCCTTTCGCGAGGTCAGCGCCGCGCGCGGCGCGCCGCCGAGTTCCTTCGCCCGCTCGACGAGGGCGTCCACGGCCATGAAGCCGAAGTTGTGGCGGGTGGCGGCGTAGCGGGGGCCGGGGTTGCCAAGCCCGACGATGAGCGCGGTGACGGCCATGGGATGTGCGTCCGGGGTTGCGTCGTCAAAGGAAAAAGAGGCGGGACGCGTCGGCCGCGCCCCGCCCGAAAGGTCGCCTGGAATCGGCCGTCGCGCCTAGGCGCCGGGGGCCTCGGCCTCGGCCTCGGGCATGATGATGCCCAGGATGGCGTAGTTGTCGTCGTAGACGGCCGTGACGCCCTCGGGGAGCTTCAGGTCGGCCACCTGCACGCTCTCGTTGACGTCGAGCTCGGTGATGTCGATGACCACCTTGTCCGGGATGGAAAGCGGCAGGGAGGACACCTCGATGGACTCGCGGTGCAGTTCCAGCGCGCCGCCCTTGACCTGGCCCTTGGACTTGCCCACGACTTCCACGGGGATGTGCACGCGGATGGGCTTCTCCAGGTCCACGCCGTAGAAGTCCACGTGGGTGAAGCGCGCCTTGGTCGGATGGTACTGGAGCTTCCAGACCAGGGCCGGCTTGGTGTCCTTGCCGGCCTCGCCCTCGATCTCGAGGTGGAAGACGTGGGCGGAGGAGGTCTTGGAATAGAGCTTTTCCAGGGGGAGGTGCTCGACCATGACCGGGATGTTGACGCCGGCGGCGTCGTAGTAGACGCCCGGGACCAGGTCCTTGGCGCGAAGCTTCCTGTTGGCGCCCTTGCCGGTGCCCGTGCGGGGCGAAACGGTCAGGGTTTGCATCTCTTTCATAGCGTCTATCTCCTTGTCGCCCGGGGGCGAAACATGATTTCCGGTCCGGCTTGCCGCTCCCTAGGTGAACAGCACGCTCACCGAGGACTCGGTGTGGATGTTGTGGATGGCCTTGGCCAGCAGTCCGGCGATGGACAGGACCTTGATCTTGGCGCAGGCCTTGGCCTTGTCGTTTAGGGGGATCGTGTTGGTGGTCACGATCTGGGAAAAGGGCGAGGCTTCCAGGCGCTCGATGGCCGGGCCGGACAGCACCGGGTGGGTGGCGGCGGCCATGACCTCGCGCGCGCCGTTTTCGAGCAGCACGGTGCCGGCCTGGCACATGGTGCCGGCGGTGTCGATCATGTCGTCGAGGACCACGCAGAGCTTGTCCTTGACGTCGCCGATGACGTGCATGGCTTGCGCCTGGTTGGGGGCGTCGCGGCGCTTGTCGATGATGGCCAGGCTCCCGCCCAGGCGTTTGGCGAAGGACCGGGCCCGCTCCACGCCGCCGGCGTCGGGCGAGACCACGCACAGGTTCTGGCCCTGGAATTCCTTGAAGTATTCGGCCATGATCGGCGCGGAAAAGAGGTTGTCCACGGGCAGGTTGAAAAAGCCCTGGATCTGGCCGGCGTGCAGGTCGATGGTGAGCAGGCGGTTCATGCCGGCCACGGTCAGGAAGTCGGCCACGAGCTTGGCGGAGATGGGGGCGCGGGGCGCGACCTTGCGGTCCTGGCGGGCGTAGCCGTAGTAGGGCACCACGGCGGTGACGCGCTGGGCGCTGGCGCGTTTGAGCGCGTCGAGGATCAGGCACAGCTCCATCAAGTTGTAGTTGACCGGATAGGAGGTCGACTGGACCACGAAGATGTCGCAGCCGCGCACGTTGGCGCCGATCTCGACGCGGATCTCGCCGTCGCTGAAGGTGCCGACCTTGGCCGGCAGCAGGGTGCAGCCCAGGTGGTCGCAGATGGCGGCGGCCAGGACGGGGTTGGACGTGCCGGTGAGGATTTTCAGATCGCCTTGCGCCATGCCGGGCCTCGGAAGTCTTTGGGCCGCCGGAAGCGCCTGGCGGCTGGTCCGCCAGGGGGCGGACGGTGTTTCGTGTATGGCTGGGGCGGTAGGACTCGAACCCACGAATGCGGGGACCAAAACCCCGTGCCTTACCAACTTGGCGACGCCCCAGCAGCCGGTCCGCCCTGGGGCGGACGTAAACGCGATCAGGCTTTTCCCGCGCGGATCACAGCGACGCGAGAAAGACGCGGGGCCCGTTTCCCGACAGCTGCGCCATGGCCACCACGGCGGCGTGGCGCGTGCGGAAAAGGCCGAACACCGCGGAACCCGTCCCGGAAAGAAGCGCGCCCGCCGCCCCGAAGGCCAGCAGGCGTTCCTTGACCCGCCCGATCTCCGGGTGGGCGGCGAAAACGACGGACTCGAAGTCGTTTCGCATGGGTGCTCCTGTCACGCAAAAGGGCTTTTTATTATCGTCGAAAGCCCTTGTCAAGCACCGTGCCCCGGGTTTTTCGGGAGAGGCCCGGGAGGCGTCCAGGGCGGCGTAGGCCCAGGCGGTGTTGACCCGGCTGGGCGGGCAGGCGACCACCACGTGCCAGCCGCCAAGGCCGGCGTCCACGGGGACGAGGCGTTCGCCCACGCCCGTGGCCAGGGCCGGGGAATCCTGGAGGAAGAAGGGCACGTCGGCCCCGAGGGCCAGGGCCAGGCGGCCCAGGGCGTCGGCGGCCAGGGCCGCGTCGCCGGCGCGTTCGTTCAAGTAGCACAGCATGGCGGCCGCGTCCGAGGAGCCGCCGCCCAGGCCTGCGCCGTGGGGGATGCGCTTTTTGAGCATCACCTCGAGGCGCGGGGCGTATGCCGTGGCCGCGGCGTAGGCGCGGTAGGCCCGCATGACGAGGTTGTCGTCGGTTTCCAGCTCCGGGTCGGAGCACATGAAATCGATGTCGCCCGGCCCGTCGAAGCGACGGATGGAGAAGACGTCGGCCGGTTCGGGCAGGGGGAGGAAGAGCGTTTCGATGTCGTGGTAGCCGTCGGCCCGGCGCGGCCCAACGGCAAGGCGCAGGTTGACCTTGCAGGGGACGGGAATGGCGGTTTCCTCGACGCAGTGCGGCATCAGGCCCATGGCGCGCCTTGGGGCGGCCGGCGACGCGACGTCGCGTCGCCGGCCGGGGTTGCGTTATTTCGTGTCCGTCAGCGGCACGGTCCGGAAGACGGTCTGGCGCTGGCGCTTGATCTGGAGCATCACCACGCCCTTGGCCTTGCCGTCCTCGGCCACCGCCTTCTTGAATTCCTCGGGAGAGTTGACCGCCCGCTGGTTGACCTCGAGCACGACGTCGCCGGGGCGCACGTCGGACTGTTCGGCCTCGGAGCCGTCTTCCACTTCCGTTACCAGCACACCGCGGGGCTTGTCCATGCCCAGGGCCTTGGCCTCGCGGGCGGCGACGGCGCGCAGGGTGAGCCCGATGCTCTTGCCCTGGACGTCGGCCGGTCCGGCCTCGTCGCCGCCGTCCTCGCCGGGGCCGCCCTGCTGGGCGAGCTTTTTGGCGTCGCGCTCGCCGAGGGTGACGGAGACCGTGAGGGGCGAGCCCTTGCGCACGAGGGTCATTTCCGTGGCCTGGCCGGGCTTGAGGGCGGCGATGCGGCGCAGCAGCTCGTTGGTGTTCTCCACCTTGTCGCCGGACACGGCGGTGATGACGTCGCCGGTCTTGATGCCGGCCTTGGCCGCGGGCTGGCCTTCGAGCACGGAGGTGACCAGCGCGCCCTTGGTGTTGTCCAGGCCCAGGGCCTTGGCGGTGTTCTCGTCGATGTCCTGGATGGTGACGCCGATCCAGCCGCGCTTGACGGACTTGCCTTCGCGCAGTTGGGCGATGACGTCTTTCGCCATGCCGGAGGGGATGGCGAAGCCGATGCCCTGGCCCGAGGCCACGATGGCGGTGTTGATGCCCACGACCTTGCCATCGAGGTCGATCAGCGGTCCGCCGGAGTTGCCGGGGTTGATGGAGGCGTCGGTCTGGATGAAGTTGTCGAAGGGGCCGGCCCCGATGATGCGTCCCTTGGCGCTGACGATGCCGAGGGTGACGGTGTTTTCCAGGCCGAAGGGGTTGCCGATGGCCAGCACCCATTCGCCGACCTTGATCTTGCCGGAGTCGCCGAACTCCAGGTAGGGCAGGTTGGACTTGCCGTCGATCTTGAGCAGGGCGAGGTCGGTTTCGGGGTCGCGGCCGATGATCTTGGCGGTCAGCGGCTTTTCGTTGTTCTTGAACTGGACCTTGACCTCGTCGGCGTTGTCGATGACGTGGTTGTTGGTCACGATGTAGCCGTCGGCGGAGATGACGAAGCCCGAGCCCATGGAGCGCTGCTTATGGGGCTTGCCGCCGCCTTTGCCCTGGGGGCCGAAGAATTTCTCGAACTGGTCGAAGAAGTCGTCCATGGGGCCGCCGCGGCGGTTGTGGAACTGCTCGAAGAGGTCGCGCATTCCTTCTTGTGCCTTGGCGGTCTTGGTGGTGGAGATGTTGACCACGGCGGGTCCGTCCTTGTCCACGAGCTCGGTGATGTCGGGCAGGGGGATGCGGGCGGCGGCCATGGAGGTCCAGGCCAGGACCATGAGTGCGGCGGTCAGGGGCGCGAGGAAGCGTTTTTGCATGGTGAACTCCTGCGTTTTGGCTGGCGGCATGGTCGTTTTGCCGGTCCAGGCGGCGCTTGGGGTCTCCGGTGTTTCCGGTTTTGGGCGTTTGGGCGATATTGCCTGTTATACGCCGTTGGCGACCGGTGTAAACCGTGTTCCTTCCGCCTTGACGTCCAGGCGGCCGGTCGGCGTTTCCGTCGCGCGGCGGGGACTTGCCGTCGTGGAAGGCTGGCCGGTTTCTTGACAAGCCTTCGTGCGGCAAATAGTAAAGTTTGTTCGTCGCGCGTCAATCGGCGCTCTTTTTGCGGGAGCGTTCGCCGACAGGATTCGGCGCTTGGAAACAACCAGCAATTTCAGGCGGTTGATTTTCGAGGCCGGATCGGATTGGCCGTAAGTATAAAAGAAGTATGAACATCGTTTCATGCGCCGCCGTGCTCCCGTAGCTCAGTAGGATAGAGCGATCGCCTCCTAAGCGATAGGCCGTGCGTTCGAATCGCGCCGGGAGCACCATAATTTCAAGGGGTTGGACTGATGAGGTCCAACCCCTTTTGCGTTGGGTGGGGATTTTGTCCCCCATGTGTCCCCCGATTGTAGAAAGTGATAGGCGGATGTAAGCGCTCAACCAAAATGAGAAATCGTTGCAAGCAAAGTGAGAAGACTCAACCCGCCCCATTCTCTCATTTTGGTTGATATTTTCACCCCAGGTTAAGCAGCTTTTTTGTCCTCTACAAGGACCCGCTCCAACACCCACCGGAGCAGAGCAGGCGTGATGCCGTTTCCGAGACACCTAAGTCGGTCCAGCCAATGGGGCCCCCCATCATCCACTCGACAAACGACGGGGCCGCGATAAGCCGAAACGGCGGCCTGGGCTCGCGGTCCTTCAAGCCGTAGACCATTCCAATCAACCGGGCCGTCAAATTGCCGGTGGATTGCCAAGTCTCCTCCCGGCGCAAGTATTGGCGCACGGGCTGGCCTTCGATCGCCGCCGGGGTAGGCAACAAGGATAACCCTTTCACGCAAGTGAGGGGTGCCAAAGGCTGCCGCCGGAAACACATCCCATTCCGCATCATACCCGATCTCGGCCAAGTCCCCAAGTACGCGGTCGAGGCCCCGGCCGAGGAGCGCTTTGACGTTCTCCACGATCGCGTACCGGGGTCGTAGCTCGCGAATGATCCGAGCGTATTCGAACCAGAGGCCGGATCGTTTTCCAGCCAATCCCGCGCCGCGTCCGGCACAACTGATGTCTTGACACGGGAAGCCGCCGATGACGATGTCGACTTGTTTGGCGCTTTGGGCATGGACGTCCCTCACATCATGGAAAACTGGGACGCCCGGCCAGCGCCTTTCAAGTACGGCGCGGGCGAATGGATCACACTCACAAAACCAGGCATGAGAAAGACCGATCGCTTCGGCGGCGATGTCGCCAAGACCAGCCCCGCTAAAAAGACTCCCGACATACAATGTGCTCTCCTGATGGGGCCTCTTGGGGCTCTTGTCCGGGGCTCGCGGCCCTCAGGAGATTCATGGTCCCGCATCGCGGGCACTTGATGGAGAGTTCTACAGCCTCTCCCTTGGCTAAAAGACGATTACACGATCCGCAGCGAATCTCCCTCATTTCCTACTCTTTACAGGTTGCGCCGTCGCCTGCTACGCCCTCGTCACCCTTGGTCCCCCAGGGGAGGGAGCAGCTGGCGCAAGCCGGTGGACCGGCGTTCGTGCGCCGGGCCAGTGGGACGGCTCCACCCGTCCCGCCTGCTCCACTTATGCCGCTGCCGACCTGGGCAGCAGCATCTCGCAAATCCGATCCAATTCCGCGTCCCGCTCGGCGATCAGGCCCCGAGCCACGGCTTCCAGGGTTTCCAGGGCTGCTTCGCTGACGTCGTCCATGCCCTGCTCATGGGCCAAGGCCGGCTGCAAGCGCACGTACCGATCGCCCAACAGCACCGAGCAGCCGTAGGACGAGACGTCGGATTGGCCGTCGAACATGCAGCCGATCAGCGGCCGGGCCCACTTGGCCAGGCCCCAGCCTTTGGCTTCCCGGTAAAGGTAGGGTTGGTTGATATCGCCGGTCCCCAGCGACAGCATGAACACCTCGTCCAGGCGGTCGGCCTTGAGCGCCTGGGGCACGGCCAGCGCCGCCGGGTTGTTGGCGTACAGGCCGCCGTCGACCAGCGTGGCCATGTCGCCGGCCTGGGAGGCGATGCGCGCCGGCGGAAAATACGTCGGCGCGGCGCTTGTCGCCCGACAGACGTCGCGCAGGAAGTAGTTGCGCCGGGGCTCCCGGGCCTTGGTCGACTTGAAGAGCAACGGAGCCCGCGCCCCGATGTCGTAGGCCGGCACGAGCAGTTCCGCTGTGCAGTCGGACAGCATCAAGTCGCCGAAGACGTCGGCCAGGGCGGCTTCAATCCCCTTGGCCCCGTACTGCGGTCCCCACAGGCCCCAGCCGGTGGCCAGACGGTGCCGGAGGCTCTTCGAGAAGATCGCGCGGCCGCGCTGCCGGTAGAGGTCGGCCACCCGGCTGGCCGGGATGCCGGCCGCCGCGGCGCTGGCGATGATGCCGCCGGTCGAGGTCCCCGAAACCAGGTCGAAGAGCTGTCCCGCGAGCTTGCCGGCCCGCGCCTCGATCTCGGCCAGGATCACGGCCGGGATCAGGCCCAGGATGCCGCCGCCGTCGATACAGAGGATGCGCCACCGGCTCACGACGTCACCCCCAGGACCGCGTCGGCCCGGGCGGCGTCGAAGCCGGGCAGCTTGCCGACCAGGTAGCGGACGCCGTCGATGACGGGCTGATAGGTCAGGTCAACCACGTCGGCGGCGAGCACCTGCATCCAAAAAAGATCCAGGACCACGTCGGTCTTGGACAGCTCGCGTGCGGCCAGCAATTCGGCGTTGGTGAACCGGGCCAGGAAGGCGGTCCGGCTCATACTGGTGGCCTGGGGCGGGTTGTCGATCCCTTCACGCCAGGCTTCTACCGTCGCCAAATCCTGCGGGTTGAACAGGCAGTGCCGCGCCCCGGCCGCGTCCTCGTAGACCACGGCCGGATACCCGGCGAATTAGGCCCGAAGCAGCCAGGGCGGCGCTGAAAGCTTCATGGACAGCCTCGCGACAGCGGAGGCTGCCGGCTTTCAGTGAGGCCGTGGGCAAACTGGACAGGGGCAGGGTCAACTGCACCATGGTTTCGCCCAACTTTCGTCCTCTTTTAGCCATTGCCCTTCCCTGGATTCCCGACTAGATTCCGGCTTCAACGGTCAATCTGTTGACCGTGTGCAAAGATAATTGGTCCAACTTTCGTTGAGTGTCAACACGAAAGTTTGTTTCAGGCTTTCAAAAAGTTGGCACGCGCTTGTTCTGCCAATTTTATCCAGCAATATCAAAGCGATCTGAGGATAAAATGAGCAAGGCTTCCTCTTCGGACTTTCCTTCAGACTTCCGCGACGAAAGCAAGAACAAAGAAAAGTTTGTCGGCAGGCTTCGGTCAAAGCGCGAGAAGGCAGGTTTTACTCAGCAAGATTTGGCAACGAAGATAGGTGTGAGCCTCACTTCTGTCCAAAATTATGAGGCCGGCCGTATCCCGCGCGGGGAGCATCTTGTGGCGCTATCGAAGGCGCTATCATGCTCTATTGATTGGCTTTTGACTGGGGAGTCTTTCGAAGGGGAAGAGGAAGGGCGTTCCGGCAATGCTCGGCTTGCCTCGGATGCAGGGCAAATGCCGGGTCTTGTCCCGGAAGGGGAGCCGAAGTGGATGGCCCCGGGTGCCGCACCGGAAATGGGCTATACCCTTGTTCCGAAAGTGAGGGCGAGGCTGGCGGCTGGCACCGGAAGCCTGGAAACGGAAGGGGAGGTCATCGGACTCTACGCGTTCAAGACGGACTTCTTGCACCGCAAGGGTCGCGCCAAGCACATGGTTCTCATGGACGTTGTCGGCGACAGCATGGAGCCTGAAGTCAAGAACGGCGATACGGTCTTGATAGATGAAAGCCAGAATGAAATAATCGCTGGCGGTTTATTTGCGGTAGGGATCGAGCAGGAAGTCTTCGTCAAGTACCTGGATAGAATTCCCGGGAAACTCGTTTTAAGAAGTGAAAACCCCAAATATACGCCAATAGAAGTCGATATGAACAGCCATCTTGCCGAGCCTGTCCGCATTATAGGCAGAGTTGTCTGGGGGTGCCGGGAGTATGTGCGTTAAGGGTATGGTTTAAAGTCTCTGGATTAATGGTAGGGCATATTTCTTTAGAGAGTATTTTTGCATGAAGACGTTGCTTTGTCGATATTATACCCCAGTGCCAGTGCTTTTTGTGTTGGCATCTCTTCTTTTGTGTTTTGGCACAACATGCTTGGCAGAGGGGGCCTCCTCAGGTTCAGGTTTTTTGGTTTCTAATCAGGGCCATATTCTTACTAATGCTCATGTTGTCTCGGGTTGTAACTCAATTCATGTTAGGCAAGACGATGGTAGAGAGTGGCCTGCGAAAATATTATATGTTTCCGAGAGAGAAGATATTGCAGTGCTTCTCACAGATATTAAAGATGGAATTGTCGCAAGATTTCGCTCGTCTCCATTGGTACGTTTAGGAGAGAATGTCTATGTCTTCGGCTTTCCCTTGGCGGGAGCGCTGTCGACTTCAGGTAATTTTACATCAGGAATTGTTACGGCGTTAGCCGGATTGAAAGATGATACTAGCAGAATTCAGATATCTGCGCCAGTTCAGCCAGGGAATAGCGGAGGGCCTCTTCTTGATTCTTGGGGACGTGTAATTGGTATTGTTACTTCAAAGCTAAATACCCTCAAATTCGCAGCTATCACTCAAGACATTGCCCAGAATATTAACTTTGCGATCAAGGGGTCTGTGGCGATAGATTTTCTTTCTGGACACGGAATTGGAGTGTTAGAAAATAGTGGGGATAAACAACTGGCACCTGTTGAGATTGCTGATTACGCTAAGAAGATGACGTATTTTATTGAGTGCTCGCGTGATCCGTATTCGAATAAGGTAGTTGAAAATGCTTCGTCAGCCAAAGTGCAACGTTCAGCAACCTATGATGAAGAAATTAAGGCTATGGTTTACAAGATTGTTATGACAACACGTCCCGAAGCATTGGGCGGAATAACGTCTTTTTTTGCCGATTCAGTGTTTTTCTATGGAAAGGATACTTCGCGAGATTCGGTGTTCGCTCAAAAGGTCGCATACCTCAAGCGATGGGAATTGCTGAATTATCAGATTATTGACTGTGCTGTTTCTTCAGTGCCTAATACGGATGAATTTGTAGCAAGGGCTAAGATAAAGTTCTATGGGAAACGAGTTGATAAAGAAGTGAGAGGAATTACGGAAACGGTGTGGACATTTAAGCCTGTTTTAGGAAATTTAAAGGTAAGCTCTGAAAATTCAAAAATTCTTGAACGATTTTAGAAGAGTCGTTTAGGATTTATACAGCCGCTTTGATGTTGATCCTTCGGTTTTTTGTTCTCAAATTGCCTGAAAATTTTCCCTTCCAAAGCACCTTTTTCTCATCTTGGCTGGAACGTCCGAAGCCAAGATTGGTCGTGGCATTAAGGCCATGTCGGGCCTGTATTTAGCCGACGTCCAGCCCATCCGATCTAAGCACCAGGCCCTTTCTCACTTTGCCTGACTCCCCACAGCGGATTGGAATGAACATCCAGCCCGCGAGAGCGATCGGTCAGGCATTGTGCATCACTGCCGCGCTGCCTTGCGCTGTGCCCCGTATCCTGTCGTCGATGAAGTATATTTTTTTATTGATATTTAATATGGTTTTGAATTACGAACATCCAGGCTCTTTTTTGAAAAGCTATGTATTTTTTGCGTGGTCGCAGGGTTGACTTTTGATGATTTCAATTAGGCATGGTTATGTGCAATTCTCTAAACATCTATGTTGCCCATGTTTACGGCCAGCAGGATGCATCTTCCTTTAAAATCCAGACGCTGGAGTCGCATCTGCGCGAGGTGGCGGCGTTGACGGAACGCTTCGCAGCCAAGGCAGGCTTGCCTCTTGCTGGTCGACTTATCGGACTGTTGCACGATTTTGGGAAGTATTCCGATGAATTTCAGCGGTATATTCTTTCAGCGGTAGGCCGCATAAAATATGATGAGCTTGATTACATTGATCCGATTGCGAATAAAGGCAAGATCAATCACTCTTTTGCCGGTGGACAATATGTTTGGCGACGATTGGGCAACAAATCGAAAGTGCAGTCCATGTCACAAATGCTGTCACTCTGCATTATTTCACATCATTCCAGTTTCAAGGACTGCATAGATCCAGAGGGAAAAAACGTTTTTTCCGGCGACTATATGATGCGAAGCGAGGAAAAGACACATCACGATCAATGCGTTCGGGCTTGCGATCCTTCTTTGGCCGCCGAAATCGCTGGACTGCTGTCAACCCCCCTGGCGCGGGAAGTGCGTGGTGTTTTGGGGGGACTGCATCAGAGGGTAGAGGGCAAATGTTCCGCTTGTTCCGACCGCCAGGACATATTGGACAACGAGAACAGTCGCGATTTCCAGCAGGGGCTGTTGGCGCGTTTTTTATTGAGCTGTCTGCTGGACGCGGACCGCACGGACAGCGCCGAATTTGAAGACCCGCAGCTCAAACGGTTGCGCGAGGACGCGCCGCGACGTCCCTGGGACGTGCTCGCGCCGCGTCTGGAAGCGGCCCTGGCGGCGAAAGAACCGCGACATTCCATCGATTTTTTGCGGCGCGACATCGCGGATCACTGCGCCCGTCGGGCTTTGGATGATCAGGGGCTCTTCACCCTGACCGTGCCCACGGGCGGCGGCAAGACCCTGGCCAGCTTGCGTTTCGCCCTGCTGCACGCGCAAAAGCACGAGCTGGACCGGGTCATCTACGTCATTCCCTATACCTCCATCATCGATCAGAACGCCGATGTGGCCCGCCAGATACTGGAACAAGACGAGATCCCCGGCTCCATGGTGCTGGAACACCATTCCAACTTTCTGCCGGACGCCGACACCGATGACGAAGATGCGGTCAAGCGGTGGGAGCGGTTGGCTGAAAACTGGGACGCGCCGGTTGTTTTTACGACCATGGTGCAATTTCTGGAAAGCCTGTTCGGTTCCGGTACGCGCCATGCCCGCCGTATGCATAACCTAGCCCGCAGCGTTATTGTGTTTGACGAGGTGCAGACGGTGCCGGTGCGTTGTCTGCGCATGTTCTGCAACGCCGTGGAATTCCTCGTGGAGCAGTGTGGCGCGTCGGCCATGCTGTGCACCGCCACGCAGCCGCGCCTGGGCGGTTTGCCCAGGCCGTTGCTGGGCAGCCTGGACCTCGGGCCGGAGCGGGAAATCATACCCGACGTGTCCGGCCTGTTTCGCGAGCTGCGTCGCACCGATTTTATCGACCATTGCTCCAAGCCCATGAGCGCCGAAGCGGTGGCTGGGCTGGCTCGGGAAGAGCTGGACGGGAGCGGTTCCTGTCTGGTGGTGTGCAACACCAAGAAGATGGCGGAAACGCTCTACGCGCTGTGCCCCGAGGGGGAAGGCCTGCGGCGGTATTATCTCAGCACCAATTTGTGTCCGGCGCACCGCATGGCAAAGCTTGAGGCCATGCGCGCGGACCTGGACGCCGGGCGGCCGGTGCTGTGCGTCAGCACCCAGCTCATCGAATGCGGGGTGGACATCAGCTTCCGCTCCGTGATTCGTCTGGCGGCGGGGTTGGATTCCATCCTGCAAGCGGCCGGGCGCTGCAACCGTCATGGCGAGGGCGAGCGGGGGCGGGTGCATGTGGTGCTCGTTGACGGCGACGCCGAGAAGCTGGAGTGCCTGCGGGACATCAAGGACGGGCGCGATGTCTTCTTGGACGCCGTGCGTTTGAACTATGCCAAGGCTCTTGAGGATTCGGATTACGACCTGACCCAGCCGCTCCTGACCGAGGCGTATTTCGACCATTATTATACCCGCAGGGCCGACGTCATGTCCTATGCCTGCACGGAGCACGGCAGCACCCTGTTGGACATGCTCGGGAGTAATAAGGACATCGTGAAACCGAGCCTCGCCCCCATGCTGGGCCAGTCGTTCGCCACGGCGGCCGGACGCTTCAAGGCCATTGATTCGGCGGCGACGAGCATTTTTGTCCCCTACGGCGAAGGTGAGCAAATCATCGCGGACCTTTGCTCCACGGATATGATCTGGAAAAACCGGGAGCTGCTGCGCAAGGCGCAACGCTACTCCGTCAATGTCTTTCCGAATATTGAAAAAAAACTTCATGAGAACAAGGCTCTCTATCCTGTTCAAGACAGCGGCATGTATGCGCTACGGGTGAACCATTATTGTACTGAAATGGGTGTCGTCGAACAGCCTTTGGCAAACCTGAAGGCCAGCATCTATTAGTCTGGAGGGTTGCGTGAAAAACGACATTTCCTTTGTCGCATCCGGGCGATACGCCCTGTTCTCCGATCCGGTCACCCGGGTGGGGGGCGAAAAGTGTTCCTACCACATTCCCACCTACGAAGCCCTCAAGGGCATCGCCAAATCCGTCTATTGGAAGCCGACCTTCCTCTGGATCATCGAGAGGGTGCGCGTGTTGCGGCCGTTTCGCACCCAGACCAAGGGCGTCAAACCCATAAAATTCGCAAGGGGAGCAAATGATGCTCCCAACGATCTGTCCATCTACACCTATCTGGCCGACGTGGCCTATCAGGTGCAGGCGCGTTTTGTCTGGAACGAGCATCGGCCGGAGCTGGCCAAGGACCGCATCGACGGCAAGCATTACGAGATCGCCAGGCGCATGGTGGCTCGCGGCGGCAGGCAGGACGTTTTTCTCGGCACGCGCGACTGCCAGGGCTATGTGGAGCCGTGCGTTTTCGGGGAAGGGCCGGGGGCGTATGACGAGCTGGACGAATTGGCCTTTGGCCTGATGTTTCACGGCTTCGACTATCCCGACGAAACCGGCGGCGAACGTTTCGGGGCGCGGTTTTGGAAGCCCGTCATGCGAAAGGGCGTCATCGAGTTTCCAGGGCCGGACGATCCGTCGCTTTTGCGTAAGGACATCCGGGCCATGTCGCCCAAGGCGTTTCATCCCGAGCGCAATTTCGCGGGCTGCGACGAGGAGGAGTTGCGCCGGTTGTTGCTGGAGCCGGAGACCGCCGCCTACCCGGACGCGCGGACCCTGCTCGGGGGCGACGGACCGCAAGGGGGGACGCTGTGAGCTGGATGCAGAAGCTTTTCGAGACCTATGAGGCCTGCTCGCTTGATCCTGACTATACCAGTCCGCCCCAGACGGAAGACGGGGGCAGGGAAGCGCCGGCGCTCATGCCGGTGAGCCATACGAGCCAGCAGGCGCAGATTTGCGTGACGCTGGACGGTGAGGGGAACTTTCAGCGAGCGGAACTGCTGCCGCCCAAAACGCAGTTCATTATTCCCGCGACGGAAGATTCCGCCGGGCGCACCAGCGGCGACGCGCCTCATCCTCTCAGTGATAAAATACACTATTGCGCCAAGGATTACGAGGGCGGCAAGAAGAATCTGTTTGCGTTGTACTTGGCGCAATTGCAGGCTTGGTGCGAGTCGCCCCAGGCCCATCCCAAAGCCAAGGCGGTCCATGCCTATGTTTCCAAGGGCCGGCTTGTGCAGGATTTGCTGGCTTGCGGCATCTTGCGCGCCGATGCTTCGGGCGTCTTGCTGACGGAGCCGGCGCAGGAGGACAAGGAGGCCGGCAAGGACAGCATCTTCAACCGGTTGCAGCCCAAAAAAATCAACGGTGAAGTCGTTCGCGATCAGGGTGAAGCCCTGGTGGTTTGGAGCGTGGTGGAGCCTGGGGCAGTGGAGTCGCGCACCTGGAAGGACGTCAGCCTGCAACAGGCCTGGATGGCCTACGACGCGGCCCAGATGCAGCAACGGGATTTGTGCATGGTGCAAGGGGTGGAAAGCGTCGTCGCCAAAAAACATCCGCGCAACATCCGCCGGCCCGGCGACGGGGCCAAGCTCATTTCTTCCAACGACGCCGCGAATTTCACCTTCCGTGGGCGGTTCGACGAGCCGGAACAGGCCTGCACCGTGGGTTACGAAACGAGCCACAAGGCCCATAACGCCCTGCGCTGGCTCATTGCCCGGCAAGGGTATCGCAACGGCGAACAGGCCGTCGTGGCCTGGGCCGTGAGCGGCGCTCGGGTGCCCAATCCCTGCGGAAACTTGCTTGACGACATCGATGACGAGGACCTTATGCGCGACGATGCGCCGGCCTCGTCCGAAGCCGTGGTGGCGGAAGCGCAGCCCAGGACGCCGCCCCCGAACATGGGGCTCGTGTTTGCCCAAAGGCTGCGCAAAACCATGGCCGGCTACAAGGCCGACCTCAAGGACACCGACGGCGTCGCCATCATGGCCCTGGACGCCGCCAGCCCCGGCCGGCTTTCCGTCACGTTTTACCGCGAACAGATGCTGGAACAGTATCTGGGCCATCTGGAAGCGTGGCAGGAGAATTGCGCCTGGCCACTGCCGGTGCGTCTGCCGGAGGAGCAGGCGGGAAAAGGGAAGAAGCAGAAACGCACGGTGTATGCCGCCTATGCGCCGTTGCCGGAAACCATCGCCCGGGTCGCCTATGGCCGGCGCGTGGATGATACGCTGCGCAAGGCGACGGTGGAACGGCTGCTGCCGTGCATCGTGGACGGCGCGGCGTTGCCGCGCGATCTCGTCGAAGGCTGCGTGCGCCGGGCCTGCAACCGCGCGGCGCTGGAAGACTGGGAATGGCCCGAGGTGTTGGGCGTGGCCTGCGCCATGTATAAAGGTTACCGCGCCATCAATTTTGACGAAAAGAGGTTCGACATGGCCCTGGACGAAACAATCGACTCTCGTGACTATCTTTACGGACGGTTGCTGGCTGTGGCCGAATACATCGAGCGCACGGCGCTCCAGCAGGCCGGCGAAAAACGCGCCACCAACGCCGAGCGCCTCATCCAACGTTTTGCCGACCATCCTTACGCGACCTGGCGGCAGCTGGAGCTGCAGCTTGCGCCCTACATGCAGCGGCTGCAAAACAGTTCCTCCGCGGGACTCCTTGGCCGCGCCAAGAAGATCCTGCGCGAGATCTGCGACAAGTTTTCGCCGGAGGCGTTCCAGTCGCCGGCCAAGCTCAGCGGGGAATTCCTGTTGGGCTATCACTGCCAGATGTCGGCTTTTTACACCAAGTCCGAGAAAGACGCCGCACCCGAAGAACATCCTCAGGAAGGAGCGTAGCATGAGCCTGCAACACAAGATCGACTTCGCCGTGATCCTCACCGTGAACCGTGCCAACCCCAACGGCGATCCCCTCAACGGCAACCGGCCCCGCACGGACTATGACGGCTACGGCGAAATCAGCGACGTTTGCCTCAAGCGCAAGATTCGGGATCGGCTCATGGAGATGGGGCAAGGGGTTTACGTGCAGTCCGACGACCGCAAGCTTGATGGCATGGTCTCGCTCAGGGAGCGGGCGGAATCCGCCGAGCACGGCCTTGGCAAGGACGCCTTCAACCCCAAAAAGTGCAGCAAGGAAGAAACCGCCCGCAAGGCCTGCGCCAAATGGTTCGACGTGCGCGCCTTTGGCCAGCTTTTCGCCTTTGGCAAGGAAGGCGACGCCGCCGGCGTTTCCATCGCCGTGCGCGGCCCGGTGAGCCTCCACGCCGCCTTTAGCGTGGAGCCGGTCAGCGTGGCCAGCATCCAGATCACCAAGAGCGTCAGCAGCGAGGGCGACGGCAGCAAGCGCGGCGCGGACACCATGGGCATGAAGCACCGTGTCGATAAGGGCGTGTACGTGTTTTACGGCAGCATCAACCCCCAGCTGGCCGAGCGCACGGGCTTTGGCGACGAGGACGCGGCGGTCCTCAAGGCCATCTTGCCCAGGCTTTTCGAGAACGACGCCTCCTCGGCCCGCCCGGAAGGCAGCATGGCGGTCAATCATGTCCTGTGGTGGGAACATGGCAGCAAATCCGGGCAGTATTCGTCGGCCCGGGTGCACAGGAGCCTCTCGGTCAACCCCGACGGCAGCTACGCGCAGGACGGCGACGCCACGCCGGGGCTGAAGGCGGAGGCCATCGAGGGGTTCTGATGCAACCCCCACTCGACCCCATTCTTATCTCAGCGTTACAGCACTATTTGTACTGCCCCCGGCAGTGCGCGCTCATCCATCTGGAACAGCTCTGGACGGAGAACGTCTACACTGCCGAGGGCCGGCAACTGCACGATAAAGCCCATGACGCCGCAACCGAAAGTCGAGGCGACCGCAAAATCGTCACCGGGCTTCTGCTGCACTCCCAAAGTCTCGGCCTGACCGGGCAGGCCGACGTGGTGGAGTTCTATCGGCGCGACGGCGGCTGGCAGCCGTATCCCGTGGAATACAAGCGCGGCCGCCCCAAAAGCCACGACGCCGATCGCCTGCAGCTCTGCGCCCAGGCGCTTTGCCTGGAAGAAATGCTGCATGTCGCCATTCCCGAAGGCGCACTATTCTACGGCAAGACCCGCAGGCGGCAGGTCGTGTCGCTGGACGAGGCGCTGCGGGAAGAAACCCGCCGCACCGTCGAGGCCGTGCACGCCCTCATGCGCCAGGGGAAAACGCCGCCTCCGCCGCCGCTGGAAACAATCAACGCCATCTGCCCGGCCTGCTCGCTGCAGGACGTCTGCATGCCGCTTTTGCCGCGCAAATCGGCCGCCCGCTCCTTGCTATCCGTGCTGGAGGGCGCATGAAGCCGCTGCTCAACACCCTGTTCGTCACCACCCAGGAAAGCTACCTCGCCAAGGATGGCGAGTGCGTGGCCGTGCATTGCCCCCTGTGCGGGGGCGTGGATTGAAGCGCCGAAATCCATGTCACAGGAAAGAAACCAGACTGTCGCCCCCTGCGCGGGGGCGTGGATTGAAGCATTTTGTTCAAGCCCTTGACCACGCACTGGCGGTGTCGCCCCCTGCGCGGGGGCGTGGATTGAAGCGGCCACTGGCCGTCATAGGGTTTGGCCAGCCCCCGTCGCCCCCTGCGCGGGGGCGTGGATTGAAGCTGGTTGATGATCTCGCCCGGGACGATGGTATCCGTGTCGCCCCCTGCGCGGGGGCGTGGATTGAAGCGCCGCGAAATCGACCTCCACGGCGTGCGTGGCCGGTCGCCCCCTGCGCGGGGGCGTGGATTGAAGCGAGTCCCAGGGCGCGGCCTATCTCCAGTCCATCGGTCGCCCCCTGCGCGGGGGCGTGGATTGAAGCGCTGTGCCCTGCGCGACATGGTGAAACGCAGGGAGTCGCCCCCTGCGCGGGGGCGTGGATTGAAGCATGCCGCTGCCGAGCGCCATCATCTTGGGCAGCGTCGCCCCCTGCGCGGGGGCGTGGATTGAAGCGTGGAGCAATACGATGCCTGATTACGACGGCATTCGTCGCCCCCTGCGCGGGGGCGTGGATTGAAGCTGGGTCAGCCGGTCGGGGTCGATGCGAAGGGGCGGTCGCCCCCTGCGCGGGGGCGTGGATTGAAGCCGCTCGCCATGCCGGTCAGCAACCCGGACGCGAGGTCGCCCCCTGCGCGGGGGCGTGGATTGAAGCGGCGTCCGTGACCTGGCTGCCGTCGGCATGGCGAAAGTCGCCCCCTGCGCGGGGGCGTGGATTGAAGCTTGTAGCCGGACCCGTTGTCCACGTAGAAATAGCGTCGCCCCCTGCGCGGGGCGTGGATTGAAGCCGCCTCATCCTGCGCACCATCGGCGCGGCGGCCGGTCGCCCCCTGCGCGGGGGCGTGGATTGAAGCTGGCAAGCGGCGTGAAGTGGAGGGCTGCCGACCGGTCGCCCCCTGCGCGGGGGCGTGGATTGAAGCTGCTTACCAACCACAAGCCCCATGCCGGGGCCCAGTCGCCCCCTGCGCGGGGGCGTGGATTGAAACCTGGCTAGGGCCGCGACCTGGTTGACTGCGCTGGTCGCCCCCTGCGCGGGGGCGTGGATTGAAACACCTGCCTCGCGAGGCAAAGCGGCGCCACGGTCATGTCGCCCCCTGCGCGGGGGCGTGGATTGAAGCAGGGAAAATCGGCTGCGGCAAAACGACGTTGGCCGGTCGCCCCCTGCGCGGGGGCGTGGATTGAAGCGGGTCCTGGCCGAAGTAGACTTGCGAGAGTCCGGTCGCCCCCTGCGCGGGGTGTCTACCAGCTTGACCACGGCCATGGGCGGCAGTTCAATCACAGGTTGCCCCGGCGTGAGGTCGCTCGGGCTGGGGATGTCCTCGTCGTCGTCCATCATGGCGGAAAGCATGGTCACGGCAGCGTCAAGCGCCATGTCCAGTGCCTCGGCTTCGTCCTGGCCGAAAGTGACGGTCCCCGGGATGTCGGGCACTTCGGCAATGACGGTTCCGTTCTTATCCGGGGTCACCATCACGGGAAAGTGCAGTATATCAAAGCTCCTTGGGGCCAATGCCCCCATGGGGGTGTCTACCGCGCCAGGAAATCGAGGGTCACTCCCGCTTGTTTCAGCCCGGCAAGGGCACGACACAGGACCTCCGTTTCGGCGTCGTTCTCCTCGGGCGCGGAGCGAACAGCTTTCAGCACATCATGAATGGCCACGGCCAACGCACGGGGGGCGCTTTTTTCCATGGCGGCGCGGAGATATTGAACCGCCTGTTCCGGGGCGCTCAAAAGCTCTTTAAGCGTGTCATCGAAGTCACGGACGGGACTCATGTTTTTCCCTCCAGTACGCCTGCCAAAGGCTGCGAGCCCTTTTGATGTCCTTGCCCTGGCTCGATTTGTCGCCGCCACAGAGCAGGACAACCACCGTCTGGCCATCCAACCCGAGGTAGATGCGATATCCCGGCCCGAAGTCAAGCCGATAGGCGGCTTCCTCGGCATAGGCCGTATGGGCAGCCTTGTTGGCCTGGGCTACGGGCAGGTATTTTCCCCAGACTTGGGCCAGGGTGATGTTTTCGCGTTCCTCGATGGCCCGGGCCTCAGCTTCGGCTTGGCGCTTGGCCTCGGCCGGGCACGTTGATCGGGGCGTCTCAAAGGCGTGCGAATCTCCTTGACAGGGCACGAGAAAAAGGACTTAAACGAACGTTCAGTAATTCCCGTGAGGCGTCATGGCTGCTCCGAACATGCGCGAGAAAATTTTGGCCGCCGCTGCCCAATTGTTCGCCGACAAGGGCTACAGCGCGGTTTCCATGCGCGACATCGCCACGGCGGTCGGCGTGACGCAGGCGAATTTATATTATTATTTCAAAGATAAGGAAGCGCTTATCCGGTCCGTGCTGGAGTATGCCTTCACCGGCAAGGACCGTGCCCTCGTCGCCGCCGCCGCGGGCGACGCCGCCTTGGAACAGCGCCTGGAACAGGCCATCGCCTGGTTCCTGACGCTGCTGTTCGAGGACGCCGTGCTGGCCAAGCTCTTCTTCAGGGAACTCATGACGGACGACAGGGACCGGCTCAAGTTCCTGACGGAGAACATTTTCCAGGACTCCTTCGACACCCTGGTCACGATCCTCGGCGAGTACCTGGATACGCCGGACCCCCTGCAGGCGGCGATCTTCCTGACGAGCACGCTCATCGGCTACCGGCAGTTCGCCCGGATCATCCCGCACCTGCACGGGGCGAAGGCGGAATACGTCGAGCCCGCGGCCATCGCCCGGCATTTCATGGACGAGATGCGTAAGCTGTCCAAGGAAAACGCCCTCGCCCGGTAGGGGCGGCAGCGCGGGCGGCGAGGGCTGATGTCGGAATTGTCGTTAATATTATAATTAAATAAGGCATGTGTCCCGTGCCGGGACGTCCGCCGGCCGTTGCCGGGGCATCGGGCGACGGGGAAGGCATGCCGCGTAGCGCGTTTCAGACGCATCGGCAGCCGGAGGTTTCCTATGCCGCGCCAGGGTCGCATCGCTTCACGCGGACTGTTGTTGGGGGTTTGTCTTCTCGTTTCGCTTCTCGCCGGCTGCGGCCGCGACAACCAGGCGGCCGGGCCGCAGCGGGGCACGCCGGAAGTGTCTTGCGTGACGATGCGGCCCCGCGAGGTGGCGCTTTCCACGGAGCTGTCCGGCCGCACCTCCGCCTTCCGGGTGGCCGAGATACGACCGCGCGTCAACGGCCTCATCGAGAAGCGCCTGTTCACCGAAGGCTCCAACGTGGCCGAGGGGCAGGTCCTCTACCAGATCGACCCCGCCCCCTTCCAGGCGGAGCTCGACAACGCCCAGGCCGCCCTGACCGAGGCCAAGGCCAAGCTCCCGACGACCCGGCTGCGGGCCGAGCGCTACCAGTCGCTCGTCTCGCGCAGCGCGCTCAGCCAACAGGACTACGACGACGCCGCCTCCAATCTCGACCAGGTCAAGGCCAACATCGTTTCCCTGGAGGCCCGGGTGGAGACGGCCCGCATCAACCTGGGCTACACCAAGGTCCTCGCGCCCATTCCGGGCCGCATCGGCAAGTCCAGCGTGACCGACGGGGCCATCGTCACGGCCTACCAGTCCACCGCCCTGGCCACCATCCAGCAGCTCGACCCCATCTACGTGGACGTGCCCCAGTCCACGGCGGACATGCTGCGCATGAAGGCCCGCTTCAAGGAAGGCCTGCTCAACCCCCAGGAAAAAGGCCAGGACAAGGTCCGGCTCATCCTGGAGGACGGCAATCCCTATCCCCTGGAAGGCACGTTCCAGTTCAGCGACGTCACCGTGGACCCCACCACCGGCTCGGTCATTCTGCGCCTGATCTTCCCCAACCCGGAAGGCGAGATCCTGCCGGGCATGTTCGTCAAGGCCGTGCTGCGGGAGGGCGTCAACCCCAAGGCCCTCCTCGTCCCCCAGCAGGGGGTGTCCCGGGACACCAAGGGCAATCCCTTCGCGCTCATCGTGGACGCGGAAAACAAGGTCGTCCTGCGGCCCCTGACCCTGGACCGGGCCATCGGCGGCGACTGGCTGGTCGCCGCCGGCCTGGCCCCGGGCGACCGGGTCATCGTCGAGGGCCTGCAGATGCTTAGGCCCGGAACCGTGGTCAAGGCCACCTCCCTTGACCAGGCCGGGCAGGAGCCCGGCCGCGAGGCCGGCGCCGAGGCCAAGACGGCCAAACAGGGCGCGGAGGGCAAGTAATGCTCTCGAAATTCTTCCTGGACCGGCCCGTCTTCGCCTGGGTCATCGCCATCATTTTGCTGTCCCTGGGGGGGCTGGCCATCTACGGCATGCCCATCGCCCAGTATCCGCCCATCGCGCCGCCGTCGATCGCCATCACCGCCTACTACCCGGGCGCGTCGGCCGAGACGGTGGAAAACACCGTGACCCAGATCATCGAGCAGAAGATGACCGGGCTCGACGGCATGCTGTACTTAAGCGGCTCCAGCTCCTCCTCGGGCGAGGCCCGGCTGGAGATGACCTTCACGCCCGGCACCGACCCGGACATCGCCTGGTCCAAGGTGCAAAACAAGCTCCAGCTGGCCATGGCCAGCCTGCCCGACGAGGTGCAGCGCTCGGGCGTCAAAGTCAGCAAGTCCACCCGCAACTACCTGATCGTCGTGGGACTGATCTCCGAAGACGGCAGCATGCGCGGCGAGGACCTGCGCGACTACGCCCAGTCCACCCTGGAGAAGGTCCTGTCCCGGGTGCCGGGCGTGGGCGAGGTGGAGAACTTCGGCACCCAGTACGCCATGCGCGTCTGGCTCGACCCGGACAAGCTCAACAGCTTCAACCTGACCGTGGACGACGTGGTCTCGGCCCTGGGGGCCTACAACGTCGAGGTCTCGGCCGGGCAGTTCGGCGGCGCGCCGGCCGAGCCCGGCCAGCGCCTCAATTCCCCCATCGTGGTGCAGCACTTGCTGCAGACCCCGGAGCAGTTCGCCGCCATCCCCCTGCGCATCAACCAGGACGGCTCCGTGGTGCGCATCAAGGACGTGGGCCGCACGGAGCTCGGCTCCGAGCGTTCGGACATCGTGGGCTTCCACAACGGCCGGCCCTCGGCGGCCATGGCCATCCGCCAGGCCTCCGGGGCCAACGCCCTGGCCACGGCCGCGGCCATCAAGGACAAGATGGAGGAGATGAGCCGCTATTTCCCCCACGGCATGAAGGTGGTCTATCCCTACGACACCACGCCCTTCACCAAAGTGGCCATCCACGAGGTGGTCAAGACGCTGTTCGAAGCGGTGGGACTCGTTTTCCTCATCATGTTTCTGTTCATGGGCAACATCCGGGCCACGCTCATCCCGACCATCGCCGTGCCGGTGGTGCTCATGGGCACGTTCGCGGTCCTGTTCTTCTGCGGCTATTCCATCAACATGCTGACCATGTTCGCCATGGTGCTGGCCATCGGCCTGCTGGTGGACGACGCCATCGTGGTGGTGGAAAACGTGGAGCGCATCATGTCCGAGGAGGGGCTTTCGCCCCGGGAGGCCACGGCCAAGTCCATGGACGAGATCACGAGCGCGCTGATCGGCATCGGCCTCGTGCTTTCGGCCGTGTTCGGGCCCATGGCCTTTTTCCAGGGCTCCACGGGCGTGCTCTACAGACAGTTCTCCATCACCCTCATCGCGGCCATGCTGCTGTCCGTGCTGGTGGCCCTCATCCTGACCCCGGTCCTTTGCGCCACGTTTTTAAAACCCGTGCCCAAGGGGCACGAGCCCTCGGAAAACGTGGTCTTTTTCCTGCGGCCCTTCTTCCGCTGGTTCGACAAGATTTTCTTCGGGGTGCGCGCCGCCTATGTGCGCCTGGTGGGCCACTCCTTCTCCAAGTCCACGCGCTACGTCTTTTTCTACTGCGCCATCGTGGCCATGGTCGCCTATCTCTTCCACGGCATGCCCACCTCCTACATTCCGGACGAGGACCAGGGCATCCTCATGGTCCAGGCCACGCTGCCCCCGGGCTCCAGCACCCTGGAGCAGACCCGGGCCGTGATGATCAAGGTCCGCGACTATTTCCTGGAGCGGGAAAAGGACGCCGTGGAATCCGTCATGGACATTTCCGGCGTCAGCTTCGGCGGCCAGGGCCAGAACATGGCCCTGAGCTTCGTCAAGCTCAAGGACTGGGACCTGCGGCCGGGGGAAAACCTCAAGGTCAAGGCCATCGCCGCCCGGGCCATGGCGGAGTTCTCCAAGATCAAGGAGGCGCAGGTCTTCGCCTTTCCGCCGCCGCCGGTGGTGGAGCTCGGCATGGCCACAGGCTTCGACTTCGAGCTGCAGGACCGCGGCGGGCTCGGGCACGACAAGCTCATGGCCGCCCGCAACCAGCTCCTCGGCATGGCCCGCCAGGATCCGCGCCTGGTGCGCGTGCGGCCGAACGGCATGGAGGACGTGCCGGAATACTACGTGGACGTGGACTGGGACAAGGCCGGGGCGCTCGGCGTGCCCATCGCCTCCATCCACTCGACCATCGCCGCCGCCTTCGGCAGCAGCTACGTCAACAACTTCATCCAGGGCGGCCGGGTCAAGCAGGTCTACGTCCAGGCCGACGCGCCGTTTCGCATGCTGCCCAAGGACCTCACCCGGCTCTACGTGCGCAACACCGCCGGCAAGATGGTGCCGGTTTCCGCCTTCGCCAGCGGGCGCTGGTCCGTGGGCTCGCCCAAGCTCGAGCGCTACAACGCCTTCCCGTCCATCGACATCTGGGGCGAGCCCGCGCCCGGGCACAGCACCGGCGAGGCCATGGCCATCATGGAGGGCTTCGCGGCCAAGCTGCCCCAGGGCATCGGCTTCGACTGGACCGGGCTGTCCTACCAGGAACGCATGGCCACGGCCCAGGGCCCCATCCTCTACGCCTTCTCCATCTTCGTGATCTTTCTGTGCGTGGCGGCGCTCTACGAGAGCTGGACCATCCCCATCGTCAACATGCTCATGCTGCCGCTCGGCGTGCTCGGGGCCATCGTGGCCACGTCCATGCGGGGCTTTCCCAACGACGTCTATTTCCAGATCGGCTTTCTCACCACCCTGGGCCTGTCCACGAAAAACGCCATCCTCATCATCCAGTTCATCCAGGAGCGCATGGGGCATGGCGAGGGGCTCGTCGAGGCCACGCTCGGCGCGGTCAAGACGCGGTTCCGGCCGGTGATGATGACCTCCCTGGCCTTTTTCTTCGGCGTGCTGCCCCTGGCCATCGCCACCGGGGCCGGGGCCGGGGCCATGAACGCCATCGGCACGGCCGTGTGCGGCGGCATGATCTCCGCCACCTTCATCGACCTGATCTTCATCCCGCTGTTCTTCGTCCTCGTCTCCCACCTGTTCCAGGGCAAACGCTACAAAGGATACAGCCAGTAGGCAGCGCCCGCCGTTGCGGCGGGCGGGCAGGAAACGGCCGAGGGCCGGGACCAAGGTCCCGGCCCTTTTCTTTTTGCGGAGGGATGGTCAGCGCACCGCCCACAGGGGAAAGCCGTTGTAGGCCCACCAGGGGACCATGACGCAGGCGATGTAGACGATGGCCATGGCCGTGAGCACGGAGCCGGTCTTCATGAACTCCAGGAAGGTGAATTCGCCGGAGCTGTAGGCGATCAGGCAGGCCGTGACCTCCATGGGCAGGATCAGGGCGTAGGTGTCCACGTTGAGCACGGCCAGGGTGAAGGAGACGTTGTTGAGGTGCAGCAGCCCGGCCATGGAGAAGACGATGGGCGCCATGAGCGTCACGGCCCCGACGTTGCTGATGAGTCCCAGGCGCAGGACCTGCACCAGCACCATGATGAACAGCAGCATTCCCATCCAGCCCCAGGCCGGCACCAGGTGCACCATGCCCTGGGCCAGCCACTGGTCGGCCCCGGTGGAGGAAAAGGCCTTGACCAGGGAAAGCGCCCCGGCCAGCAGCAGCCACGTGCCCCAGTTGGTGCGGCCCTGGACGTCGCGCCAGGACAGGCGCGTGACCCCGGGCGCGAACATGAGCCCTACCACGCCCACCAGCACCATGCCGGAAGAGAAGCGGTGCAGGAGGGTTTCCGTGGCCCACAGCGCCACGGCCAGCCCCACCAGGCCGAGGATGGCGAGCTGGTCCCGGGTCATGGGCCCCAGTTCCTCCCGTTCCCGACGCACCCGGTCCAGGCCGCCGGGAATCCCCACGCCGCGCAGGCGGAAGGAACGCACGACCCACCAGAACATGAACGGGAAAAGCCCGAGCAGCGGCCAGTGCAGCCAGGTCCAGCCGCCCCAGGTGATGCCGGCGTCGGCCTTGCCGTTGAGGAGGCTGGTCATGATCACGTTGGGCATGTGCCCGGTGAGGAACAGCGGCGCGGCAAAGACCGCGCCGAAACCGATGGCGGCCATGGCCATGGCCTTGCGGGCCCGGCACGCTTCCTCCCCTTCGCCGAACAGCTTGTTGATGCCCGCGACGATGGGCAGGAACATGCCGGCCCGGGCCAGGGTGGCCGGCACGAACAGGGCCGTGACCAGATGGGCCAGGAAGAAGCCTCCGAGCAGGCTGGTCGCCTTGGGCTTCACCCGGGACACGATGCCCAGGGCGATCTTCTTGTCCAGGTTGGTCACGCTCATGATGCCGGCCAGCAAAAAGGCCCCGAGGACCAGGAAGGACTCGTTGCCCGTGAAGCCGGAAAAGGCGTCGGGCGTCTTCTTGAACACGCCGAAGGCCAGGAGCAGGAGGGGGATGGCCAGGCCGGAGATGCTTTTGGGCAGGGCGTTGGTGATCCAGACGACGATGGTCCAGCCCATGATCGCCAGGGTGGTCATGCCCTCGGGAGACAGGTTTTCGGGGCGGGGCAGCGCTTCGCGCACGACAAGGAACACGCACCAGGCGAGCAGGAAGCCGATCTTGGGCCAGGACGCCTTGGCTTTGCTCGACACGGCGAGGGGCGGGGCCGTTGGGGGCGTCGTCATGGGAAACCTCCGTATGTTGTTCGGAGGCAGCATAGGACGCCCGAAGACGGGGAAACTATCGGCGCGGCGATAACAACTGCTTCTTATGTGAACGACCCGCTGCCTTCGCTTTCGCAACGGCAGGGAACAGGGAAGAGGGGGGCGTGCCTGGGCGCGGCCGGCCCCGGCCGCCACGCCTCAGCTGCCGCCGGCTTCGCTCAAGGCCCGCCAGAGGGTGGTGGGGCTGATGTCGAGCTCCCGGGCCGCCGCCTCCTTGTCGCCGCCGTGCTGGGCCACGGCCTGGCGGATGAGCGCGGCCTTGGCCTGGCGCAGGCTGTCCTTGAGGCTTGCGCCAGGGCGCGGTCCGGCGGCCCCGGCCGGGCTGCCGGGCATTTCGCTCACGGCTTCCCGGAACACCTCGGCAAAAAGCGCCTCGTCCGGGGCGAGGCCGTCGAGCTGGATCAGGTAGCTCTCCATCATGGCCGCCAGTTCCCGGACGTTGCCGGGCCAGGTGTGGCCGCGCAGGGAGGCGGTCATGGCCGGGGTGACGACGGAGGAGGGCTTGCCGTGGCGGCGCAGGAGCATGTCCAGCAGGTCCGGAATGTCCTCGGGGCGCTCGCGCAGGGGAGGCACGGCGATCTTCAGGGTGGAAAGCCGATAGTAGAGATCCAGCCGGAAGCGGCCGGCCTCCACCAGCTCGATGAGGGAGCGGTGGGAGGCGCACACCACGCGTACGTCCACGGTGCGGATGCGGCTGGCGCCCACGCGCATGACCTCGCGCGTCTCCAGCACGCGCAAAAGGCGCAGCTGCACCTCGTGGCGGATCTCGCCCACCTCGTCGAGAAAGATGGTGCCGCCGTCGCTCATCTCGAAAAGCCCGGCCTTGCCGCCGCGCCTGGCCCCGGTGAAAGCCCCGTCCTCGTAGCCGAACAGTTCGCTCTCGATGAGGTTTTCCGGCAGGGCGGCGCAGTTGACGGCCACGAAGGCCTTGTTGCGGCGGTCGCTCTCGGCGTGCAGGGCGTGGGCCACCAGTTCCTTGCCCGAGCCGGTCTCGCCGCAGATGCGCACCGTGGCCCCGGTGGGGGCGAAGCGGCGTATCTTGCGCTTGAGGTCGCGTATGGCCGGGCCGCGGCCCCGGATGTCGTCCAGGCCGGTGCGGGTCGTCAGGCCCTTGGCCGCGAGCTCCTCGCTGATCTTGCGGTTGATGCTCTGCAGGGAGGGGACGTCCCGGAAAAGGGCCAGGGCTCCGGGCACCCCGGAATGGACGGTGAGGGGAATGGCCGTGACCACCAGGTGCTGGTCGGCCAGCTCCACGATCTTGTCGTGGCTGGCGGTCTTTTCCGACAAGGCCCGGCGCAGCTGGAGGGCGTCGTAGAAGGAGCGCAGCTGCGGCGCGCCGGCCCCGGGGCCGAGCCGCAGCAGCCGGGCGGCGCGCTTGTTGGAGTAGATGAGGTTTTCCTTGTCGTCGATGCAGACCACGCCTTCCTGCAGGTGGCGGAGGATGCCGAGCAGGTCGCCGTGGCGGGCGGCCTCGATGCGCTTTTGCCGGGCCGTGGCTTGGGCCTGCTCCAGGGCCAGGCGGATGCTGTGGGGGTTGGGGTGGATGACGAAACCCGCGCCGCCGCAGTTCTCCATGCACTTCTTGCTGACGCCGCCGCCGACCAGCACGCGCACGCCCTGGTCGTAGGCGGCGCGCACCTTGTGGAAGAGCTCGGCCCAGTTGGCGTAGACGATGTGGTGGATGGAGATGTCGAGCAGTTCCTCGATGACCGCGATGTCGTGGCTTTCGCCGAGATAGGCGGCCAGGGCGATGGTGCGGGAGACCCGGGCCGCCTCGCGCAGGGTCTTGATGACGTCCATGTCCGTGCGGTCGATGGGCACGGCGTTGTGCCCCAGCGCCCGCACGATGCTGCGGCCGGTGCCGCCGTGGCACAGCACGACTTCGTAGCCCTTGGCCAGGCAGTCCTGGGCCAGGGGGATGGCGGATTCGGAGGTGGCGACGTGGTAGTGGATCTCGTAATCCAGGGAATCGGCCACGCGGCGGACACAGTCGGCGACTTCCTGGGAGTGGGCGACGAGGGCGAAGGCGAAACGGCGATCTTGCAGCATGGAGGCTCTTTTCGTTTGTGCAAAATAAAAATTCAAAATTGAAATATCAGGCCGGGTTCAGGGCTGTCAATTGTCATAACATGGCATAATAAAAAAAGTTTTCAAAAGCGCTTTTTGGCACAAGTCGTGCTTATGTCTGCCTGTCGGAGCCGAGGACGGCCGCCGCGACGCCAGCCGTCGCGCCAGACCGCCCCGGCCAACGGCCGGCGTCACGCCGCCCCGGGAAGGCGCCCCCGGCGCGGCCACGCTCCCCAGGGAGCGGCCGGCGACAAACACGTGGAGGAAGTCTCATGCAATCACTCAGACGCGCGGCCATACCCATCGCCATCGGGCTCGTCCTGTGGTTTTTGCCCGTGCCCCAGGGACTCACCCAGCAGGCCTGGCACATCTTCGCGCTCATGGTGGCCATCATCGTCGGCTTCATCGTGGCCCCGCTGCCCATCGGCGCCGTGGCCTTCCTCGGCCTGACCGTCACCATGCTCACCGGCACCCTCAAGGTGGGCGAGGCCCTCGGCGGCTTCGCCTCGGGCTCCATCTGGCTCATCGCCGCCGCCTTCTTCTTCTCGCGCGGCTTCATCAAGACCGGGCTTGGCCGGCGCATCGCCTACCTCATCCTGCGGGCCATCGGCGACAGCCCCCTCAAGGTCGCCTACGCCTTCACCTTAAGCGGCCTGGTGGTGGCCCCGGCCACGCCGTCCTCCACCGCCCGGGCCGGCGGCGTCATCTACCCGATCCTGCGCAGCGTCATCTCGGTCCTCGGGTCCGAGCCCGGGCCCACGGCGCGCCGGTGCGGGGCCTTCCTCATCATGAGCTACTACCAGGTCGACGGCGTGCTTTCGGCCCTGTTCATGACCGCCATGACCGGCAACCCCCTGGCCACCGAGCTGGCCATGAAGACCGCCGGCATCAACATCTCCTGGGGCATGTGGACCCTGGCCGCCCTGGTCCCGGGCATCATCGGCATGATCACCGTGCCGTACTTCGTCTACAAGATCTATCCGCCGGAAATGAAGCATTCCCCGGAGGTCAAGGCCCTGGCCCGGGACGAGCTGGTCAAGATGGGCCCCATCTCCCGGCCCGAACTCATCCTGCTCGGGGTCTTCATCCTGGCCCTGCTCCTGTGGTGCTCCGGCCCGGTGACCAAGATGGACCCCACGGTCGTCGGCTGCATCGCCGTGTCCATCATGCTCATCGGCAAGGTCCTGGACTGGAAGGACGTGCTCAATGAAAACGGCGCCTGGGACACCGTGGTCTGGATGGGCGTGCTCGTCGGCCTGGCCGGCCAGCTCTCCTCCAAGGGCTTCATCCCCTGGTTCGCCAAGACCGTGGCCGCGTCCATGGCCGGCCTGGGCTGGCCCGTGGCCTTGGGCCTTTTGCTCGTGCTCTACATCTATTCCCAGTACGGCTTCGCCAGCATGACCGCCCACGTGGCCGCCATGTACGCGGCCTTCCTGGCCGTGGCCGTCAGCCTCGGCGCGCCGGGCTACCTGTCGGCCCTGCTTTTGGCCTACGGCGGCTGCCTGTGCTACTCGCTCACCCACTACAGCGCCGGCCCCGGCCCCATCCTCTACGGGGCGGGCTTCGTCGATCTGCCCACCTGGTGGCGCATCGGCTTTCTCACCTCGATCCTGCACCTCGTGACCTGGGCCGGAACCGGACCCTTCTGGTGGAAGTTCCTCGGCCTCTGGTAGCCGCTCGCCTTCACATCGCATCTGAAAAGGGAATCTCATGCAAGCCACATATACGCCTTTGGAAGCCAAGACGCTTTTCGCCTCGGAAAAGGAATTCGCCGTTCTGGACGTCCGCGAACAGGAGGAGTTCTCCCGGTCCCATATCCTGCTGGCCAGCTGCGCCCCCCTAAGCCGCCTGGAATTCATGGTCGAGGTCCTGGTCCCCTGCAAGGCCGTGCCCGTGGTCCTGGTGGACAGCGGGGCCGAGACGGGCCCCTCCCGGGCGGCGCGCGCCCGCGAAATCCTTTCCGCCATGGGCTACGCCGGCGCGGCCGTGCTGGACGGCGGCATGGAAGCCTGGAAAAAGGCCGGTTACGTCGATTTCACCGGTGTCGGCGCGCTCAGCAAGGGCTTTGGCGAATACGTCGAAGAGAAGCTCCACACCCCGCGCCTGGAGCCCCGGGAGATCAAGGCCATCATGGACTCCGGCCGTGAGGTCGTGGTCATCGACGTGCGTCCGCGGGAGGAATACAACGCCATGAACATCCCCACGGGCCAAAACGCCCCGGGATGCGAGGTGACCTACCGCCTGGCCGACCTGGTCCCCGACCCCGAGACCCAGATCATCGTCAACTGCGCCGGCCGCACCCGCAGCATCATCGGCACCCAGACCCTGCTCAACGCCGGCATCCCCAATCCGGTGGCCGCGCTCAAGGGCGGCACCATGAACTGGCAGCTGGCCGGGCTCAACCTGG
Source organism: Pseudomonadota bacterium (assembly GCA_023390395.1). Classification (GTDB taxonomy): domain Bacteria; phylum Desulfobacterota; class Desulfovibrionia; order Desulfovibrionales; family Desulfovibrionaceae; genus Solidesulfovibrio. Next base: position 1,462 of record JAEWCY010000274.1, on the reverse strand, counting down.
AATACGGCTCCAAGCGGCGCACCGCCCCGCCCTCGGCCGAGGCCCTGGACGCCGCCCGCCGGCGCGCCGCGGCCGTGGCCGTCAAGTACGGCGTCTCCCGGGTCGACGCGTCCACGGTGCGCGCCTGGCAGGCCGAGGCCGCGCGCCGCACCCTGTACCTGTGCGACGTGCGCCAGCCCGAGGAATACCTGGCCGGCCACCTGCCCGGCTCGCGCAACACCCCGGGCGGGCAGCTCGTGCAGGCCACGGACGAATACGCCGCCGTGCGCAACGCCCGGTTCGTGCTCATCGACGACACCGAGGTGCGCGCCCTCATGACCGCCCACTGGCTGGTCCAGATGGGCCTGCCCGAGGTCCACGTGCTGCGCGGCGGACTCGGCGGCTCGGGCTTCGGCGCGGCCGGCCTCGAATACGGTCCCACGCCGCCGCCGGCCTTCGAACCGCCCCTCGCGCCCATGATCGCCCCCCTGGAACTGAAAAAGCTCCTCGATTCGCCCACGCCGCCCCTGGTCCTGGACATCGGCGTCAGCCGCGACCACCGCAAGGGCCACGTGCCCGGCGCGGTCTGGGTGACGCGCGGCTACCTGGAACGCGCCCGCGAGGCCCATCCCGGGGCGGCGGACATCGTCGTGACCTCGGGCAGCGAGGCGCAAGCCCGCTGCGCCGCGGCCGAGGCCGCCGTGCTGTGGCCCGAGGCCCGGGTGCGCTGCCTGACAGGCGGCACGCCGGCCTGGATCGCGGCCGAGCTGCCCGTGGAGACGGACATGCCCGCGCCGCTGTGCGCCGAGGACGACATCTGGTACAAGCCCTACACCGACGTCAACGCCCGCCCCGAGGCCATGAAGGGATATTTCGACTGGGAATTCGGCCTGGTCGAGCGTATCCATAAGGACGGCAGCGTCCGCTTCAAACTGGTGTCCTAGGCGCGGCGAAAGCCCGCCTGCGGAAAGGGCCGGGGCGCGATCCCCCTCCCGGGCCCCGGCCTCTTTCCAAGAACCAACCGTCCGGTCCTTTCGCGCCGTTTCCGGCCTCGGTCCGTTCCCTGCCAACGAACCCGACTGGGAAAACCCCGCCCAAGGCCCGCTCCTGGAGCTTTTCGAAAAGGAGTTCGCCGTGCACGTCAAGAAACTGCATCGTTCCCTCTACTTCTGGGTCATCTTCGGCATCGTCGCCGGCATCGTCCTGGGCCTGATTCCGGCCACCAAGGGCTTCGCGGAGAGCATGCAGCCCTTTGGCGTGGCCTTTATCCGCATGGTGAAGATGATCATCGCGCCCATCATCTTCTGCACGGTCGTCACCGGCATCGCCAAAATGGGCGACATGGGCCGGGTGGGACGCGTGGGCATCAAGTGCATGCTCTATTTCTGGACCATGACGCTCTTCGCCCTGGCCATCGGCCTGGTCATCGTCAATCTCTACCAGCCCGGCGCGGGCATGGACGACTACGCCGCCAAGCTCCAGG
>JAEWCY010000212.1 GCA_023390395.1 Pseudomonadota bacterium | reverse complement strand
AGGCACACCAGCGCCGCGGCAATCGCGCAGCCAGCCAGCGCCAAGGGAAGCGCCGCTGTGTCGCCAGTAGGAGCGAGCAGAGGCTTCACGGCGTCATTTTGACCAGAACCGCCTCCGGGAAGAACTGTTCCGGAACCACCGTTCGATCCGCCGCCGGAGCCGCCGCCCGTAGTCTGCCGTTCGTTGCCCGTCACCACGTAGGTGCTGAAGTGCTCGGTGGCAAAGCACAGGTCGTCACCATCAACCCACGTGCTCTTCGCTTTGATCGCGCCGTCATCGGCAACATGGCTGACCACGAGCGTCGCTGGATCAAGCGCGCGCATGGCGTCGGTCATCTGCACGCGCACCGTCATCATCCCACCGTCAAGGTTGACCGGCACCTCACCACCCTCGACATTGCGGAAGGACACGTCGAGGACTTCCGCCACCTTTGCTTGAGCGCTTTGGAGAGAGGCGATGGCCTGCTGCGCCTTATCTGTCAAATCTTCAGCACCCTGCACCGCCAACGCCAGACCGCCGTTTTCCTGAGCGATCTTATCCAGTTGATCAGCGACGGCAGAATCGCTCACCTCGACGGACGCTTGGAATGCGGAATCGCCCTCCGTGGCAGCTATCTGCTTTGCCGTCACCGTCACGGTGCAAGTCGCCGAAACAGTGCCTGCCTTCGCCGTAATAACCGCCGAGCCCGCGCTTACCGGAGCCACCACGCCGTCTTTGACCGAAGCCACCGCGGCGTTCGACGTGGACCACACGATGCTGCCGGCTTCGTCGGCGTCAGTCGGATTGACTGTCGCCTTCAATGTGAACGACTCGTCGCCTACTACAACCTGCTTGCTCGCCATATCCAGCCTGACCGCCTTCGCGGGATTAGTCACTGAAACCGCGACGGCGCCCTTCACCGTAGAGGATCCCTGCTTCGCCTCGAAAACGAGGGTGCCCTTGCCGGTACCGAGCGCGTCGATGGCGTACCCACCGTCCACGCCAGCCGCGACGCTGAACACGGCGTTGCCGGAAGCATCGCTCCATACGCCGTTCGAGAACGAGCCGTCGCCCTCCACGGAAAGCGTCATGTCGTAGTCGTCAACCGCGCCGGGCAAAGCACCGTAAGCAGCAACGTTCACAACCTGCCCGTTGCCCTTCGTCAGCGCAACGCTCGCTGCGGAGAGCTCCAAGCCCGTCACCGGGTTGCTCACCGTCACCGTGCAGGAAGCGGACTGCTGCTCGTCCTCTAGGGAGGTTGCCGTGATGACAGCCTTCCCCTTGCCCACTGACGTCACCAGGCCGTTGTCGTCGACCGTGGCCACCGACTCGTCGCTGGTGGACCACGCAACAGACTTGTCGAGCGCGCCGGCAGGGGAAACAGTCGCCATGAGCTGTGTCGTACCGGCGCCTACGATGGACGCCTCGCTCTTGTCGAGCGCGACACCTGCCACGTGCTCGCCCACGGTCACCGTGCACGCTGCCGTGAGCCCACCGTCCAGCGTGGTGGCCGTGACGGTGCATGTTCCCACGCCGACCGGAGTCACCGCGCCGTTGTCGTCAACCGTGGCCACGTTGCTGTTGGAGGACTTCCAAGCGACGTTCTTGTTGGAAGCAGTCGCAGGAAGCACCGTGGCCTCGAGCTTCGACGGCTCGTCGCCCACGTAGAGCGTGAGGGCTGCGGCGTCAAGCGTGATGCCCGTCGCGGGCGTCACAACCGTGATGGTGGCCGAATCGGAGTGCTCGCCCGCCGTTGCGGTGACGGTCGCCTCGCCGTTGGCGAGCGCCGTTACCAGGCCGTCGGCATCGACCGTCAGCACGTTCGCGTTGGAAGAGGTCCATGTTGCCTTGTCGGTGGAGCCTTCGGGCTTCACCTCGGCACTCAGCTGCACCGTGCCTCCCACATTGAGCGGGTTTGCGGGCGTACCGGAAACGGTTACAGATGTTGCAGGGGTCGTCACAGTTATCGTAGCCGAATCAGAGTGCTCGCCCGCTATGGCAGTCACCGTCGCTTCGCCGTTGGCGACAGCCATCACGAGGCCTGCCGCATCAACCGTCAGCACTGACTTATCGGAAGAAGTCCACACCACCTTGTCGGTGGAGCCCACGGGTTCTATTGCAGCCGTAAGCTGCGCAGTCTTGCCCACCGGCAGCTGCTCGGGGGCGCCGGAGATGGTTACAGACGTCGCTGGCACAGGCTCTTTACCGGTGTCGATCGTGCTCGTATCGAAGAACTCCCAAGCGCCGTCCTTTTTCAGCAGGATAAGGGAGTCGTCATCGCCGCAATCGTAGTACGCCTCGTACTCGAACGGGATCAGCACCTCGCCCTCGTCGTCAACTGCGCCGTACTTATTAGATGTGTCCGCAGAGTAGCGCATGATCGTGCCATCGCCCAACGTGCGCTGAGTCTTCTGCCAAGAAATCCAACTCGTGTAGGCGGCTTGCGTACTGTAGTCGCCGAAGGGCGAAAGCGCCTTCAGGTCGCGATCGACGTACTGGTAGTAAGCGGGGATAGCAGAGGTGTTGACCAGTCCATCGTCATTATCGTACACCGGAACCAAATAGGCTGTCGAGCCATCCGGGAGAATCGTCTGCTGGGCGCGAGCGTAGGCCAAGGCCGCTTCGAGGGACAGCCACTCTTCGGTTGATTTGTCGTAGGCAGCAACGGCGTGGTTGCCGTTATCGCGCACCGACTCAGTCACCACTAGGACATCTTCCACCGCCCGCTCGTAGAGGGAGAAACTGTTCGCCGAGGACGAAGCGGTCAGTTTTTTTACTTCGTTGCCCGACGAGTCGAACATGACGAAGTTGCCGCCGTTGTCAGTTCCATAGATGAAAGGCGCCTCGAAATCGTACGACCTCGCTTGGGGCAGAGACTCAAGCGTCATTCCGTCAACTTTGCAGATGAAATACTGATAGCCATTACTGGGAGTATATTGGCAACACAGGTATAACCCGTCGCCCATAAAGCTCTTGATCTCCGCACCTTTGAACACCGTCACTTCAGTACCCGCGAAATCCCATATTCGGGCACTGGAACCGGAATTGCACTGAATCAGTCCATCTTCGACAAATACCTTAAATTGCGAAAGATATGCAGCTCCCTCAACAATGAAACTTCCCTCCGGCGTCGTGCAGGTGTAGGCACCCCGCCCATCAACCTCAGCTATCGTGACCGTGTCTCCATTAGGCAAATCCCACACTTTTTCCGAATCGCCACCGCCGGCCTTCTCGACGAACGAGTTGCTTGCCGGATCCCATACGTACGACTTCGACACGTATCCGCTGTCGCTGGTAGTGCCGTTCAGGGTAAGCGTAAGAGAGGCTTCCTCTTTGTTCGTAAACGCTATGTACGCATGAGGTCCCTCCGCCGACCAGCCCTCGCGCCAACCCTCCGGCATTGGGATCGGAGTCTTCTTGGTGCCGTTCGCGTCGTAGATATCCACGACGGAGCCGTCCAAATCGAGTGCCGCCACCATGGGCACGCCCTGCCAGTTCGCAACGAAATCGCTATAGCGAGTCGACGCGATCTCGGTGCCGTCGTCCGACACGAAGCCGTATTTCACCTTGTCGTTCACGTTCTTCGGCACGCTGTAGAACGAAAACTCCTCCAGCAGGAGTCGCTGCATGTAGCTGCCGACACTGCCCACGCAGTTAGCTTTTTCAAATTCGGTGTCATACGAAGACGGCACGTCGTCCATACCGAACGACGTCAGCACCGCGCCGGAGCTGTTTACAAGGTCGAATTGCGTGGCGATCTGTCTGGTCTCGCCCGTTCCATCGGTAACCGTGCCGCGCTGAGCCATCAACGCGAACCCGTCGTGCTTGACGCCGTATACGTCGTCGTACACCAGGTTCTTGCCCAGGCTCTTGTTCGCAGCCGCCGCAACCGCGCTCGCCTCGTCGGCGAACGCCTGCAGCGCGCTCACCCCGAGCATCTGGACGCATAGCACAAGTGCAAGGCACCATGACAGCACCTTGCGCTGACGCGATCCATTCAACCTCTCCGCTTCCATACGATTCTCTCCTCTACGATCCGACAACCCATCGTTCATTATCTCCGCCATTGCGCATATCCTGAGTTGCATAACATGCTTAAGTTGCAACCAAATTACTTGGTCAGCCGTGAACTTCAAGCGAACTTCAAGTACCAAGCGCTCAGTCTTGCCCGACAATCCCTCCCCGCAACCAATTCTTGCGAGGAATTCCAACTAAAAGCGCTGGTGACGAGCAGAGCGCAACCGCAAACTGTTGGGGAATCGAACGACCCGCCTTTCCCTGATCGCAAGGAGCACCTCATGAGCACGCCATCGAACGCACCCGACATCGACAACAACCGCGGACCCGTCGCCGCCGTGGGCGGCCGCCGACTGCCGCGCCGCTGGCTGGCGGCGGTCATCGCGGTGTGGGCGGGCTTCGCCTTCACCAGCTTCGCCAGCATGGCCGCGAACTACGCCGCCGTGTGGTATGTCACCGAAACCACCGGCAGCCCGCTCGCGCTGGCCATCGTGTACGTGTGCGCCTTCCTGCCCGTCGGTTTGCTGGCGCCGCTCGGCGGCGTGGTGGCCGACCGCTTCAACCGCAAAACCGTCATTATCGTCTGCGACCTCTTCATCGCCGCCATGGCGCTGGTCGTAGGCGTGGCCATCGCCGTCGGGCACGTGTCGTTCCCGCTCGTGCTGGTTATGGCCACGGCGTGCGGCGTGGCGCAGGCGTTCCGCACGCCCTCGTTCAACGCCACTATGCCGCTGCTCGTCCCCGAGAAGCACCTGCTGCGCGTCAACGCGCTGGACAACCTGCTGAGCAGCATCTCGATGATCTGCGCGCCCGCGCTCGGCATCTTCCTGTACACCACCCTCGGGTTCCAGGCGGTCATGTTCGTCGACGTCGCCGGCGCGCTGCTGTCGGTGCTCGCCATGCTGGCCGCCAGCGTCCCCACGATCGTCGCGCACGACGTGGCGAACCAAAGCGCGCTGCAGAACGTGAAGTCGGGGTGGCGCGAGCTGTCGGCAGCCAAGGGGCTGCCGGTCGTGGTGCTGTGCGTCGTGCTGGGCATGATGGCGTACGGGCCGCTCGACTCCATCCTGCCGCTCATGGTGTCGTCGCACTTCAACGGCAACGGGTACATGGCCTCGCTCGTGACGGCTGTGTTCGGCATCGGCATGTTGGCCGGCTCGGCAGCGCTCATGGTACGCGGTGGCAGCACCTGGCTCGCCCGTATCATCGCCGTCGCCGCCCTCGTGGTGGGGCTGGCAACCATGGTTGCGGGCATGCTGCCCACCAGCATGTTCACTGTGTTCGTGATCGCCATCGGTGTGATGGCCATGGCGTGCGCCGGCTTCAACGGACCGCTCATGACGCTCATGCAGAAGAACGTGGACGAGGAGAAGCTCGGGCGCGTGATGGGGGTGCTGTCGGCGTTCATGGGGCTGGGCATACCGCTGGGAACCGCCATCGGCGGCGCGGTGGCCCAGGGCATCGGCGTGACGAGCTTCTTCGTGGCGGACGGCGCGGTCATCCTGGCGCTGGGCGCGGCGCTGCTGCTCATGCCGAGCGTGCGGGCGCTCGACGCGCGCACGAACGCCCTGGCCGCCGCGCAACCCGCAGCCGACGCCGCCGACGCGGAAGCGGTTGCCGCCGAGTAGCGAGCGGGCAGGTGGATGCTCAAGCGCAAAAGGGCTACAGGGCGAACCGCTCCCTCACGCTCGTCGGCTTGGACTGGGAGCGGTGCTGCTCCATGAGGTAGAGCACGCAGTCGGTTCGATTGCAGGCGCGCAGCAGCTCGATCTGCCGGTCGAACGTGCGCTCGTCGACGAAGCCTTCCCGCACGAGCGCCTCCACCATCGCCCGGTCGCCCTCCTGCGCCACGCGCTCCTGAGCCTCACGCTCGCGATCGCGCAGATACGCCACGAGCGCCGTGCGCGTCGCATCCTCCAAGCGGTACGGCACGGTCAGCCGATGTAGCACCGCGCCCAGCTTGTCCGGCAGGTTCTTCCCCGAGCGCAGCAGCTCGTCGTAACGCCCGTAGTCGAACGGCACGCCGTCCTCCGCGTCCGTCAGAAAGCACGTGAGCAGCTGATCGGCCGATACGTGCACGATCGTTCCCGTGCGCTCGAGGCGGCACACCGCGTACTCGAAGCTGCCCTCTCCGATGGAGCGCACGCTGGCCGGGAT
>JAEWCY010000199.1 GCA_023390395.1 Pseudomonadota bacterium | reverse complement strand
GTAGGAAATGCGCATGTCGCGGTCGAGCATGACGACCTTGCTGTCCGGGGAAAGCCGCTTGAAGCGGCAGGCGGCCTTGGGGCCAAGGGCCACGGCTCCGATGATGACGACCTGTTGCGGCATGACCTGTCCTCGCGTTTCGTGTTGTTCGGCGCTCCACGGACGGCCATGCGTCATGGAACGTCGCCGTGTATTTCATACGAACACGGTCGGAATGCGCCCTTGTTGCAGAGGCGGGGGCTTTCCCGGGACCGTGTTGGATCGCAGGTAAAGTAGTCCAAAGTCGCGCCTTGTCAATGCCCGGGCCTTGCCGCGACGCGCGCCTGACGGTACCAGGGGGGTGGAGGATCGTTCCTTGGAAACCCGTAAATCCACGCTTTTCATCGTCGCCACCCCCCTCGGCAACCCGTCCGACCTCTCGCCCCGGGCGGCCGGCGTCCTGGCCGACGCGGCCGTGGTCCTGGCCGAGGACACGCGGCGCACGGGGCTGTTGCTCAAGACCCTGGGCATCGCGGCCCGGCGGCTGGCAAGCTTCCACGAGCACAACGAGGAAGCCCGGCTGCCGCAGGTCCTCGGCTGGCTCGGCGAGGGCCTGGACGTGGCTCTGGTTTCCGACGCCGGCACGCCGCTTCTGGCCGACCCGGGCTTCCGGCTGGTGCGGGCGGCCCGGGAGGCGGGCTTCGCCGTCTCGCCCGTGCCCGGCCCCTCGGCCGTGGCCGCCGCCCTGTCCGCCGCCGGCCTGGCCCCCTATCCCTTCAGTTTCCTCGGGTTTCCGCCGCGAAGCGCCGGCGAGGCCCGGGAGCTTTTCGCCCGGTTCGGGGCCACGGGCGCGACGCTGGTCTTCTACGAGCGCAAGAACCGCCTGGCCGAGACCCTCGCCGCCGCGCTTTCGGCCCTTGGCGACCGGGAATGCGTCATCTGCCGGGAGCTGACCAAGACCTTCGAGGAGTTCCTGTCCGGCCGGCTCTCGGAGTTCGCCGGCCGGGAGTTGGAGCTTCTGGGCGAGGTCACGGTGGTGGTCGGCCCCGGAGGCGGGGAGCGTTCGGAGGCGGACATGGCCCGGACCGTGCTCGCCGAGGAGGCGGCGGCCGGGGGCAAGCCCCGGGAAGCGGCCCGGCGGGCGGCGGCGCGGCTTTCGGGATGGACCGTCAAGGAGCTTTATGCCATGCTGGCCGGACGCGACCACGATTGACAGGGAGAGGAAACGCCGCATGGCCGACGCGCCGCGACCCCATGACGACGCCTACTGCGTGCTGGACGCCGAGGACCGCGAGTACCTGGTCGGCGTGGTCGGCGTGGGCCCGGGCTTCGACACCATTTTGGAGATCGTGGCCGGGGACGAGTTCCGCGAGTTTTTGCCCCCCATGCACCTGGCCGGCGTGGCCGGCATCGACCCCGACGACCCCAGGCGGCTGTCGCCGCTTCTGCGCGGCGTGCCGTTTTTTCCCTCCCACAAGGAACTTTTCGCCCACGCCCCGGACATCAACCTCGTGGTGGAGCTGCGAAGCGGCCTGGACCGCCGGGCCCTGGCCCGCGACATGCCGCTGGGCGCGTCGCTGATCGACAGCACGGCCTCGTTTTTCCTGTGCGCCCTGTCCAGCGCCGTGTCCGTGGGCGCGCACTGCCGCCGCCGCCTGGACCACCAGAAGCTTTTGCTCGAGGCCATCGTGGACGAGGTCCAGGAGGACATCGTCCTGATCGGGACTTCGGGCCGGGTGGTGGACCTCAACCGCAACCTGGCCGCCCGCCTGGGGCAGTCCAAGGACGCCCTGATCGGCCGCGACTGCCGGGAGCTGCGCGCCTCGCCCGAGGACCCGCCCCTGTGCGACCCGGACGATCCCCAGGACCCCTTCCACGTCGCCCTGGCCACCGGGGAGAAGGCCGAGCGCCTGCACACGGCCGTGGCCGCCGACGGTCGGCTGCGCTACTACCGCGCCTACGCCTATCCCATCCGCGACGCCTCGGGCCGGGTGGGGCACGTGGTGGTCTTTCGCCGCGACATCACCGACCGCACCGTGGGGGAACTGAGCGCCCGCCAGGCCGAGCGCATCGAGACCGTGGGCCGGCTCTCCTCCTACCTGGCCCACGAGATCCGCAATCCCCTGTTCGCGGCCAGCGGCTTCGCCAGGCGGCTGTCGCGCATGGAGGGCTTGCCCGAGGCGGCCCGGGAAAAGGCCGGCATCGTGGTGGAGGAACTCACGCGCATGGAGGCCCTGCTCAAGCAGTTCCTGGAGTTCGCCCGGCCCATGGGGACGGTGGTGGGGCAGGCCTCGGTGGAGAGAGTGGCCCGGGAGGCCCTGGAGGCCGTGGGGCTCGAGGCGGAAACCCGGCGCGTGGGGCTCACCGTGGACATCCCGCCCGGGCTGCCGGCCGTGTCCCTGGACCCGGCCCTGCTCAAGCAGTGTCTGGTCAACCTGGTGCGCAACGCCGTGGAGGCCCTGCCCCACGGCGGCGTCGTGTCCGTGGCCGCCGACCGGGACGGCCAGCGGGTGCGCCTGCGCGTGGCCGACAGCGGGCGCGGGGCCACGCGCGAACACCTGGAGAACATGTTCAGTCCCTTCTACAAGGGCGATCACTGTGAATACGGCCTGGGGCTGGCCATGGTCAAAAAGGTGGTGGACGATTTCGGCGGCGCGGTGGAGGCGGCGGGGCAGCCCGGAGGCGGCTGCGTCATCACGCTCCATCTGCCGCCGGTCCTGGCCGGCCCGGAAGGCCGCGACGGGAGTTGAGCCGCCGCGCGCCGTCCCGGCCCCCGCCCACGCGGGGCGACGGCCCTGGACGATGCGCACGCGGGTGGGCGGGAGCCCCGGCCCCCCCACCCGCGCGCGGCCGCGGGCCGGTCCGGGAACGGAGGGAGGAGCAGGCATGGACGGCGACGACGGGAAAACCCTTTTGATCGATCTGGCCCGGTTGCGCGACCGCTTCGACGACGACGAGGAACTCCTGGCCGAGATCTTCCGGGTGTTCGTCGCGGAAACCCCCGGCCGCCGGCGAGAGTTCGAGGCGGCCCTGGGGCAGGGCGACATGGGGCGGCTGGCCCACCAGGCCCATTCCCTCAAGGGCGTGGCCGCCACCATGTTCGCCGAGCCCTTGCGCCAGGCCGCCTACGCTCTGGAGACGGCGGCCAAGGCCGGGGACACGGCCGCGGTCGTCGGGTTGACCGCGGCCGTGCTGACCCTTCTCGTCGAAACCTGCGGCCAGGTGGGCGCTCTGCTCTGAGCCTGCGGCAGGGCGGCCGTCGCTGGCCGACAATATTTTTACGAGTATTCCCGGTATATTGCTTGACGCGTCCGTCCGCCGACGTCTCCCCCGCGCCCACGTGATTACGTTTCCGTAATCACGTGGGCAATTTTCGTAACCGGCGGCCGTAATCCCGCCTCCCCTGCGCCGCCGACCCGCCTTTTTCCTGCCTTTTCCCCCCTGGCACGACAGTTGCTATTCGCTACCCCGCAAGCCCGCTGCCCCGGGGCGCGATGGAAGATGTTCGCAAATAATCCCGGGGTGTTGGCAAAGGGCTGCCGCAAAGAGAAAAGTACGACGCCGCGACCGCCGCGCGCGGGCGGCGCAACCAACACTAGGCGACACGTCGCCATACCAGGAGAAGGGGAGCTATGTTTCAGATCGAGGAAGGGCTGGCGGGCGAGAAGATCCTGCCCCGTGTTCGCGCCAAGGGCCGTTACCTGTTCGCCGGCGAGGACAAGTTCTTCATCAAGGGCGTCACCTACGGGCCGTTCCCGGAGAATTCCCGGGGCGAGCCTCTCCCCGAGGACGAAACCGTTCACCGCGACTTCGAGCTCATGCGCCGGGCCGGCGTCAACGCCATCCGCGTGTACTACGTGCCGCCGCGCCATTTCCTGGACCTCGCCGCCGAGCACGGCGTCCGCGTCATGATCGGCATCCCCTGGCCCCAGCACCTGTGCTTCCTGGACCAGTGGGAGGTCAAGGAAGACATCAAGAAGACCGTGCGCGAGGCCGTGGCCGGCCTGGCCGGCCATCCGGCCATCCTGGCCTGGCTCATCGGCAACGAGATCCCGAGCCACATCGTGCGCTGGCACGGCGCGGGCAAGGTCGAGAAGTTCCTAGCCAAGCTCGCCTCCATCGTGCGCGAGGAAGACCCCGAGGGCATGGTCACCTACGCCAACTACCCCTCCACGGAATACCTGCGCCTGCCGTTTTTGGATTTCCTGTCGGTCAACGTCTACCTGCACGACCCGAAGGCCTTCCGCGCCTACGTCAAGCGCCTGCAGAACGTGGCCGGCGAGCTGCCGCTGGTGCTGTCGGAGTTCGGCATGGACTCCATCAGAAACGACGAGGCCCACGTGGCCGAAACCCTGTCCTGGCAGTTGCGCGCCGCCTTCGAGCTCGGCGTGTCCGGCACCATGGTCTTCGCCTGGACCGACGAGTGGTACACCGGCGGCCATCTGATCGAGGACTGGAAGTTCGGCGTCGTGACCGAGACGCGCAAGCAAAAGCCCGCCTACCAGGCCGTGGCCGACGTCTACCGCCAGAAGCTGCCCATGCTGCCGGAAAACGCGCCGTTTATTTCCGTGGTGGTGTGCGCCTACAACGCCGATTCCACCATGGACGGCTGCCTGTCCTCCTTCGCCAAGGTGAGCTACCCCAATTTCGAGGTCATCGTGGTGGACGACGGCTCCACCGACGCCACGGGCGAGATTTCCGACCGCCACGCCGCGTCCGCGCCCTACATCCACGTCATCCACCAGCCGAACCTGGGCCTTTCCGCCGCGCGCAACGTCGGCATGAACGCCGCCCGGGGCGAGATCGTGGCCTACACCGACTCCGACTGCTACGTGGACCCGCACTGGCTGCACTACATGGCCTGGGCCTTCGCCGACAAACGCTTCGTGGCCGTGGGCGGCCCCAACCTGCCCCCGCCCGAGGACAACCGCACCGCCGCCTGCGTGGCCGTCTCGCCCGGCGCGCCCACCCACGTGCTGTTGACCGACGAGGTGGCCGAGCACATCCCCGGCTGCAACATGGCCTACCGCAAGGAAAACCTGGCCGCCATCGGCGGCTTCGACGCCACCTACCGTGCCGCCGGCGACGACGTGGACGTGTGCTGGCGGCTCCAGGACCAGGGGCACACCATCGGCTTTTCCGCCGCCATGTTCGTCTGGCACCACCGCCGCAACACCGTCTCGGCCTACCTGAAGCAGCAGAAGGGCTACGGCCGCGCCGAGGCGCTGCTTCTGCCCAAGCACAAGCACCGCTTCAACATGCTCGGCAACTCGCGCTGGGCCGGCCGCATCTACGGCGACATCTCCGGCGCGCTCCTGGCCGCCCGGCCCATCGTCTACCACGGGGCCTTCGGCATGGGGCTTTTCCAGACCCTGTACGAGCCCAAGGGCAGCCTGGCCGCCTACCTGCCGCTGTCCATGGAATGGATGGCCGTGGCCGTGGCCTGCCTGCTGGCCACGCCGCTGAGCCTCATCGCCGGCGGCGTCGGCCTGGCCATGGCCGCCGCCACCATCGCCTTCGTCTCCTACCGGGTGAGCAAGGCCCGGCTGCCCGAGCACCACGACAACCTGGCCTCGCGCCTGACCATCGCCGGCCTGACCCTGGCCCAGCCGGTCCTTCGCGGCTGGACCCGCTACAAGACCCTGTGGGGCGTGAGGCGCGGCGCGGGCGTGGGCGCCTGCCCCCTGCCCATGGCCGAAAGCGCCGCCTGCGACGAGGCCGATCTGCCTCGCGTCGGCCTGCTGCGTCGCCTGGCCGCCACCGGCGGGATCGTCGCCCACCGCATGTCCTTCCACCGCTTCTTCTGGAACAACAAGGGCCTGGAGCGCGACGAGCTGCTCGGCTCGGTCATCGGCCTTTTGCGCACCCTCGGCGTCTCCTACGCCCTGGACACCGGCTTCGCCGCCTCCTCGTCCACGCCGCCCTGGGACCTCTCGGTCAAGGCCGGCCGCCTGACCGCCGCCCGGCTGCGCGTGACCGTGGAGAACCACGGCGGCGAGAAGCGCTTCGTGCGCATGGCCGGCTCGGTGCTGCCGTCCGGCCTCTCGGTGGCCGCCCTGGTCGCGAGCCTCGGCCTGGCCGGCTCCCTGGCCTTCTTCCATCCGGTCGCGGCCGCGGCCGCCGGCGCGGTGGCCCTGACCCTGGCCGGGTCCATGGCCGCGGGCCTGTACCGGGCCGCCTCCCTGGTCGCCACCATCACCCAGTACGTGATGGTCACCCGCCCCGGCTGCTCCCTGACCGAACCCAAGGACGAGCGCGTGGCCAAGGTCGTCAAGCCCCGCTCGGCCGAAGCCGAAGCCGAGGCCGAAGTCGCCGGCACGGCCGAGGCCGCCCCGATCGTGTCCGAAACGGTCGTCGAGACCGAGGCCGCCTAAGTCAGGCAATCGATGCGCCGTCCCTGCCCCGCCTGGGGTCGGGGACGGCGCGTCACGGTTTTTCCGCCCCTTCGGGGGAAGCCGGGGACGCCCGGCGCGACGCGGGGAAACCCCGCAAGGACCTTCGCCATGAGCATGTTTCGCACGCTGCTGGGGTATTTGAAGCCGTACAAATACCTCTTCATCCTGGGCCTGGGGCTGGTCGGTCTGGCCAGCGCCATGGAACTCCTCAAACCCTGGCCCCTCAAGCTGGCCGTGGACCAGATCATCGGCGGCAAGCCCCTGGACGTCTTCGGCTGGGCGCCGGACCTGGCCGCCTGGACCATCGGCTTCAAGCTGGCCTGCGTCGTCGGCATGCTGGTCGGCGTGCACTTTCTGGTCGGCTTCGTGCAGCTTTGCAACAACTACCTGACCATCCGCATGGGCCAGGACATGGTCCAGGACCTGCGCTGCGACCTCTTCGACCACCTCCAGCGCCAGTCCCTGCTCTTCCACCAGAAATGGCCCACCGGCGACCTCATCTACCGCATCATGGGCGACACCTACGCCGTGCAGACGCTGCTCATGAACGGCGTGTTCACGACGCTGACCAGCTCGGCCCTGCTTGTCGGCATGCTGGCCGTGTGCCTGCAGATGGACGTGGAGCTCACGCTCTACGCGCTTTGCGTCATCCCGTTCCTTTTCCTCGCCATCTCGCGCGTCTCCCGCAAGATCGGCGACCTGACCACCGAGACGCACCTCAAGGAGTCGCAGGTCTACACCACCGTGGAGCGCATTTTCTCCTCCATCACCCTGGTCCAGGCCTTTGGCCGGGAAGAGGAGGAGCGCCGCAAATTCGTGGCCGAGTCCAAGCACTCCTTCGACCGCAAGCTCTCGCTCTACGCCTTGCAGACCGTCTACGGCTGGCTGGTTTCCGGCATCACCGCCGCCGGCACGGCGCTCGTGCTCTACATCGGCGTGCGCCACGTGCTGGAGGGCATGCTCTCCACCGGCGAGCTGCTGGTCTTCATCGCCTACCTGGCCTCGCTGTATACGCCGCTCAACAGCTTAAGCGACACCGTGGCCGGCATCCGGGCCTCGCTGGCCCGGGCCCGGCGCGTCATGGACGTGCTGGCCGTGGACGAGGCCGTGCCCGAGAAGCCCGACGCCCCGGAGCTGACGGTCAGCAAGGGCGAGGTGCGCTTCGACAAGGTGAGCTTCGGCTACACCCCGGAGAAGATGGTCCTTAACGACGTGGACTTCGTCTGCAAGGGCGGCTCCACCGTGGCCGTGGTCGGCCAGACCGGGGCCGGCAAGACCTCGCTTATAAGCCTCCTGCTGCGCTTCTACGATCCGCAGAAGGGCTCCATCGTCATCGACGGCCAGGACCTGCGCGACGTTTCGCTCAAAAGCCTGCGCCGCCGCATCGCCATCGTGCTCCAGGAAACCCAGCTTTTCCCCATGTCCGTCCACGACAACATCGCCTACGGCAGGAAGCAGGCCACGCGCGAGGAAGTGGAGCGGGTGGCGACGCTCGCCAACGCCCACGACTTCATCGTCGGCCTGCCCGAGGGCTACGACACGGTGCTCGGCGAGAAGGGGGCCAACCTGTCCGGCGGTCAGCGCCAGCGCCTGGCCATCGCCCGGGCGCTGCTCAAGGATTCGCCGCTTCTGATCCTCGACGAGCCCACCTCGGCGCTGGACGCCGAGACCGAGGCGCTGATCATGGAAGGCCTGGAGCGGCTGATGGAAAACCGCACCACTTTCGTCATCGCCCACCGCCTGTCCATGATGCGCCGGGCCGACATGATCCTGGTCATCAAAAACCAGCGCATCCACGAAATGGGCTCCTACGACGAACTCATGGCCAAAAACGGCGAGTTCGCCCGCCTGCACGCCATCCAGATGGGCAAGGGCCGCCCCGAGAAGTTGCCGCCCAAGCCCCTTTGCGCCTAGAACCATCCCGTTGGCCTTTCGCGCGTCCCGCCCGGGTCGGCCGTCCCACGGCCGCCCGGGCGGGACGCGCCGCCGGAAGGCCGCCCGGCGGGCGGCGGCAAGACGCCGCGCCCGGGCTCCGTCCTCTTGCCGCAACCCAACCCAGGAGGCTGGCGTGAAAAAGACGACGCGTTTTCGGGAACTGGTGGGCGCTCCGGAAATCCTCATGATGCCCGTGGCCCACGACGGGCTGGCCGCCCTGGCCATCGCCGAGGCCGGGTTTTCCGCCATGTCCGTGGCCGGCTACGGCACGGCCGGCAGCCTGCTCGGCCTGCCCGACATCGGGCTGCTCACTTCCACGGAAATGCTCAACCATTACGCCCACCTCGTCTCCCGGGTGGACATCCCGGTCATGGTGGACATCGACACCGGGTTCGGCGACGTCAACAACGTCGTGCGCACCGTGCGCGAGGTGGAGCAGCTCGGCGCGGCGGCCCTTTTCATCGAGGACCAGACCTATCCCAAGCGCTGCGGCCACATGGCCGGCAAGTCCGTGGTAGCGGTGGAGGAATACCTGCCCAAACTCAAGGCCGCCCTGTGGGCGCGGCGCGACCCCGATTTCGTCATCATGGCCCGCACCGACGCCGCCGCCGTCCACGGCCTGGACGAAGCCATACGCCGGGCCAACCTCTACGCCGCCGCCGGCGCGGACATGGTCTTCGTCGAGGCCGTGACCTCCGTCGAGGACATGCGCAAGGTCAACGCCTCGGTGCCCGTGCCGAGCATGGCCAACATGATCGAGGGCGGGCGCACGCCGTTTCTCTCCGCCGCCGAACTGCAGGAAGCCGGCTACGCCGTGGCCGCCTATCCCTGCGCCTCGGTCTTCACCGCCACCCGGGCCTTGCGGGCCTGGGCCGGACACCTTAAAGCCCATGGCACCAGCGCCGGCTTCGCCGGGCCGGACACCATGGTCGATTTCGAGGAATACTTCCGTTTCATCGGCGCGGCCGACATCCGCGAACGCGAGAAGCTGTTTTTCGAGACGAAGGCGTAGGAGGGGGGACGCCTCCGGCGGCCAGGGGAACCTTTTTGAAAAAAGGTTCCCCTGGACCCCTCCCAAAACTTTCGGCGGGCTTCGGCCGCCGGGTGATGGACTTTCAGAAGCCGCAACGCGGGAACTGCACTCCCCCCTTGGAAGTTTTTCGGGAGGGTGGGGGTCCGGGGG
>JAEWCY010000175.1 GCA_023390395.1 Pseudomonadota bacterium | reverse complement strand
CCTGGGATTCGGTGGTGAGCATGACGATGGGGATGAACTTGTAGGCGGCCTGGGCGCGGATGCCCTTGATGAGGCCGATGCCGTCGAGATTGGGCATGTTGAGGTCGGTGATGACCATGTCCACGGTTCCCGTGAGCTTGGACAGGGCGTCCTTGCCGTCGGACGCCTCGATGACGTCGTACCCTTCCTTCTTGAGCGTGAAGGCCACCATCTGCCGCACGCTCGCCGAATCGTCCACGGTCATGATTCGCTTAGCCATCGCGTTCCTCATCGGCGAAAAAAGTTTGCAGGGGGGGCGTCTGATCGAAGCCCGAGACATGGGCCGCCTGCCGGACGGCCTCGCAAAGCGCGCCCGAGCGCCGCAGCGCCGCGCCCTCGCGCTCCATGGTCAGGGCCGTGGCCAAAAGGAGTTGCAGGAAGGTCACATCGGCCTCCTCGACGCCCGAAACGTCGAGGCCGAGCTTCGGGCCGGCGGCCACGGCCTCGAGCAGGGCCGTGCGCAGGGTCGCGGCGTGCTCCACCGTGCATTTCCCGGAAATGGCCAGGGTGAGGCGGTCGCCTTCCCGTTTCTGGTGCAGTTCCATGTCGCAGCCGCTCCTGTCGCCCGAATCCGGGGCTACTGGGTCAGTGTACGGGAGGCCCTGGCCGCGTGCAAGCGGGAGTCCTCCTGCCCGCGCACGAAGCGCACTAGTTGCGGCACGTCGAGGATCAGCGAAATGCTGCCGTCGCCGTTGATCGTCGTGCCGGAAATCCATTTGAGGTGGCGGTAGCAGTCGTCCAGGCTCTTGATCACGGCCTGCTGGCGGCCCACCACCTTGTCCACGCAAAAGCCCACCATCTCGCCCTCGACCTCGGTGACCACCACCCGCTCGTAGCCGGGCTGGTCGCCGGGCACGTCGAAGAGCCGGCGCAGGCTGACCACCGGGATCAGTTCGCCCATGCGCTCCATGTTCTCCACGGTGCGCGCCTCGCCGGCCAGGAAGCGCTCCTGGAAGCCGCGCAGGTTGACCAGGGGCACGATGAAGGAGTCGCCGCCCACGACCACGGAGAAGCCGTCGATGATGGCGAGCGTCAGCGGCAGCTTGATGGTGACCGTGGTCCCCTGGCCGAGGACGCTCTCCAGCTCCACCATGCCGCGCAGGGCCTCGATGTTGCGCTTGACCACGTCCATGCCCACGCCTCGGCCGGAGATGTCGGAAATCTTCTCCGCCGTGGAAAAGCCGGGGGCGAAGATCATGTCCAGGATCTCCTTTTCGCTGGCGTCCGCGTCGGCGGGCAGCAGCCCGCGCTCCACGGCCTTTTTGCGCACCGCGGCCACGTCGATGCCCCGGTCGTCGTCGGCGATGGCGATGACCACGTTGCCGCCGGAATGGCTGGCCGACAGGGTGATGCGGCCGCGTCGGGGTTTGCCGGCCGCCTCGCGGGCCTCCGGCGGTTCCACGCCGTGGTCGAGGCTGTTGCGCAGGATGTGGACCAGGGGGTCCTTGATGCGGTCGATGACCGTCTTGTCGAGTTCGGTGTCGCCGCCGCGGGCCTCGAAGTCCACCTCCTTGCCGAGCGTGGCGGACAGGTCGCGCAAAAGCCGCGTGAACTGGCTGAAGACCGTGCCGATGGGCAGCATGCGCAGCCCGAGGGCCACGTCGCGCATGGCGTCGGTCAGGCGTTCCAGGTCCTCGTCCACGGCGGCGGCGGCGTCGAGGTCCCGTGCCTGCACGGCCTGGCGCAGGCGGGATTGCAGGATGACCAGCTCGCCGGCCATGTTGACCACGCTGTCCAGGCGGGCCGCGTCCACGCGCAAGGTGGTCGAGGAAGCGGCGGAGGTTTGGCGCTGCTTGGGCGTTTCAGCGCCGGAGAGGCGGGCGTTTTTTTCGGCCACCCGGGCCTTGGCCTCGGTGATGAAGGCGAGCTTGGCGGACAGGGCCCGGGACAGGGCGTCGAGGACGACCTCGGGCGGCGCGGCGTCGAGACCCGCGAGGGCGCGCACGAGTTCGTCGAGGTCGGCGTCGCGCAGGGCGCCCTGGTGGATGCGCTCGATGAGCACGTCCGAGTCGCCGTCGACGAAGATGAACACGTCGCGCAGGTCGTTGCCGCCGCAGGGCGTGCGCACGATCATGTCGTATACGCCGTAGGCCTCCTCGGGGTCGAAGTCCGGGGCGTCGAGGTCGGGCATGGGACCGTGGCGCAGCACCCGGGCGCGGCCGAGGCCGTCGCATTCGGCCAGCAGGCGCACCGGATCGTTGCCGCTGTGCAGGATGCGGGGGGCGGGCCGGAAGCGCACCCAGTAGATGGAAGGCGGGCCCGGCTCGCCTTCGCAGGCGTAGGCCCCCCCGTCGAGGGGGGACGCGAGGTCTGGCGAGGCGGCTCGCGCCTCTCGCCCGGTCGCGTCGACGCCGGCCTTCGGCAGGAAGGCGGCGAAGGATTCGAGCAGGGCGTCGGAGGCCTCGCGGAGTTCCGGTCCGGGCTCGCCCGCCGCTTCGAGCAGGGCCAGGATGTGGTCCTTGGCCGCCAGCGTCAGGGTGAGAAGTTCCCGGGTCACGGGCAGGGAGCCCGCGCGCACGCGGTCGAGCACCGTCTCCACGTCGTGGGTGAAGCGGGAGATCTCCTCGAAGCCGAACATGGCCCCGCCACCCTTGATGGTGTGCATGGCCCGAAAACAGGCGTCCACGCGTTCCATGTCGGAAGGATCGTTTTCCAGGTCCAGCAGGCCGCGTTCCAGTTCGGCGAGCAGTTCCCGGGTTTCTTCCACATAGATGGCGATGGACGGATCGATCTCCGACATGGCGCGCCTCCGTCGTCCCAAGGGCCTGCCCCCCTGCGGGGCGGGCGTTAGAAGCGTTCAAACTGGTCGTCGTCCTGGTCCATGTCTATGGGCATGGCCGCATCTTTCCTGTTTTCGGCCGTCGATGCAACAGGCTTTCTAACAATTCCGCCTGTTTTGCTCCTGGCCTTGCGCGCGGAGGGGCTGCCGGCGACGGCTTGGGGCAGGGGCCGGGAAGGGCGGGCGGCGGCATCGAGCCTGAAAAAGGCGATGCTGGCTTGCAGTTGCTCGGCCTGAGCCGAAAGCTCCTCGGAGGTGGAAGCGAGTTCCTCGGCCGCCGAGGCGTTTTGCTGGATGACCTGGTCGAGTTGCTGCAGGGCCTTGTTGACCTGACCCGCGCCGGAGGACTGCTCCTGGCTGGCGGAGTTGATTTCCTGGACGAGATCGGCGGTGCGCCGGATGTCGGGCACGAGCTTGGCCAGCAGTGCGCCGGCCCGTTCGGCCACGCCGGTGGTGGCGCGTGAGAGCTGGGTGATCTCCGAGGCCGCCGTTTGGCTGCGCTCGGCGAGTTTTCTCACCTCGGCGGCCACCACGGCGAAGCCCCGGCCGTGCTCGCCGGCCCGGGCCGCCTCCACGGCGGCATTGAGGGCCAGCAGGTCCGTCTGCCGGGCGATTTCCTCGATGATGGAGACCTTGCCGGCGATCTCCTTCATGGCGGCCACGGCCTGGGTCACGGCCTGGCCGGATTCCCTGGCGTCGTCCGCGGCCTTGACGGCGATGGAGTCGGTCTGGCGGGCGTTGTCCGCGTTCTGGCCGATGCTCGAGGCCATCTCCTCCATGGCCGAGGAGGATTGTTCGACCGCCGAGGCCTGTTCCGTGGCTCCCTGGGACAAGGCCTCGGCCGAGGCGCTCATCTCCTCGCTGCCCGAAGCCACGTTTTCCGCGCCCGACTGGACTTCGCCCACCACTTCGCGCAGCCGGTCGATCATCTCGGCGAAACTCAGAAACATCACGTCCTTGTCCGAACGCGGGTTCACGCTGACCGACAGGTCGCCCTGGGCCAGATGGGCCGCCGTCTCGGCGGCGGTTCTTTCGGCCTCGATCATGCGGCCCATGGCGGAAAGCAGCATGGCGATCTCGTCGCGCCCGTCCGTGGCGACGTCCGCGTCGAGGTCGCCTTGGGAGACGGCGTCCGCCGCGGCGATGGCCTTTTTCACGCCGCGCAGGATGCCCTTGATGATGAGCGTGGCGAAAAGCGCGCCGAGCAGGATGGCGACGGCTGCCGTGACGCCGTTGACGATGGTGGCGCTGCGCGATTCCCGGCGCATGCTTTCCTGCTGGACGTCCACGGCCTCGTCGGCCACCTTGGCCGCCTTGTCGGCGGCGGCGGCCATTTCCTTGATCACGGCCGCCTGGGTTTCGGACGCCGTCAGGAAGCCTTCCATCCTGCTTTTGTACGTATCGGCGCGGGTGACGATGTCCTCGAGCATGGAGCGCTCTTCCGGGGAAGGCATGAGGGGCAGGGCTTCGCGCCCGGCGGCGATAAGCTTGTCGAGAATGCTCCGGGCGGCGTCCATGCGGCTTTTTTCGCCCTTCCAGAGATAATAGAGGACCTCGATGCGCGAGCGCAGGAACTGCTGCACGAGCAGTTCGACGCGCTGCCCCACGGCGGCCGTGCGCGCCACCGCCTCGGCCCCGCCGGCGACGGCTCTGGACAGGCTTTGGGCCTGACGCCCGGAGAGATCCTCGGCGGCTTTCTGCAGGCCGCCGGCCGCCTCCACCAGGGTCTTGAGGGTTTCCCGCTGGGCCTTCTCGGTTTCGAGATACCGTCCGAAACCGGCCTCGTAGGCGGCCGCCCCGGCGACGATGGCGTCCATGCGCTCGCGGTTGCGCGGGTCGTCGAGGGAGCGCTTGAGCGTCTGGGCCATGTCCTTGGCCGTGTCCAGGTGTTTGCGGAAGCTGTCCAGGCGCGCCGCCTCTTCGGTGTTCAAGTAATACAGCACGTCCATGCGGGCGAAGGCGATGGCGTCGCTGACGGCGTTGACGGAATCCATCTTGTTCGTGCGCTCCAGAAGCGCTTGCTGGCTTCTGTACGCGACGGCGGCCACGACGACGGTGAAGACGATGAGCAGGCAAAACCCGAGACTGAGCTTGAAGGCAAGGCCGCGATTCTTGAACATGGCGAAACCTTTTCCCGTGTGGCGTCCCGGTGCGCATGGCCGATGGCTTCCGCGGCGATACGTCGTCGCGCCGAAGAGGCCCCCGAGTCGGCGCTCAGCGGGCGAATTCTTCCTCGACCGGACCCGGCGGCGGCGTCGCGCCCGGGACCGGAGAGGCGCCCTCGGCGAGCATCTGGGACATGTCCTGGATTTCGTCGCTGGAAAAAACCTTGTCCACGTCGAGGATCAGGATGAAGCGGTCGGCGTGCTTGCCGATGCCCCGGATGAAGTCGGCGCGCACGGCCGCGCCCATGCGGGGCGGCGGGTCGATGCGGTCGGTCTCGAGTTCGAGGACTTCCTTGACCGAGTCGGCCAGGGCGCCCATCACCGAAACGGCGTCGTCGCGGCGGATCTCCACGATGACGATGCGGGTGTTGAGGGTGCGTTCCACCTGACCCAGTCCGAACTTCATGCGCAGATCCACCACGGGCACGGCGCTGCCGCGCACGTTGACCACGCCGCGCATGAATTCGGGCGTCTGCGGAATCCTCGTGATGTCGGTGTAGTCGAGGATCTCGCGCACGGAGAAAATGTCGATGGCGAAAATCTCATGACCCAGGGTCATGGTGAGGAAACGTTGGCTTTCGGCTTGGGCGTTTGCGGCCATGGCAATCCCTTTATTCCCCTTTCGGTTCTGCAAATCGGCTGACTTGCGTTTCGAGGCGTCAACAGGAAAAGCCCATTGCCTGAGACGATACACGGATGTGATTGCCGGGACAATGCTTTTTTGTGGATTCACTGCCAAATCCTGGCCGTGCATCAAGCGGCGCCGGACATGGCCGCGCGCGTCGCGCGACGGTGGACCGTTCATGGGTCCGACACGGCGGGCGTCGGCGGCGTTTCCAGGGCGCAACGGGACTTTGCGCTCCACATTCGGCGCGTTTGGTCCTATAATCGGAAAAAACAAGCGAGGTTGCGATGCCCCCCAAACGCGCCGCCACGGCGGCTGTCGGCAAGACCCTGGAAGAACGGCGCGAAGCGGCCCGCGACGCGGCGCTCAAGGAACTCAAGGCGCTTCGCGCCGATCTGGCCTCGCTCGAGGCCGTGCTCTCCGGGCGGCGCGCCAAGGGCGATTTCTCCCTTTTCGACGTGGCCCACGGCGCGTTCGAAATCTTCCGCAACGCCGCGGCCGTGTTCGAGGCCGACGCCCTGCTGGCGTCCCTGACCGTGGAACTCGAATCGGTAAAAGCTCTGGAATTTCTGGAAAAGCACGGCGCGACCGAACTGGTCAAACCGGCCGGCTGGCACTGGATCTCTCCGCGCGGCGAGATGCATTTTCTGGGCAAGGCCGAGGAGGCGGGCAAGGCCGCGGAAAAGCTGGCCGCGCTTCTGGCCGGGGCCAGACGGCCCAAGCGCAAGGACAAGGCCCCGGCCGACCAGCCCGCGCCCCCGTCCGAGGCCGACGCCCAGCCGGATCAGGCATGAGCCAAGGGCTTTTTTCCCGCTGGAAGGCGGCCGCGCCCTGGCTGCTTCTCGTCGCCGTGCCCCTGGCCGGACTTTGGGGCTGTTCCGACGACGCCCCGCAAAACGACAAGGAAACGGTCACCGGCAAGACTCCGGTGGTGCGGCCGGAGGACGTGCACCGGCGCGGTTCCGGCGGGGCGGCGGTGCTGGCCCCGGACTACCGCCAGTCCCTGGCCGCCGACCTCGATGCCGCGCCCAAAGGCAAGGCGGCTCCTTCTCCGGCCGGAGCCGAGCCCGGAGCGGGCAGCCTGTTTCCGGGCAAGCCCGGCGGCGTGCCGGCGACGGCCCCCGCCCAGGCCGCGCCGTCGGCTTCCGCCCAAGTCGCGGTCAAGACGCCCCAGGCCGCCGCCGTGGCGGTAAACGCTCCCCCAGGGAGCGTCGGGATCGCGTCGTCCGCCGCTCAGACGCCCTCGCCGCCGCTTCCGGCCCGCCAAGCCGCGCCGGCCGAGGCCGCCGGCCGCACGGAGCCTTCCAAAGGCTTTCCCCTGGCCGCCTGCCGCCAACTGGTCCTGGTCGTTGCGCCGGATTTTTCCTCGAGCAGGGGCGTGCTGCGCCGCTTCGAGCGGCCGGGGCCCGACGCCCCCTGGCGCGAGGCCGGCCAGCCCGTGCAATGCCAGCTCGGCCGCAACGGACTCGGCGTCGGGCGCGGGCTGGTTTCCCTGCCCCAGGGACCGGTGCGCAAGCAGGGCGACGGCCGCACGCCCGCCGGCTTCTTCAGCCTGCCCGAGGCCTTCGGCTACGCCGACGAGGCCGCGGCCAAGGCGGCCGGCGTGCGCCTTCCCTACCATGTCCTCACCGACCGCACGGCCTGCGTGACCGACGCCGCCTCGCCGCTTTTCGGCCGCATCGTCGGCCCGGGCGAGCGCGCCGCCGGCGGGACGGGCAGACAGGAGCGCATGGTGCGCGACGACCGGGCCAACGTCTGGGGCGTGGTCGTCGGCCACAACCGCGACAATCCCGAGCCGGACGCCGGTTCCTGCGTCTTTCTCAACACCCGCCCGGCCGGCGGTCCGCCCACGGGCGGCGCGGTGGGCTGCCCCGAGGAAGCGGCGGCCGGGCTCGCCGCTTGGCTCGATCCGGCCGCCTCGCCCGTGCTGGCCGTGCTGCCGGAGCGCCTTTACAAAGAGGGGCGACAGGGCTGGGGACTGCCCTGAACAGGGGCTACGGCATGGGCTGGCGCTTGCGCCGAAGCCCCTCCTCGATGCCGAAAAAGGCCAGCTCCAGCCAGTCCAGGCCGAAGGCCAGGGCCTCCTCCTCGTCGGCCATGACCCGGGCCTTGCGTTCCTCGTCGATCTCCACCAGCCGGAACAGATCCATCTTGGCGATGAACTCCTGGAAGGCGTCGGGTTGGTACAGGGCCAGCCAGACCATCTGCTCCTGCTTGGCGGCAAGCCGCGCCCCCTTGCCCCGGGCCAGGGCCATGAGCCGCATGTAGCGGTCGTTGGAGCGGTTGTAGGCGGCCAGGTCCTGGTCGGTCAGCCAGCCGGCGGCGTCCCATTCGGCGGCCTCCTCGAAGCCCCGGCAATGGGGCTCGCGCACCACGAAGAACTGCTCGATCACCTGTCCGTCCTCGCCGAGCCGGCTGGCCCGGCCCAGGGGATAGGTGCGGCAGGCGCCGGGGCGGTCGGCGTAGACCTTGCATCCCTCGGCCGAGACGAAGGGGCAGCGCTTGCGCTTCTCCTCGCGCATCCTGAGCCGGGGCATGGGGAAGCCCGTGTCCGGGATGGCGATGCGCTGGGCGAAATGGGCGAGGAAGTCCGCCGAGGAGATGTTAAGCGCCCGGCGCAGGCGCAGCATGTCGTAGGGCGTGAGCATGAGCGTGAGGTCCGAGCAGCAGGCGTTGAAGCAGGGGACCTCGGGATGGCAGGCGAACTGGAAGGATTGCCCGGGCGCAAGCTCCGGCAGGGAACTCAGGAAGGCGTCGGTGGCGTCGGCCTCGGTTTCGGCCAGGGCGTCGTTCAAATCTT
The DNA here is from genome assembly GCA_023390395.1 of Pseudomonadota bacterium. Classification (GTDB taxonomy): domain Bacteria; phylum Desulfobacterota; class Desulfovibrionia; order Desulfovibrionales; family Desulfovibrionaceae; genus Solidesulfovibrio. The sequence goes on along the minus strand of JAEWCY010000175.1, from coordinate 15,968 downwards.
TCATGGCGGCATGGCTCCTTGCCCGGGCCTTCTACGTCCGCGGCCGCTCCTTGGCAACCGCCCGGCCAGGCCCGCCTTGACAGGGGGGCGAAAAACGGAAATTGACCGTTGATCGGCAAGGCGGCGGCTGCGTCCAGGCTCGCCTGGGCGCACAGAGGGGAGCCTGCCGTCTGCCGCCGCGCGGCGTCCCGCCAGGACGCCAAGGCGGACAACACGCCTTTGGCCGGGGGCGGCTACGTGCCGCCCCGGGCTTCGGGGTCAGGATGGAACCGGGCTTTTCCCTGCGACTCGACAACCGGCTGCTGGAACTCGACCGCCTGGCCGACACGGTGGAGGCCTTCGGCGAGGCCCACGGCCTTTCCGCCAAGCTGCGCTTCCAGGTCCGCCTGGTCCTCGACGAACTGATCACCAACATCATCAATTACGGCTACGGCGACGATGGGGACCACGTCATTTCCGTGGCCATGGGGCAGGAGGGCGGCCGGTTGCGCTTCGTCATCGAGGACGACGCCCGCGCCTTCGATCCGCTGACGGCCGGGGCCCCGGACCTCGTTTCCGAACCCGAGTCGCGACAGATCGGGGGGCTCGGCATCCATCTGGTGCGCACGATCATGGACCGCGTCGCCTACGAACGGGTGAACGGGGCCAATCGTCTGATACTCGAAAAAGACATCGACTAACGCAAGAGGGGTGGGGACATGCAGCTCGTGGAAAAGGAGAACGGCGAGGTCACCGTGCTGGAGCTTGGCGGCCGCCTGGACAGCAATACCTCCAAGGTGCTCGAGGACAAGGTCATGGAGATTCTCGGCCAGGGCAGGAAGAAGGTCCTTATGGACTTCAAGGACGTGGACTACATCAATTCCACAGGTCTTCGCGTGCTGCTGCTCGCCTTGCAGCAGCTGAAAAAGACCCAGGGCAAGCTGGTGCTGTCCACCATCAAGGACTACATGAAGGAAGTCTTCGAGATTTCCGGCTACACCGAGATTTTTCCCATCTACGCCACCCAGGAGGAAGCCCTGGGCCATTTCGCCTAACGTCGGCCGAGGCAACGCCCCTTCAAGCCGTACGCCCGGGCTTCGCGACCAGGGAGCCGGGACGTGCGACACGACCGCCGGGGCGCGCCGTCCCCGGGGAGCAGTCGCCGCCATGCATGTCCTCTCACGCCACCTGCCGCGCGCCATGGCCGCCGTCCTGGCGCTGGCCCTGTGTCTTTCGGCGGTCGCCGCCCTGGCCGCCGGCGGCCCCACGGAACTGGCCGGCATCCGGCTCGGCCAGAACGTGGACGAGCTGTCCGGCAAGCTGGCCTCGACCACCATCGACCGCTCGCCCCAGCGCCCCTCCCTGGGCGTGGTGTCCGTGGCCCCGCTGCCGGGCTTTCGCAGCGGCTATGTCGACGTGGGGCTTTGCGCCAAGCCCGGCCGGGTGGTGCGCGTCAAGCTCAACTACGCCGACGAGTCCCTGACCTTTTTCAACAAGATCATGGAAGCCCTCAAGAAGCGCTACGGCGAACCCAAGGAATGGCGCGGCAACGCCTTCGGCACGCTGCGCACCTGGAAATGGAGCCTGCGCGCGCCGGGCGGCGAGCCGGTGAGCCTGATCCTCATGCACTATGAAGGCGACGACGGGGCCTTCACGGACGGCAATTCCATCCGCATCGCCGCCACCTCCATGGTGCGCGAGGAGGAGTTGTGCCGGGCTTCGGAAAAGAAGATTTCGGCCGCCGACGAGAAGAACGCCCGATCGGCTATGGACGCCGAGGCCCTGGGCCTGGACTGGTTTTTGCCCCGCTGACGGGCGGGCCTGGAGACCACGTGGCTGTTTCGCTGCTCGAATCGCGTTTTTTGGAGCGCCGCGCCGCCCTGTCCGGGCTGGTGGGCCGCCTTGGCGAACTCACGGCCCGCTGCGGCCGGGCGGACCTGGAAAAACTCGCCGAGGAGCTCGCCGCCCACATCCTGGAACCGTTTCTCTTCGTCGTGGTCGGCGAGGTCAAGACCGGCAAGAGCAGCCTTATTAACGCCCTGCTCGGCGCGACCGTCACCGACGTCGCCCCGGACCCCTGCACGGACCGCATCCGCATCATCAGCCGGGGCGAGGTCCCCGGCGAGACGCCCGACGGGCCGCTGGTCGTGCGCGTCGCCCTGGACAATCCCATCCTCGACGGCCTGTCCATCGTGGACACGCCGGGCGTGGACAGCATCATCGACCGGCACCAGGAGATCACCGAGGAGTTCATTCCCCGGGCCGACCTGGTGCTCTTCGTCTTTTCCGCCCTCAATCCCTATTCCCGCTCTGCCTGGGAGTTCTTCGACCTGGCCGCGGACACCTGGCGGCGCGGCGTGGCCTTCGCCCTGACCCAGGCCGACCTGGCCAGCGACGAGCAGATCGCGGTCAATTCCGCCCGCCTGCGCGAGCTGGCCGCGGCCAGGGGCCTGGCCGACCCCCGCATCTTCCTCGTTTCCGCCACGAAAAGCCTGGCCGATCCCGAGGCCGGCGGCATCGAGGCCGTGCGCCGCCACGTCCGCGAACTGACCGCCTCGGGGGGGCATTTCGCGGCCAAGCTCGAAGCCGTTCGCCGCTCGGCCGAGCGGGTGCTGGCCGAGCTTTCCCACACCCTGGAGGCCAGGTCCCGGGAACTCGATGCCGACGCGGCCGAGGGCGAGCGCATCGCCAAGCGCCTGGAGGCCGCCCGCCTGGCCGCCGGGCGCGAGGCCGAGGTGCTGCGCGCCCGGGTGGAGGCGGCCTATTCCCGGCTGGCCGGCGAGTTCGAGGCGGCCTTCGCCCGCGAACTGACCTTCGGCGGCATGCTCGGCCGGTCCCTGGCCGGCATGCTGCGGCGCAAGGACGCGGCCGGGCCGGCCGCCCGCCTGCGGGAACTCGGCGAGGTCTTCGCCCGCGACCTGGAGCGCGAGGTGGAGGGCATCGCCCGGCAGGGGGCCGGGCACGTGTTCGAGAGCGTGACCGGCTCGGTGCGCATGCTCCTCGACGAGCTGCGCCGGCGTCGCCACGGCGAGGCCCTCCCGGCCGACGCCCTGGGCGAACAGCGGGAACGGGTGCTGGCCGAGGCGGTGGAGCGGGTGGAGGCCCTGCTCGCCGACGGCGGGCCCCTGTCCGGCATCGACCCGGGCAGCGTCACGGGCATGGACCCCAAGGCCGCCCTGGGCGGCGCGCTGGTGGTGCTCGGCACGATCTTCGCCGTGGCGGTCAAGGGCACGGTCCTTGACGTGACCGGCGGGGTGGTGGCGGCCCTTGGCGCGTTGCTCGCCGGCAGCGCCCTTTTCTGGCAGCGGCCGCGGGTGCTGCGGGAGATGCGCCGCCGCCTGGCCGCCGGGGGCGAGCGGCTGCGCCTGGAACTCGACGAGCGGCTCTCGGCCCGTCTGGATCGGGTCTTCCGGGAGCTGGAGTCGCGCTTTCAGCCCTTCTTCGACGACATCGCCGCCCGCCGGGACGCCCTGGGCGACATCGCCGCCCGCCGGGACGCCTTGGCCGCGGCCCTGGCCGGCTTCGACCCGAGCTGACTCCGTCCGTCCGCCTACCGTCCGGCCAGGCCCAGGGCCGTGGCCACGTCGCGGCCCGCCGCCGAAGCTCATGCCCGCCAGCGCCGTCTCCCCGCCGGGCATCGGTACGAGCCTCGTCAAGGACCAGGAGGCCTGTACAAACAACGCGGTGTTTATTTTTATATTTTTACAGTGTTTGCCTTTACATTCTCCAGGCTGTGCGTATATTGTTACTCTGTCCTTAAACGAGCATACTTTTTTTGGATCTTGGGCGTCTCCCGGTGAATAGTTCCAAGCAATGCGAAAAAACATGCCCAAAACGGGAGCGAAAACCCTTGTCCAAGAAACTTTATGTCGGAAACCTGTCCTTTAATTCCACCGAGGAAGACATCCGTACCCAGTTCTCCACTTTCGGAGAAGTCATCAGTGTAAACCTCATTACCGATAGGGAAACCGGTCGGCTTCGCGGTTTCGGCTTCGTCGAGATGGACGAAGAAGGCGCCCGTGCGGCTATCCAAGGCATGGACGGCAAGGAGTTCGGTGGCCGCAATCTGAAGGTCAACGAGGCCGAGGACAAACCCCGTTCCGGCGGCGGTGGCCGCGGAGATCGCCGCTGGTAGGCCCAAAGCCCCAGCAAGCATCCCGAAAACAAAGGGTCAGGACTGGTTCCTGGCCCTTTGTTTTTTTGATCAACCGACGACGGGGAAGCCTTGACCGGCGGCGAGCCCGAGGAACCACGCTTCGGCGGTCAAAGCCCCCTTCCCCAGGTTCGGGGGAGCCTCGTTGGGACTGCCCGTCGGCGTTCCATTGTCATTGCGGCGGCGACACGGAACGTCGTCCCGGCCGGGTCAGGTCTCTCCGCAATAGTCCTCAACGGACCGAACGCAAAGGAGCAGCATGAAAATCGAGGCCACGAAACGGGCGAGCATCGCGGACAAGATGGCCGAAGCGAAAGAGATGTGCCTGACTCGCCTTCGAGCCGTGCCCCGAGAAAAACGGGACGCCGTCGCCGAGGCCATCCTCGCCCTGGCCGAGCCCGAGTGGTGGGAACGAAGACAAAAAGGTGCGGATGTCTTTCTGCTCATCCTCGAGTCGCGCAAGGCGGAAACGGTACGAATCATTCAAGACGCCTCCAGGTGAGCCACCTGGTTGCCCCCGACGCGCGCGCGACCGCAGCCGCGTGCTGCCGGAGTCGGGCCGGTCTCCGTCAGCCCGGCGCGGGCGAGGCGAAGCGCGACCGCGGCCAGCAGGCGGCCGTCGTGAGGGGCGTGGGGCAAGGCGGACGCGTAAATGCAATTGTCAATAAAATAGACCCGTAAGTAACAGAGGCGAGGCGGGGTCACTCCAGGGAGAGCAGGCCGAGGGTGACGAGTTTTTCAAGAAGTTCGGATCGGTTGGGTGGCTTGATGAGGTAGGCGGACACCTGGCCGTCGAACAGGGCGGTCATGGTGTTGGTCTCGTCGTCCATGGAGGTGACCATGACGGCGCGCATCCGCTTTTCCGGCGGCACGCCGGCGCGGTCCTCGACCTCGCGCAGCCGGATGAGGGTCTCGTGGCCGTCCATGTGGGGCATGATGATGTCCAGGAAGACCACGTCGAAGGGCGTCCCGGCCCCGATGGCCCGGACCGCGTTGTCCACGGCTTCCTGGCCGCTCTCGCAAAGGACGGTTTCGGCCAGTCCGGAAAGATGGGCCGACAGCACCTGCCGGCTGGCCGGATCGTCGTCCACGACAAGCACCCGCATGGGTTCCCCCTTTTTCTGGAAAAAAATCATACCGCAGCCGGGTGCCTTTCTCAAGGAAAAAACAAGGGGGACTTGCGGTCACGTTGCGACGAGTCACGTTTCATGCGGAATTCGGGACGTTGTGCGGCCGGGAGTTTGCGCGTAGGCCCATGCATAAGGCCAAAGAGCCTCAAAGGAGTCTCTCATGGAACACATGCAAGGCAAAGGCGATGGAACGGCGAAGAGCGTCATGTATATCAGGGGCGTTCCCTTCATCTGTGCGCCGACGGCCGGAAAACCGACCCGGGATGCGTCCCCGGCCGCTTCTGTCGCGCCCGCCGCGCCCCCGGCGTCGGCCGGCGCGGCGACCTCCCGCACCTCGCTTCGCATCAACGCCGGATTTTGCGACGACAACCTCCTGCCCGGCTTGGCCAACCCGGCCTCGGGCCGCTGCTCCTGGACCGGCGTCGCCTCCAGGGCCCAGGCGGAGCTCATGAAAAGCCGCCGTAGCGTGCGGGTGTTCGCGGAGAAGATCGTCTCCATGCGGGTGCTGCGCGACCTGGTCGCCGCCGCCTGCCGCCCGGCTCCGGGCGAGGCTCCCGGACGGGCGCGCTTCGTCATGCTGGAGTCCGCCGCCGCCATGGACAAGGCGGCCGACCTGGCCGCCGGCTGGCTGCGCCGGGAGGGCATCCTGGTCGACGGCCTGGGGCCCGAGGCCAAGGCGCGCGAGGTGGTCTTCGGCGGCGCGCCCCACATGGCCGTGGCCTACGGTCCCGCCGCCGACGCCGCATCCGCCGCCGCCTGCTCCCTGGCCGTGGCCCGCATGGAATGGATCGCCGCCGGGCTTGGGCTTGGCGTGTGCTTCGCCGGCGAGATGGTCCGCGCCGCCGCGGGCTGCGAGGAACTGGCCGCCGCCATGGCCATTCCCGCCTCGGCCACGGTGTACGCCGCCCTTTTCCTGGGCTACCCCGGCTCGCGCGAGGCCCATGTCGGCGCGGCTCCCGGAACCCGGATCGTCTGGCTGTAGCTTGAGACATCGCATCGGACTTCTGGCGCGGACCGCCGCGCCGACCCGTACGCGCGCATAACGGGTCCCCTCACGTCAAAGGGACCGTCGGCCGGCCCCGTCCCCCTGCCTCCGGGTCCGGCCGCCGCTGCCCCGAATGTTTCCCTCGCCACGGTTTCCTCCCGGTGCCCACGCCACCCGGGCGTGCCTTCTTGCAAAGCCTCCCGGCCGCGCTAGTGTCGCCCTGTGGCCTTTCGCGCCTTTTCGGCCGCAACGCCCATCAAGGAGGTTCGGGATGGAACTGATCGAAGTGGATGCCGCCAAATGCAAAAAGGACGGCCTGTGCGTCATGGAATGCCCGAGCGGCGCTTTGGAGCTCGACGCCGAGGGCGGCCCGGTGGCCGCCGATCCGGCCGTGTGCAACGCCTGCGGGCACTGCGTGGCCGTGTGCCCGCACGGCGCGCTGACCAACAGCCGGGTCGACGCCGTGGACCCGGCCGTGGGCGTGCTGCAAAACATCCGGTCCTGGCCCGAGCCCGACGTCGTGGACGGCATGCTGCGCGGCCGGCGCTCCATCCGGGTTTACAAGGACAAGCCCGTGTCCTGGGAACTCATGGACACGCTGCTGGACGTCGCCCGCTACGCTCCCACGGCCTCCAACGTCCAGGAGATCCGCTGGATCGTCACCATCGATCCGGCCAAGGTGCGGGAGCTGGCCGAACTGACCGCCGCCTATTTCGCGGCCAAGGGCACGCGGGCCAAGTATTCGGCCCTGTGGGAGCGCGGCCGCGACTGCTTCCTGCGCGGCGCGCCGGCCCTGGCCGTGACCTGGACCGACGCCGCCGCGCCCTTCGGCGCGGCCGACTGCGGCATCGCGCTCACCTTCATGGAGCTGGCCGCCGTGTCGCGGGGGCTCGGGACCTGCTGGGCCGGGCTGCTCACCCATGCGGCCAACGACGATCCGTCCGTGCGCGCCGCCCTGGGCCTGGCCGAGGGCCAGAAGGTCCACGGCGGGCTCATGCTCGGCTTTCCCAAGGCCCGCTTCGCCGGGGTGCCGCCGCGCAATCCCGTGCAGGCGCGCTGGCTGTAGGAAGTTTCCCTCAGGCGGGGTCCGCCTTGACGATGACCAGGGTGATGTCGTCGTCGCGGGGGGCCCCGGCCTGGAAGTCGGCCACGTCCTGGTGGGCGGCGGCCAGGATGTCCGCGGCCGGGGCCTTGGCATGGGCCCGCAGCACCGCCCGGAAGCGGTCCTTGCCGTACATCTCGCCGGCGGGGTTTCGCGCCTCCCAGATGCCGTCCGTGCCGAGGGCCAGCATCTGGCCCGGGGCGAGCCCCGGCCGGGTCTGGCCCTCGTAGGCGTAGTCGGACAGGACGCCAAGCGGCAGGCCCGGCCCCATGAGCTCCTCGAAGGCGTCCGTGGCCGGATCGTAGAGGAGCGCCGGGTCGTGCCCGGCCCGGGCCCAATCCAGGTGTCCCTGAGGGACGAGCCCCCCGTCCGCCAGGCGCAGGTGGAACAGGGTAAGGAACCGGCCGGAATCCATGGTGTCTTGGCACAGCAGCCCGTTGGCCAGGGTGAGCAGGGCCGCCGGGTCCGACCTGGCCGCCCGGCCGGCGCGCAGGAGCGCCCGGCCCGTGGCCATGAACAGCGCCGCCGCGATGCCGTGCCCGGTGGCGTCGCCCACGATCACGTCCAGGCCGCCCCGGCCGTCCTCCGTTATCTTCAGAAAATCGAAATAGTCGCCGCCGGTCTCGTCGCAAAAGCGGGTGGAGCCGGCCACGGACAGCCCCGGCAGGCGGGGCGGGGCGCTTGGCAGGAGGTTTTGCTGCACCTCCATGGCCAGCAGCAAATCCTGCTTGAGGCGCAGCCGCTCGGCCAGCTTGGGGGCCATGGCGTTGAAGGAGTCGGCCAGCTCGGCCAGTTCGTCGTGGCCGGACACCGGGGCGCGGGAGTCCAGGTCGCCCTGGGCCAGCTTGCCGGCGGCCCGGCACAGGGCCGTGACCGGCCGGGTGACGGCCCGGGCCCCGAGGCTGGCCAGCACGGCTGCGCCGGCCACGGCTAAAAGGCTTACGCCCACGACCACGGCCAGCATGCCGCGCGTGCGGTCCAGGATCGAGGCCTCGGCCGAGTCGGCCTGGCGCAGCACCGCCTCGCGCGGCACGAGCACGAGCAGGCCGGCCGGGGTGTCCGGAAAGGGCTTGAACACGGCGAAATACGCCTGGCCGTCCATTTCCAGGCCGAGTTCCTCGGGCCGCTTGGAGGCGATGGCCCGGGCCAGCCGCGCCTCGTCGTCGGGGTTCGAGGAGGGGAGGCGTTCGGGCGAAAGCACCGCGTTCCACGTCTTGGCCGCGTCCATGAAGTTCTGGGTGCCGACGACCTCCAGCCTGCCTGCGCCCGGAGCTTCGACGGCCCGCACGATGAGCGCCTTGACTCCCTGGCCCCAGCGCCGGGACAGGTCGCTTTCCGGCAGCATGGTCTCGATGGGCGCGTCGATGGCGGCCACGGCCAGGAGACGTCCGTCGCGGTCGAAAACCGGCATGGAGACCGTGGCCGTGAGCTTGCCCGTGGAGGCGTCGACCAGGATGGTCCAGGCCGCCTCCCGTCGCGTCAGCGCCTCCTTGTACCAGGAGCGGTCGCGCGGATCGTAGCCTTCGGGCATGCGGCCATGGCCGGGGTAGGAGGCCATGAGGCCGTCGGGCAGGGCCACGTAGGCCCAGAGCATGTTTTCCGCCAGCTTGCCGCGCAGGGTGCGCATGGTGGGCGCAAGGCCGCTCAACTGGGCGGCGGCTTCCGCCGGGAAGGGCCGGGAGAGCCCCTGCGGGCGACTCATGGACAGGGCGTCGGCCGTGGCCGGCACGGGGTAGTCCGGCAAGGGGGCCAGGCCGGAAGGCAGGCCGCCGGCGGCGTCGAACTCCTCCACCGTGTGGGCCGCCGCGCCGGGCAGGGGGCGCGCGGTCAGGGCCGTGCGCGCGGCCTGGGCCAGGAAAGCCAGGGACAGCTCCATCATCCGCCGGTTGTCGTTGAGATCCTCGCCGATGAGGTCGACCATGAGCGCCAGTTCCTGCTCGGCGGCGCGGCGGTAGGCGTCGGCGGCCCGGGCGGCCAGCTCCCGGCCGAGGAGCCGGCCTTCGTACAGGGCGTAGAAGCTCACGGCCAGAAGCGGCGGCACGGCCAGGGTCAGCAGGACGAGCAGGAGCTTGGTGCGGATGCGCATGGATTCCTCGGAAAGGGCCTGTGGCGCGGCGCAAGGCCGGAGATGCCGTCTGGGTTTCTATGTCGCCCCCCGGCGTTTGGCAAGAAGGCGCGGGAACCGCTTGACAGCGCGGGGCGTCGAAGGTAACGACTCCCGTTCGCCTTGCTCTTTCCGATGGGTTCGCCCGGGAGAAAGGGCCACAGACCACAAGGAGGAATCATGCGGAAGTACGAAGCGCTGCTGTTGCTCTCTCCCGAGCTCGCGGCCGACAACCGGCAGGAGATCCTCGAGAACCTCAAGGGCGTTCTCGAGCGCGAAAAGGCCGACATGCTGGCCGTGGACGAGTGGGGGATGCGCGAGCTGGCCTATCCCGTCCAGAAGAAGACCCGCGGCCATTACACCCGTTTCGAGTTCGCCGCCCCGGCCACGGCCATCGCCGAATTCGAGCGCATCGTGCGCATCACCGACGGCATCATGAAGTTCGTCACCGTCAAGCTCGCCGACAAGTACGTGCCCGAGGGAGCCTAAGCCATGGCGTTCAAGAAGAAATTCACCCCGAAAAAGAAGTTCTGCCGCTTCTGCGCCAACAAGAACCTGCCCATCGACTACAAGCGTCCGGACATCCTGAAGGATTTCGTCACGGAGCGGGGCAAGATCATCGCCCGGCGCATCACCGGCACCTGCGCCAAGTGTCAGCGTCGCCTGACCCTGCAGATCAAACGCGCCCGGCAGATGGCCCTTCTGTACTACACGGCCACCCATAGCGCCGAGCACCTCAAGAAAATGTAAGGTAGGGACGCCATGGAACTGATTTTGCGCGCGGACGTGGAAAACCTGGGCCGCCTTGGCGACAAGGTCGCCGTCAAGCCCGGTTACGGCCGCAATTATCTGATACCCCAGGGACTGGCCATGCTGGCCACCGACGCCAACATGCGCCGCTTCGAAAACGAGCGCAAAAAGCTGCAGGCCAAGCGCGACGCCCTGGCCTCCGCCGCCCAGTCGCTGGCCGACAGGCTGGCCGCCGTGGAGGTGGTCGTCGAGGTGCGCGTGGGCGAGGGCGACAAGCTCTACGGCTCGGTCACCTCCGGCATCATCGCCGACAAGCTGGCCGAGGCCGGCGTCGAGATCGACCGCAAGAAGATCGTCCTCGACGAGCCCATCCGGGCGCTGGGCCAGTACGCCGTCCAGGTGAAGCTCCTGCCCGAACTGCGCGGCGTGGTCAACGTGACCGTCATGCGCCAGGGCGGGGCCGAGGAAGAAGAAACCCTCGCCGCGCCGGCCGCCGCCGCCCCGGTTGCCGCCGAAGCCGCCGAAGCCAGTGGACAGTCCGAGGAAGAAACCGCGTAATTCCAAGACTTCCGGCCTTGTCGGAAGCGGCGAGCCGCTGACCGGGCAGGCCCTGGAGCGGGTCTCCTCCGACGTCCTGAAAAAAGTCCCCCCCCAGAACCTCGAAGCCGAGCAGGCGGTTCTGGGGGGGGTTTTGCTCAAGAACTCCATCCTGTTCAATCTCGTCGACCTGGTCGGCGAGGACGATTTCTACTCCCCGGCCCACCGCCTCATCTACCAGGCCATCCTGGACCTCTCGCGCCAGAACGCCCCCATCGACCTCGTGTCCCTGGCCGAGGCCCTGCGCGCTTCCGGCCGACTGGACGAGGTCGGCGGACCGGCCTACCTGGCCGATCTGACCACTTCCACCATCTCCGCCGCCAACGCCCTGCACCACGCCGGCATCGTCCGGGAAAAGGCCGTGCAGCGAAAGCTCATCGGCGCGGCCGTGGACATCATCAGCCGCTGCTACGAAGGCGGCCAGGAAACCGAAAAGCTCCTGGACGAGTCCGAGCAGGCCATCTTCGCCATCGCCGACTCGCGCACCACCAAGGGCCTGCACTCCTCCAAGGACCTCGTCACCCGCGTCTTCGAGCAGATCGAAAAGCGCATGGAGAACAAGGAGCTGGTCACCGGCGTGCCCACCGGCTACTACCAGTTCGACGAGTACACGGCGGGGCTGCAGCCTTCCGACCTCATCATCATCGCCGGCCGCCCCTCCATGGGCAAGACCGCCTTCGCCATGAACGTGGCCATGCGCGGCGCGGCCATGCACGGCGTGCCCACGGCCGTCTTTTCGCTGGAAATGTCCATGGAGCAGATCATGCAGCGGATGCTCTGCTGCTGGGGCAAGGTGGACCTGGCCAAGCTGCGCCGGGGACGCCTGGACGACGACGACTGGGCCAAGCTCTACGACGCCGCCAACCACCTTTCGGCCGCGCCCATCTTCGTGGACGACACCCCGGCCATCACCACCATGGACCTGCGCGCCCGCTGCCGCCGCTTGAAGGCCGAGCACGGCCTGGGGCTCATCGTGGTGGACTATCTCCAGCTCATGCGCGCCTCGCGCCACATCGACTCGCGCGAACAGGAGATCTCCGACATTTCCCGCAGCCTCAAGGCCCTGGCCAAGGAGCTGCACGTGCCCGTCATCGCGCTCTCCCAGCTCAACCGCAAGGTCGAGGAGCGCGCCGACAAGCGCCCCATGATGTCCGACCTGCGCGAATCCGGGGCCATCGAGCAGGACGCCGACGTCATCATCTTCCTCTACCGCGGCGCGGCCTACAAAAAAAAGGAAGAACTCACGCCCGAGGACAACGTGGCCGAGATCATCATCGGCAAGCAGCGAAACGGGCCCACGGGCATGGTGCGCCTGACCTTTTTCAAGGAATCCACCGCCTTCGAGAACCTCTCCGACATCCCACCCCCGTCTGAACTGGGATTTGGCTAAGGCGGGGCGAGGGAGGAGGGAAGAGGCCTCCGGCGGCCAGGAGGGGGAGACCCCCTCCTGGACCTCCCCACCTGCGGGCGTCCGCCCGGCATGGACGAGAGGCCGGGGCGGCGTGCAGCACGTTGAAAGTTTTTGGGGGGAAGAGGGGGTTTCTCCCCACACCTTCATTCCCCTCCGCATGCGCACGCAGAGCGCGCAAAGGAGCGGCCGTGTATTACGATGCAGCGGAAGGGCTTTCGAGGCCCGAGATCGAGCGGTTGCAGCTAAAGCGCCTGAAAACGACGCTCAGGCAGGCGGCGAAATCGCCGTTTTACGCGCAGCGCTTCAAGGAGTGCGGCGTCGATCCCGAGGCTGTCACGAGCCTCGACGACGTCAGGCGCCTGCCGTTTACCACCAAGCAGGACCTGCGCGACAGCTACCCGGACAAGCTGCTCGCCCTGCCGCAAAGCGAAATGGTGCGCATGCACGTCTCCTCCGGCACTACCGGCACGCCCACGGTCATCTACCATACGAAAAACGACCTGGACTGGTGGGCGTCGCTCATGGCGCGCTGCATGCACATGGTGGGGCTACGCAAGGAAGACGTCATCCAGAACATGTCCGGCTACGGCCTTTTCACCGGCGGGCTCGGCATCCACTGCGGCGCGGAAAAGCTCGGCTGCCTGACCATTCCCGCCGGCGCGGGCAACAGCCACCGCCAGATCAAGCTGCTCATGGACTTCAAGGTCACGGGCATCCACATCATTCCGTCCTACGCCCTGTACCTGTCCACGGTCTTCGCCGAGATGGGCATCGATCCGCGCACGCTGCCGCTGCGCATTGCCCTGGTCGGGGCCGAGCCCTACACCGAGGAGACGCGCCGTCGCCTGGAAGATCTCTACGACATGAAGTGCTACAACTCCTACGGCCTATCCGAAATGAACGGCCCTGGCGTCGCCTTCGAGTGCCGGGAGCAGCACGGCATGCACGTCTGGGAGGACGCCTATCTGCCCGAGATCGTGGACCCGGCCACGGGCGAGCCCGTGCCCGACGGCGAGCTCGGCGAACTCGTCATGACGAGCCTCGGACGCGAGGGCATGCCCATCATCCGTTACCGCACCCGCGACATGACGCGTTTTCTGCCCGGAACCTGCCCGTGCGGCCGCGAACACCGCCGCCTCGACCGCTTGCAGGGCCGCTGCGACGACATGATGATCGTCAAGGGCTGTAACATCTTCCCCATGCAGATCGAGCGCATCCTCATGGCCATGCCCGAGGTCGGCCAGAACTACCTGATCATGCTCGAGCGCGACGGGTTCATCGATAACCTGCGGATCAAGGTGGAGATTCGCGACGAGTACTTCGTGGAGGACATGCGCCAGCTGGCCGCTTTGCAAAAACGCATCGTGGCGCGGCTTCGCGACGAAATCCTGGTCACGCCCAAGGTGGAGCTCGTGGAGCGCAATTCCTTGCCCAAGTCCGAGGGCAAGGCCACGCGCGTCATCGACAATCGGGAGAAGGGCGCGTGACGGTCGCCTTCGTCGTCTTGTTCCTGCTTGTGCTGCTGGCGTGCCTGACGCTCCACGTTTTCGGGCTGCCGGCGAACTGGCTGCTGCTCGGGCTCGTGGCGCTCTGGGACTATTTCCATCCCGCGCCGCACCTGGGGTTCGCCTTTTACGCCATGCTCGTGTGCGTGGGGCTGGCCGGCGAAGCGGTGGAGCTTTTCGCCCAGCTCTTTGGCGCGAAGAAATACGGGGCCACGGGCAAGGGGAACCTGGGCGGGTTTCTCGGCGCGTTTGCCGGCGCATTGCTCGGCGCGCCGTTTTTTCTCGGCATCGGAGCCCTGTTCGGGGCCGTTGCCGGCGCGTTTCTCGGCTGCTATGTCTTCGAGCGCGCCCATGGGCGCGACGACGCCGCAGCACGTCGGGCCGCCATGGGGGCCATGTACGGCAAGGTGTTCGGCATGACCGCCAAGGTCGCCTGCGGCGTCGTCATGTGGGTGGCCACCGCCCGAGCCCTCTGGCCGGCGTAGCTCGTGGAGTGGTAATTGGGGAGAGGGGAACGCCTCCGGCGGCCAAAGGGCTGGCGCCCTCTGGACTCCCTTTTCGGGTTCAGGCCGGCTCCTTGGCATTTTTTTGAGGTGAGACGGATTTTTGTCAGGGCCAGATATTTTTGAGTGAAGTTCGTTGTTGCGATGGTCGGTCCGTGCCGGGCAGGCTTCGGGGACACGACGCGAGGAGAAGGAAGCGCCATGATCACGGTCAGCGATTTTCCGGCCTACCGGGGCAAGATGGAATATGTCTGCCTGGGTTGCCAGGCCCGGTTCGACATCCGGGAGCTTTACTACACCTGTCCGCACTGCGGGGGCGTGTTCATCCTTGAGGACACGACCTTCGACAGCCTGCTCGAATACCCGGCCAGCTACTGGCAGTCGCTGTTCGACAAGCGGGCGTCCACGCGCGTAACCGCGCTTCGCGGCGTGCTGCGCTACTATGAGCTCATGGCCCCGGTTATGGACGAGGGCGACATCGTCTACCTCGGCGAGGGGCACACGCCGCTCGTGGCCGCCAACGAGGCCCTGACCGAAACCGTGGGCGTGCCGTTTTTCTACAAAAACGACGGCCAGAACCCCAGCGCCTCCTTCAAGGACCGGGGCATGGCCTGCGCCTTCAGCTATTTGAAGCACCTCGTGCGCGTCAACGACTGGGACTCCGTGCTCACCGTATGCGCCTCCACGGGCGACACCTCGGCCTCGGCCGCGCTCTACGCCGCCTACGTCGGCGGCCCCATCAAGTCCGTGGTCATCCTGCCCAAGGGCAAGGTCACGCCGCAGCAGCTGGCCCAGCCGCTCGGCAGCGGCGCCACGGTCATCGAGGTGCCGGGCGTGTTCGACGACTGCATGAAGGTGGTCGAGCATCTGGCCGACAACTACCGCGTGGCGCTGCTCAACTCGAAAAACGCCTGGCGCATCCTGGGCCAGGAGTCCTACGCCTTCGAGGTGGCCCAATGGTTCGGCTGGGACACCTACCGCAAGTGCGTGTTCGTGCCCATCGGCAACGCGGGCAACGTGACGGCGATCATGGGCGGCTTCCTGAAGCTCAAAAAGCTCGGCGTCATCCGCTCCCTGCCCCGCATCTTCGGCGTGCAGTCCCACCATGCCGACCCGGTCTGGCGCTACTACGCCGAGTCAGACCCGGCCAAGCGGCATTACGAGCCCGTGGCCGTGACCCCGTCCGTGGCCCAGGCGGCCATGATCGGCAATCCGGTCTCGTTCCCGCGCGTGGCCCATTTCGTGGAGCAGTACGAAAAGATCGGCGGCCCGGGCAGCTTCCAGGTGATCCAGGTGACCGAGCAGGCCATCATGGAAGGCATGCTCACGGCCAACCGCCACGGGCACATCAGCTGCACGCAGGGCGGCGAATGCCTGGCCGGCCTCATGAAGGCCCGGGAAATGGGGCTTGTGGAGCCGTCGGAAGTGTCGATCCTCGACGCCACGGCGCACCACCTGAAGTTCATCGGCTTCCAGGAGATGTACTTCGAGAACACCTTCCCGGCGTCCTACGGCGTCACGCCCGACCCCAAATTCGTCAACAAGCCGCGCGGCGTCCTGTCCGACGCGGACAAGGCGTCGCTTTCGCCCGAGGACTACACGGCCAAGGCCGCCGCCGCGATCGTCGAGACGCTCGGCCTCTCGCGCAAATAGCGCCCACCCATTCTTCCGCATCCCGGCGCATCCCATACTGGGGTGGTCCAGGAGGGGCCCCCGGCCCCTCCTGGCCGCCGGAGGCATTCCCCCTGA
>JAEWCY010000121.1 GCA_023390395.1 Pseudomonadota bacterium | reverse complement strand
CCTTCGAATCCGTGCAGACCCTGCTGACACGGGGCGGGAAGTACCAGAACGGCAAGTCGTTCGTCATCCCGACGCCCGACGCGCAAACGGCGGCCATGCTCGAAGCGGTCAGGGCGAAGATTACGCCCTTCGTCGCGGCGGTGGAAGTGCTGTTGGCCAAGGGAGACGGCAGTACGTCCGACAAACTCCTCGTCGCCGCGGAAGACGCCGTCGCCGCCCAGGACAAGGCCGTGGCGCGGCTGCAGGACATTACCGAGGATTCCGTCACGACGCTCATGACCATCCAGGCCTCGGGCATGACCCTGGGGGCCGTGATCTTCCTCGCGGTGCTCGTCGCCCTCGGCCGCTCGTTGCGCCAGCCCCTGCGGCGGCTTCAGGGATATGCCACGGCCGTTGCCGGCGGCGATCTCCACGCCACGGCGTCGGGCTTTTTCCCGCCCGAACTCGCCGAACTGCGCGAAGCCATGGCCCGCATGGTGAAAAGCCTGGAAGCGATCATGAACGAGGCCCGCCAAAAGGGCATCGAAGCCGAACAGCACGCCGCCGATGCCGACCATGCCCTGGAAGCCACCAAGGCGCAGGAGGCCCGCACCAACGAACTGCTCACCACCATGAACGATGCCGCCGGCAAGGCCCGCAACGTCTCCGAATCCATGATGGACTCCTCGGGCAGCCTGCTGGCCCAGGCCGAGCAGGTGGCCGGCGGCGCCAGGCATCAGCGCGACCGCATGATCGAGACCGCCACGGCCATGGAAGAGATGAACGCCACGGTGCTCGAAGTGGCCCGCAACGCCTCCTCGGCCGCGGCCAGCGCCGCCGAGGCCAAGGCCAAGGCCGTCACCGGGGCCGAAGGCGTGCGTTCGGCCGTCGCCTCCATCGAAAACATCCGCCAGCGCATCCTGGAACTTCGGGAGTCCATGACGCTGCTCGGGCAGAAGGCCGACAACATCGGCCACATCATGGACGTCATTTCCGACATCGCCGACCAGACCAACCTGCGCGCGCGCAATGCCGCCAGCGAGGCTGGGCGCGCCGGCGACGCCGGGCGCGGCTTCGCCGTGGTCGCCGACGAGGTCAGAAAGCTCGCCGAAAAGACCATGGCCGCCACCAAGGAGGTGGGCGAGGCCATCGCCGGCATCCAGCAGGGCACCACCCAAACCGTGTCCCTGGTGGACGGCGCCGTGGCCAGCGTGGAGGAGGCCACGGCCCTGGCCAAGTCCTCGGGCTCGGCCCTGGCCGACATCGTGGCCGTGGTGGAAGCGGCCGGCGATCAGGTCCGGGCCATCGCCACGGCGGCCGAGGAACAGTCGGCCTCGGTGGAGGAAGTCAACCAGTCCGTGGCGGCCATCAACCGCATCGCCTCGGAGACCGCCGACGCCATGCTCCAGTCGGCCACGGCCGTGACCGAACTGGCCGACCAGGCCCAAGGGCTGTCGGTCCTGGTCGCCGAGATCCGCGGCGACGGCCAGGCCGCCCTGCCGGCCTGAGGCCGTTCCCGCCGCGAAGCCTCTTTGGGGCCGCCGCGCCGGCACGGCGGCCCCTCAAGCGCCTCCCCCGCCTTCCCCGCGCCATGGCGGCCTCATTTGACAATCCTGTCAATTCCACTTTAGATGGCCACTACCGGCGACATCCGCAGGCCTTGGGCGCGCCCTCCCGGCGTTCCCATCCGCCTGCCGTCACGCGTGCGTTCCTCCGCGGCCCGGCCCGGCGGCACGCCCGCCGTGCCGACCGTGCACCCGTCGCCGGGCAACACCCGGAGGACCCCCATGGGCAAGGCAGGTATCAACGCCGTGTTGACGGTCGCGGTCGTGGTTTCGCTTTTCGTCGGCATCGCGTCGCTCATCGTCTACGCCACGCGCTCGACCTACGCCATCACCACCGGCCTCAAGGAGGAGGCCCTGCGCCAGTCCGCCGACAGCACGGCGAAGATTCTCGGCCTCTACCTCGACACCCTGGACGACGAGGCCGAGCACCTGGCCAACCTGCCCGTCGCCCTGGAAGCGGTCATCGGCGCGCCGGCCCGGGCCGCGGACATGCTCAAGGGCTACGTCGGGACCTCCAACAACCTGTACCGCGCGGCCTTCATCGACCTCGACGGCAAGGCCGTGGCCTCGGCGGCCAAGGGCGACGCTCCGCCCGCCGCCTCCTACGCCGACAGCGACTTCCTCAAGGAGATCAAGGCCGGCAAGAAAAGCGTCATCACCCGGACCGTCTTCAAGGAAGGGCCGTCGAGCGGCGTGCTCTTCGTCGTGGCCCACGTCATCGTCGACCCGGCCGGCAAGCCGCGCGGCGCGGCGGCGCTTTTCCCCAGGTGGGACGCCTTCACCAAGGAATTCATCGATCCGGTGCGCTTCGGCCGCACCGGCTACGGCTTCATGTTCGACGGCGAGGGGCGGGTCATCGCCCACGCCAAGGACCCGTCGCTGCTTTTGACCAAGCCCGGGGACGCCTCCATCGCGGCCAAGGCCCTGGCGGTCAAAAACGGCCTCGCGGCCTACGCCTTCGGCGGCGAGGAAAAGTACATGGCCGTGGCCCAGGCCCCCCAGACGGGCTGGGTCGTGTGCATGGCCGCCGACGCGGCCGAGCTGTCGGAGCTGGCCGCCGGGCAGCGCAACGTGCTCATCGGGCTGGGGCTGGCCGTGCTGGCCGTGGCGGCGGCGCTGATCGTGGTCTTCAACCGGGTGGTGGTCCTCGGCCCCTTGCGCGCGGTCATGGACTTCACCGGGAAGGTGGCCGGCGGCGACCTCAAGGCCGGCCTTTCCGGCAAATTCCGCTTCGAGCTGGCGGCGCTGGCCCGCAACCTCGAGACCATGGTCGGCGAGCTCAAGAACAAGCTCGGCTTCGCCCAGGGCGTCATGCGCGGCATCCCCACCCCCTGCGGCATCGTCGGCCCGGACTTCAGGATGGTCTGGGCCAACGACCACCTCTGCCGCCTGCTGGAAAAGACCGGCCCGCCCGAGACCTACGTCGGCCAGCCCTCGGGGCTTTTCTACCTGGGCGACGCCGCCAGGGAGACCTGCTCCGACCAGGCCATCAAGGAAGGACGGCAAAAGACGGCCGAGAACGCCTTCGCCACGCCCTCGGGCCGCAGCCTGCGCGTCCACGTGACGAGCACGCCCTTTTTCGACATGGACGGCGCCATGCTCGGCTCCATCTCCTTCTGGGACGACCGCACCGAACTGCACGCGCAGCAGGCCCGCATCGAAAGCCAAAACGCCCTCATGACCGAGACGGCGGCCAAGGCCGCCGCGACCTCCGACCGCATGGCCGCCGCCTCGCAGCAGCTTTCGGCCCAGATCGAGCAGGCCAGCCAGGGGGCCCGGGAACAGCACGGCCGCGTCCAGGAGACGGTCACGGCCGTGGAGGAGATGAACGCCACCATCCTCGAGGTGGCCAAGAACGCCGGCGACACCGCCCAGGGAGCCCAGGACGCCAGGGACCGCGCCCGGGAAGGGGCGGACCTCGTGGTCCAGGTCGTTTCGGCCGTGGGCGGCGTGCGCGAGGCGGCGGGCCGACTCAAGGAGAACATGCGGGGCCTGGGCCAGCAGGCGCAGGGCATCGGCGCGGTGCTCGGCGTCATCTCCGACATCGCCGACCAGACCAACCTCCTGGCCCTTAACGCCGCCATCGAGGCGGCCCGGGCCGGCGAGGCCGGGCGCGGCTTCGCCGTGGTCGCCGACGAAGTGAGAAAACTCGCCGAAAAGACCATGCACGCCACCAAGGAAGTGGGCGAGGCCATCGCCGGCATCCAGCGCGGCACCACGGAGACCGAGCGCATGGTGGAGGAGGCGGCCTCGGCCGTGGACACGGCCACGCACCTGGCCGAGCGCTCGGGCCAGGCGCTTTCCGGCATCGTCACCGTGGTGGACACGGCCGGGGACCAGGTCCGGGCCATCGCCACGGCGGCCGAGCAGCAATCCGCCACCGCCGAGGAGATCAACCGCTCGGTCGAGTCCATCAACCGCATCGCCTCGGAGACGGCCGGCGCCATGACCGAGTCTTCCCGGGCCGTGACCGAGCTGGCCGAACTGGCCCAGAACCTGAGCGCCCTGGTGGCCGACATCCAGGGCGGCGGCCAGGCGGCGCTGCCCGCCTAGCGTGGCGCCCGCGAAATGCGCGCCTGCGCTTTTCGCGGACCATGGACTCAGGGCGCTGCGGCGGCGCGGGGCCGTCGCCGCAGCGCCCTTTCCGGCCAAGCGTCGAGCAGCGATCCGTTGTCGCGGAGTGATGGGCCGCTGCGGGCCTAGGAGCCGGCGAAAAGGGCGGCCGCCCGGGCGTGGGCCGCATCCCCGGGCTCCAGCGCCCCTTCCCGCAGGACCTCTCCCAGAAGCGCGTCGAACACTTCCGACTGGCTGCGGCCCTCGCCCAGGCCCTGCTTGACCGAACAGGCCTCGTACCGGTCCGGCACGGCGGTCATGTCCAGACTCCCGGACAGGCCGCAAAACCTCATGTGGAACGGGTCGCGCCGCCGCAGCAGGATGGATTCCATGGGATTGGGGGCGATCATGTAGCCGAGGAGCTGGTAGTCTTCGGAATGATACTGGATATGGATGAAGTTGTTCCAGCGAAACAGCGTCCCGGACAACTCCACGGGAATGCCGTCCACCACGATGACGACGGCGATGGCGATCCCCGTCTCGGTCTGGGTCTCGGTCTTGGCCGCGCCCTGGTAGATGCGTTCGCCGCCGTCCCTTTTGTAGTAGATCTTGTGCACGCCGGACAGGAGCTGGTAGAGGGGATAGTTGGCCGCCACCCCGTTGCGCTCCACGATGTGCTTGCGGGCCAGACTGTCGTGGAGGCTGACGTCGATGGCGGCGCTTTTGGCGAACCGATTCTTGTTGCGCAGGATCTCGCAGGAAAAGGCCGCCGAGCAGGAGCCGACGGATTCGTCCGTGAACACGCCGACCGGGACCTGGAAATAGCCGGCGTAACGCTCCAGCCGGTGGGCCGGAATGCCCGAGCGGATGTCTTCGATGACGGTGTTGACGCTGCGCGGCAGCCCGCACTGCGCCCACCGGCCGTCGACGGAGATGTGGTTCGGCCCGATCCGCGTCCCCCAGGACAGGCCAGACAGCTTGAGCGCCATGTAGAGTTTTTCGCCCGTGCCGCCAAGGCGCACGCTTTTCGGTCTTCCCTGGGCCACAGCACCCTCCGATCGGTCGACGTCCTCGGGAGCGTCACGTTAAATTGGTACTTTCTTGAGGTCAATAACAACCAATAAAACGGGCTAGAAATAGGTCGATACGTCCATATACTCCTCCTCGCTTGGACGTTCGGGGCGAGAGGACAATGCGTCGATCTATATCGACTTGTGCTCTCCTGTTCTTCCCTTGAAGTGCGTTCTCCTTCCTGGCCACAGCATCCCCAACGCCAGGCGATACCAAGGTCTGGCCTGCACGATGCATACGTCAAGCCAGCCGTCCCAGGAGAAACGCCATGAGAAAGATGGGCATCAACGCCGTCCTGACGCTCGCCGTCCTTGTTTCGCTGTTTGTCGGTATCGCCTTGCTGATCGCGTACACGGCCTCCTCCACCTTCCACATTTCCACCACCCTGCAGGAGCAGGCCTTGGCTCGCACGGCCAAGGAAACGGTCAACATCCTTGACCTCTTCATCGAAAGCGCCCGCGACCAGGCGGAAAACCTGGCCAACCTCCGCGTGGTCCAGGAGGCCCTGACCGGCTCCCCCGAACGCGCCCAGGCCATGCTCGACAAGTTCATCGCCAACTCCAACAGCCTCACCTCGGCCATGGTCATCGCCCCGGACGGCAGGCCCGTGGCCGGCGCGACCAAGTCCGGCGAGCCCCTGGCCAACAGCTATGCCGACCGCGACTATTTCAAGTCGGTCATGGGCGGCACGAAAAGCTACCTGGGCAAGACCATCATCAAGGGCAAGACCACGGGCGTGCTGCTGTTCATCGTGGCCCAGGCCGTGTACGACGACGCGGGCAAGATCCTCGGCCTGGCCGTGGTCTGCCCGACCTGGGGCGACTTCACGAAGAAGTTCATCGACCCCATCCGTTTCGGCCAGACCGGCTACGGCTACATGCTCGACACGGACGGACGCGTCATCGCCCATGCCGCGGACAAGTCGCTCCTTCTCGGGCAGCTGCCCGACGCCGCCATCGCCTCGAAGGCCCTGGCGCTCAAAAACGGGATCATGTCCTACGACTTCAAGGGTGAAAAGAAGTACATGTCCGTGGCCCAGGTGCCGCAGACGGGCTGGATCGTGTGCATGTCCGCCGCGGAATCGGAGATGTCGGGCCTGGCCGCCGGGCAGCGCGACGTGCTGATCGGCCTCGGCCTGGCCGTCCTGGCCGTGGTGGCGGCGCTGATCGTGGTGTTCAACCGGGTGGTGGTCCTCGGTCCCCTGCGCGCCATCATGGACTTCGCCGGCAAGGTGGCCCAGGGCGACCTCAAGGCGACGCTTTCCGGCAAGTTCCGCTTCGAGCTGGCGGCGCTGGCCCGCAACCTCGAAACCATGGTCGGGGAGCTCAAGAACAAGCTCGGCTTCTCCCAGGGCGTCATGCAAGGCATCCCCACCCCCTGCGGCATCGTCGGCCCGGACTTCAAGATGGTCTGGGTCAACGACCACATCTGCCGCCTGCTGGAGAAGCCCGGCGCGCCCGAGACCTACGTCGGCCAGCCTTCGGGCCTTTTCTACCTGGGCGACGCCGCCAAGGAGACCTGTTCCGACCGGGCCATCAAGGACCGCCAGCGCGGCGAGCGGCAGAACCAGTACGTCACCCCCTCGGGCAAGAAGCTCCAGGTCCACATCATCAGCACGCCGTTTTTCGACATGGACGGGACCATGCTCGGCTCCATCTCCTTCTGGACCGACCGCACCGAAATCCACGAGCAGCAGGTCCGCATCGAAAGCCAGAACGCCCTCATGGCCGAAACCGCTTCCAAGGCCGCCGCGACGTCCGACCGCATGGCCTCGGCCTCTCAGGAGCTGTCGGCCCAGATCGAGCAGGCCAACCAGGGGGCCCAGGAACAAAACAGCCGCGTCCAGGACACGGTCACGGCCGTGGAGGAGATGAACGCCACCATCCTGGAAGTGGCCAGAAACGCCGGCGACACCGCCAAAAACGCCCAGGACGCCCGGGACAAGGCCCGGGAAGGGGCGGACCTCGTGGTGCGGGTCGTTTCGGCCGTGGACGGCGTGCGCGACGCGGCCGGCCGGCTCAAGGAGAACATGCAGGGGCTGGGCCGGCAGGCCCAGGGCATCGGCGCGGTGCTCGGCGTCATCTCCGACATCGCCGACCAGACCAACCTGTTGGCCTTAAACGCCGCCATCGAGGCGGCCCGGGCCGGCGAGGCCGGGCGCGGCTTCGCCGTGGTCGCCGACGAGGTCAGGAAACTGGCCGAAAAGACCATGCACGCCACCAAGGAAGTGGGCGAGGCCATCGCCGGCATCCAGCACGGCACGGCGGAGACCGAGCGCATGATGGACAAGGCGGCCGCGGCCGTGGACACGGCCACGAAACTGGCCGAACGCTCGGGAACCGCCCTGACCGAGATCGTTTCCGTGGTGGAGGCGGCCGGGGACCAGGTCCGGGCCATCGCCACGGCGGCCGAGCAGCAGTCCGCCACCTCCGAGGAGATCAACCGGTCGGTGGAATCCATCAGCCGCATCGCCTCGGAGACGGCCGACGCCATGGCGCAATCCGCCCAGGCCGTGACCGAGCTGGCCGAACTGGCCCAGAACCTGACCGCCCTGGTGGCCGAGATCCAGGGCGGCGGCCAGGCGGCCATCGCCGCCTAGTGGCGCGTCCCTGGGAAAATACGATCGTATTTTTTCAGAAAAATAGAGCAACGAAACCATCTTGTCCGACGAATGCGTATGCGCGCATTTCGCGGACGCGACACGAGGGCTGATCGCCTCGGCATCGCAACGGCCCGAGGCGACTGTTGCGGACACCTCGGACGCGGCGGCCGCGAACCCCGGAAG
>JAEWCY010000111.1 GCA_023390395.1 Pseudomonadota bacterium | reverse complement strand
CAGAAGGGCATCATGAACATCGGCGTCGACACCCTGCCGCCGCTGCCCATGGATCCGGGCGACCGCAACCGCACCAGCCCCTTCGCCTTCACCGGCAACCGCTTCGAGTTCCGCGCCGTGGGCTCCTGCCAGTCCATCGCCGGTTCCCAGGTGGCGCTCAACACCATGATGTCCGAGTCCCTGGACTACATCGCCAGCAAGCTCGAGGCCGCCACCGCCGGCGATCCCTCCAAGCTCAACGCCGCCGTGCAGGCCGTGATCCAGGAGATCATCAAGGCCCACGACGCCGTGGTCTTCAACGGCGACGGCTATTCCGAGGAGTGGCACGCCGAGGCCGAAAAGCGCGGCCTGCCCAACCTCAAGACCACGCCCGACGCCCTGCCGGTGCTGACCAGCCCCGAGGTGGTCAAGCTCTTCACCACCTACGGCGTCTTCAGCGAGGCCGAGCTCGCCTCCCGCAAGGAGATCTACCTCGAGCAGTACATCAAGACCATCCAGACCGAGGCCGCCCTGGTCGTGCGCATGGCCAAGACCATCATCTTCCCGGCCGCCATGCGGTACCAGGGCGAGCTGGCCAAGACCTGCGCCGACCTCAAGGCCATCGGCCACGACTTCAAGATGACCACCCTGGAGTGCGTCACCGCCAAGCTGCGCGACCTGCAGATCAAGGTGGCCGAGCTCGAGAAGATCCTCGAGCACGGTGCCGACGACTCCCTGGCCGAGGCCAAGCACATGTGCTGCACCGTGCTGCCGGCCATGGGCGAAGTGCGCGCCGTGGCCGACGCCCTGGAAGCCATCGTGGCCGACGACCTGTGGTCCCTGCCGAGCTACCAGGAGATGCTGTTCATCCGCTAGCCGAGCCCAACCGCGCCGCCCCGGAATCCCTCCGGGGCGGCACGACGAAAGCGCCGCCCCGGCTCGACCGGGCGGCGCTTTTTTCGTGGCCCCGGGCAGGGGGAAGCGGGAAGGGCGGGCTCGGTCCCGCCGGCGCGATCCAGGCCGAGGCTCTTGGTCTCGATGCCGAAGCCCCGGACGACGGCCGCGCCGAACAGGAATGGGGCTGCCTCCGCCGCGGGCCGGTTCAGGGGCGCAGCATGGGATAGCCGAAGGCCTCGAATTCCTCCGCGAACAACGTGTTGATGGCCCCGATCTGGTCGCTGTCGAAATACTCCAAGGGATCTAGGCGGTTGGCCAGGATGCCCTGCTTGGCGTGGGGCAGGGCGGCCGGGGGCTCGCCCAGGCGGCGCAGCAGGGCCTGGAAATCCTCCTCCAGGGTTTCCTGGCGCAGGACGACGTCCGGCAGTCGGCCGTCCGGGCCGCGGTAGGCGTCGATGTTGCGCGCCCGGCTGAGGCGGCCGGAGGCGACGTAGTCCGCCACGAGCCCGCGCAGTCTGTCCGGGGCGCAGCCGGCCGGAAAGCCCATGGCGTAGGCGAAGGCGGTCTGCTCGTAGGCGATCAGGGACAACGCCTTGTGGTAGGGGTTGCGTTCGGCGCACACGTACAGGAAGTCGTTGAGGGACGCGCCCAGACGCTCCTGGACCTGGCGGAAGGACATGTGGTTGAAAAACGGCGTGTCCGGAAAGGCCACGCGCCGGTAATCCCGGGCGACGCGCTCCAGGTAGGCGCGGCGTCTGTCCTCGGGATGGCCGTAGTTCTGGCAGGGCCGGCCGTCCCGCAGGCGGACCGCCTCGTCGCGGGGCAAAAGCGGCGTGATGACGTCCCGCTCGCCGCACAGGCGCGACAGGGCGATCTCGATGCTGGTGCCCGCGACCTTGAGGCCCTTGATGAACAGAAACCGCTTGCGGTGGGAGAGGATCATGCCGTTTTCCCGGTTGCCGGAAGAGGGCCCCGCGACGCGGACGCTCCGGGAGTCACGGTAGCGGGCCGTCCCGCGCGGCGCAAGGAGGAAAGGGCGGCCGTGCGTTTTGCCGGTCGGGCTCGCCGCCGGTCCCTTGCCAAGGGAAGGGGAGTGGGGTAACGGAGTAATTCCATACTGCCGAAGAAGGTTTTGTCGGCGCTCCCCGGTGGAGGGGACCGCGGGGCGCGGCGAACCCGGTTGGGAGACGTTTCATGCAGCAAGCTTGCCGGCCGCTCGCCCCCTATTTTCCCGACGCCCTGGCCGCCGCCTACGCGGCGCTGCCCCTTGGCCTCATCCTCGGCGACGAGGCGGGGGACATCGTCCACGTCAATCCCGCCTTCCACGCCATCACCGAGATCACCAGTCGCGACCTGGAGTTCATGGCCTTTAACGACGTGCTGTCGGTCTTTTGCCTGGGCTTTTGCGCCACGAGCCTGGACATCGGCTGCCCGCACGGCCGCTGGCTCAACGTCGAACGGGCCGTGGCCCGGGCCGACGGCGGCAACGGCTGGGTGCGCATCCACCTGTCCGAGGTGGAGGTGGAGGGCCGCAAACTGCGTCAGCTCCTCGTCGAGGACGTGACCAAGTACCGCGACTGCATCGACGCGCTGCTCAACCGCAAGAAGAAATACCAGTCCATCCTGGACAAGCGGCCGGACCCCATCTGCTGCTTCTTGCCGGATTTTTCCATCACCTACGCCAACGTTTCGTGCTGCCGCTGTTTCGGCCGGGGCCGCAACGAGTGCCAGGGCGAGAACCTGTCGCTGCTTTTGCCGCCGGGCGTGCGCGACGACTTCCACCGGGCCGTGGCCGCCATCACGCCCGAGCAGCCCGTGGCCGAATTCGAGCAGCGCCTGGAGGACGCCGGCGGCATGGGGGCGCTGGAAGGGCGGCCCATGTGGGTGCGCTGGGTCATCCAGGGGTTCTTCTACAAGACCGGCCACGTGCGCGAATACCAGGCCGCCGGCGCGGACATCTCGGACCAGAAGATGGCCGAGAGCCGGGTCATGCACGCCGACCGGCTGCTGTCGCTCGGCGGACTGGTGTCCGAGGTGGCCCATGAGATCAACAACCCCAACAATTTCATCATGCTCAACGCCCCCCTGCTCATGGACATCTGGTGGCGGCTGGCCCCGGTGCTGGAGCGGCTGCCCGAAGAGGCCGTGGCCGAACACTTCCGCGAGAGCGGGCTCATCATGCCCGAGATCATCAACCACGGGCACCAGCTCATCCAGGGCATCGTGGAAGGGTCCACCCGCATCAGCGGCATCGTCAAGGAGCTCAAGCAGTACAGCCGCCAGGAAGTGGACGGCGGCTTCGAGCTGCTCGGCATTAACGAGGTGGTCCAGGCCGCCTCGGCGCTCATGCAAAAAAAGATCTCCAAGTCCACCAAGCGCTTTTCCATCCGCTACGGCTACAACCTGCCCCTGGTGCGCGGCCGGCGGCAGCGCCTGGAGCAGGTGGTGGTCAACCTGCTGCAAAACGCCTGTCAGGCCCTGACCCACATCTCCCAGGGCATCGTCCTGGAGACCCGCCAGGACCCGGCTAGGGGCTGCGTGACCATAAGCGTCGCCGACGAGGGCGTGGGCATCGCCGCCGAGGCCCTGCCGCTGGTCACCCAGCCGTTCTATTCCACCAAGGGCGTGGACGGCGGCACGGGACTCGGGCTTTCCATCTCCCTGTCCGTGGCCCGGGAGCACGGCGGCAGGCTCGAGATCGACTCCGCGCCCGGTCGCGGCACCAGGGCCGTGGTCTCGCTGCCCGTGGCCCTGGCCGGCCCGTCCCTGTCCTGACGGAGGCTTGCCCGTGACGCTCTCCCCGCGAAAGCCCCGCGCGCCCATCCTGCTCATCGACGACGAGGAGCAGGCGCTGACGAGCTATGCCCTGAACCTGCGCTTTTCCGGCCTCGACAACACCGTCTCCTTAAGCGACAGCCGCAAGGCCCCGGACCTGCTGGCCAGCCGCAAGTTCTCCCTGGTCATCCTCGACCTGTCCATGCCCCACCTCGGCGGCGAGCAGATTCTCGAACACATGCGCCGCCTGGGCCTGGACGTGCCGGCCATCGTCATCACCGGCCAAAACGACGTGGAAACCGCGGTGCGCTGCCTGCGCGGCGGCTCCTTCGACTACCTGGTCAAGCCCGTGGACCGCGCCCGCCTGCTGGCCGCCGTGAGGCAAGCCCTGGAAGGCCGCCCGCCCGGCCCGACGC
>JAEWCY010000075.1 GCA_023390395.1 Pseudomonadota bacterium | reverse complement strand
TCCTCGCACACCAATTCCCACGACAACGGCGGCACCCTGCCGGCGGGCTTTTCCAAGGTCGTGCTCCACGACGACGCCTTCCAGATCGACTGCGCGGGCAAGGTCTGCCGGGTCTGGGAGCCGACGCTGTTCGACAAGACCGATTCGCGCCCCCAGGGCCATCCGGACTGGCGCTACACCATTTCCACCATGAACCTGGCCCTGACCGAGTCCGACGACGGCAGGGTGCTGCCGCTGGGGCAGGACGTGCGCAACCCCAACGGCCGGGCGCTGATCGACCGCGACCTGCTCGGGGCCTACGTCAACCGCTGCGCCTTCCCGAACATCATGGTCTGGCTCATGAAGGACACCTGCCTGCCGCCGGTGGTGCGCTTCGCGGACAAGGCCCTCGGCGTGGCCATGGGCGCGTCGCTCATGACCCGGCGCAACCTGGCCGAGAACGTGAGTGAGGAAGAGCTCAAAAAGCTCGTGTTCGAGCCCTTCGCCAACCCCTTCAGGGTCTACGAGTTGTGGAAGGACGTAGAGGCGTTTTTGCACGTGTTCAAGGCCGGCGCGGTGGGCTACGCCTTCAACTCCGTGGGCTTCTGGAAGAGTTCCGACCGCGACCTGCGCCAGATTCCCCTGGCCGCCTCGCTCACCCTGCAAACGGCCCTGCTCCTGGACAAGCTCGAATGGGAGGACTGGGACATGCTGCCCGGCGCGCAGCTGCCCAAGCGCGAGAGCGTGGACAGGCTCCTTCCCGGCTATACCGACGCCTACAGCCCGGCCAAGGTGGAAAACCCCGAGCGCTACGCCGAGACCCTCAAGGACCGCTTCCACCAGCGCCGCGTCTACCTGCAGAATTCCGACCTGCACAACCGGCCGGAACTCCTCATGACCCTGGTCAACGCGCTCATGGCCAGGGCCTAGTGCCCGCACGGCGAACCGGAAACGCAAGGCAGGCGACACGCCCATGACCCAGGCCGCCCCTTCACGCCCTTCCCGCCGGCTCCGGACGGGAAATCCCGCGTCCCAGGGCGGCCGTCGACGCTCCGGAGGCCGGCCGGCATGAGCCTTCGCGCCATCCTGGGGGCCATCGGCCTGGCCGTGTCCCTGCCCTTCCTGGTCTATCTGGTCTACCTGAGCCAGGCCAAGACCACGAGCCCGGACCAGATCATCTTCCTGGCTTTCGCCTTTTCCATCACCTTTCCGACGCTGATCCTGCTGTCCCTGGTCCTTTTCCGAAGCCTGGTCATCCTGGCCGTTTCGCTGCCGGTCTACGCCGTGTGCGTCATCGCCGGCTATGCCAGGACGTTCATGGCCTTCCAGATCCTGTGCAACGGCAAGCCGACGGAATCCTTCAGGGACTGCCTGTACTTCAGCGTGTCCCTTTTCACCAACACGGGCTGCGCCGACTGCGCGCCCACGCCGCAGCTGCGCCTGCTGGCCGCCTCGGAAGCCTTTTTCGGCTATCTCGCCCTGGGCGTGTTCTCGGCCTGCCTCATCGTCATCCTGGTGCGGCTGATCACCACCAACAAGCTGCGCCCCTGACCGAATCCCCGTCGCCCGTCAGGCGTCCGGCCGGTCCGGACGCGCCGTCTTTTCCCGCGACGGCGGGCGGTCAGCTTTCCTCCGCCTCCCGGAACACCAGCTTGCGCGAAAGCGTCTGGCGCACGTGGCAGGCCCGGGCGGCGCGCAGGAGCTTCCCGCGCTGCCCGGGCGTGAGGTCCTGCCCAGTGAAGGTCAGGGAACACACGAAGGTCGTGGTTTCGGGCTCGCTGCGATCCAGGGAGACGGCGACGACCACCTCGTCCAGGGGGATCTTGTGGTTGTCTGCGTACATGCGCACCATCATGGCCGTGCACGACCCGAGCGCCGCCTCCAGCAACTCATGGGGCCGGAACCCCCGCCCCGCCCCGCCCTTGTCGCTCGTGGCGTCGCAGACGGCCTCGAACGCCCCGTTGGAAAAGGACACCTGATACGGCGTGTCCAGACTGCGGCAACGCATCATAGTTCTGCTCCTAACGTCCTGACATTCATGATCGGACGCCGTCCACGATATTCCTCGGGACGGATTCCCTCAAGCCCGGACGCCGCCGGGCGGACGCGGAAAAACGAAACGCCCCCGGCGGCTTGGCCGCGCGGGGGCGTCGTACGTCGCTTGGACCCGTTCCGATCACGGTTCGACCTTGAAGACGTAGGCCGCCTCGGGGCGCAGGTATTTCTGGGCCAGGGCGCGCAGGTTCTCGCTCGTGAGCCCTTGGGCCGCCTCGACCACCTGCCGCTCGTGCTCCAGCGGCAGCCCCAGGGACAGGGACTTGGCCGCCTCGCCGGAACGGGAAGCGAGGCTTTGGCGCTCGCGGTAGTAGTCGCCGGTCATGGCGTTTTTCGCCCGCAGCATGAGTTCGTCCGGCAGCGGCTTTTGCCCGAGCTCCCCGGCGATGCGCTTGAAGCCTTCCAGGGCGGCGGCGTCCTTGTCGGGCGAGGTCCCGATGTAGAAAGCGATGAATCCCGTGGCGTCGGCCTGCCACAAAAACGAGGTCACGGAATAGCCCAGGCTCTCGCCGTCGCGCAGGCGGGTGAAGAGCAGGCCGCTCTGGCCGGCCAGGACCTCGTTGAGGAGCTCCAGGCCCGGGGATTCGGACGAGGCCAGCCCCGGCGCCGGGAAGACCATGAGCAGGTGGCTCTGGTTGCGCCCGGGCAGCTTCACCGAGGCCTCGCGCCCCTCCCCCCACTTGGGCGTGGGAAAGCTGAACGGCTTGGCCTGGCCGGCGGCCTTGGCCAGCTTGTCGGCCAGGGCGCGCACGGCCCCGGCGTCGAAATCGCCGCTGACGGCCATGACGAAGGGCATGGCGCGTTGGGCGGCCCAGAAGGCAGCCACGTCCTTGGACGTGAACGCCCGCACCGTGCCGGGCTCGCCCAGGCGCGTGTAGGCGTAGGCCGTGTCCGTGAAAAGAAACGGGAAGAGCTTGCGGAAGGCCAGGGCCATGGGCTGGTCTTCCTTGTCCTTGATGGAGGCGAGCTGGTCGGCGATCTCCCGGTCCACCTCGGTCTTGAGAAAGGCCGGGGAAAGCAGCACGTCGCCCATGAGCCCGTAGACATCCTTCTGGAAGCGGCTAGGGAACTTCGCGCCCACGGTGAAGGAATCCCGGCCCGAGGAGGCGGAAAGCGAAGCCGCCCGGTCGGAGAGATAATCCTCCAGGGCGTTGGCCGAGAGCTTGGCCGTGCCCGTGGTCAGGCTGTTGGCGGCCAGCTCGGCCAGGCCCTGCCTGTCCTTGGCCAGCAGGGCGTCGCCGCCGTTGTAGACCAGGGACACGGACACGTAGGGCAAGGTGGCGTCGGGCAGGAGCACGAGGCGGTGGCCGCCGCCGAGATCGACCACTTCGGGCGAGGTCGGCTTCTCGGCTCCCTGCCCGGCGGCGACGGCGGCCGCCTTGGGCGCGGGCCAGGCCTTGGCCGCGATTTCGGTCAGCCCCTTGGCCGTGACGGCGTTCTCGGCGTCCTTGGGGGCCAGCACGGCGGTCAGCATGCGCTCGGGGCGCAGGTAGGCCTCGATGACCGCGGAAAGGGCCTTCTGGTCGACGAGGCGCACGGCCCGCAGGTAGTTGGCCTCGCCGTCGGGGTCGTAGCCGTGAAAGTGGAAGAAGCCCGCCTTCATGGCCAGCCCGGGCAGGGTCTCCTTGGCCTGGTAGAGCCCGTCCTCGATGTTGAGGCGCACGCGCTCGATCTCGCGGTCGGTGAAGGTCGTGCCCTTGAGCCGCGAAAGCTCGGCGAGGAGCCCCTGCCAGAAGGCGGCGACGTTGCCGGCGTCGAGGGTGGCGCTGACGAGGAAGAGCCCCGAGCGCTCCAGGGTCAGCGACGAGCAGGACACGTCGTCCACGAGCTTTTTCTCGTACTTGAAGGTGCGGTACAGCCGGCTGGTCTCGTCGCCGGCCAGCAGCTGGGCCAGGACCTCGAGCCCGGCCTCGTCCGCGGCCCGCAGCCCCGGCGTGGCGAAGGCGATCTGCAACCGGACCTTGTTCCAGGGGCCGTACTCCACCTTGACCTGCGGCTCGACCACGCCCGGCAGCGGCAGGGCGTAGGGCGCAGGGGGCGACAGGGGCCGGTCGTTCTCCATGGCCCCGAACAGGGCCTTGGCCTCGGCCACCACGTCCTCGGCCCGCACCTTGCCCACCACCACGAGCATCATGGCCCGGGGCTGGTAGCGCTCGCGCACGTACTGGCGCAGGTCCTCGGCGGAAAAGCCGGACACGGTCTCGGGAAAGCCGATGACGGGCCAGCCGTAGGCCTGGCCGGGCCAGGCCATGGCCTGGGTCGTCTGGAAGAGGCGGTTGTCGGGGTTGTCCCTGCCCCGGGCCAGCTCGGAGAGCACCACTTGGCGCTCGCTGTCGAGCTCGGCCGTGTCGAACTTGGCCCCGAAGATCATGTCCTTCATGACGTCGAGGCCGAGCTTCCAGCGGTCGGCCGGCAGGTCCACCCGGAAGACGGTGCTGTCGAAGCTGGTGGAGGCGTTGAGCTCGCCGCCGGCGCTTTCGACGTCGGACGCCACCTGGCCGGCCGGCCGTTTCTCGGTGGACTTGAACACCATGTGCTCGAGCAGGTGGCTCAGCCCCGCCTGCTTGGCCGTCTCGTATCCGGAGCCGGCGTGCACGAAGAGCCGCTCGGCGACCAGGGGAAAGCGGTTGTCCTCGATGACCATGACGGTCATCCCGTTGGGAAGGCTCACGATCTTCGGAGGATCGGCGGCATGGGCCGAAACGCCGGACAGGGCGGCGACCAGGGCCGCCAGGGCGAAAACGAAACGCCAACGCATGCAGGCTCCTTTGGGTTTGGCGCGCTCCCGGGCGGGCCGCCGCCCGGGAACGAACTTGCAAGAGCTACGACCGAAAGGAAGGGATGGGTACTTAATTTTGATTCATCGTCGCCGGAAAGACCCGGCCGTCCTCGAAGGCCACGGCGGTCTTGGTCAGACCGTAGCGGCCGCGGACGAGCTTGGGGCAGACCGCCTCGGCCAGGCGCAGGGGGCTCAGGTAGGTCTCGGCGAAGGTGCAGGTGAAACGCACGGCGGCCGGGGAAAGGGCGGCCACGTCCGTGACGAGGGTTTTGGCGTCCAGGGTGCGCGGCCCCTTTTTCGATTCCCAGGTCACGGGAAAGGAGGCCGCGGCGGCGAAGGCGCGCCAGCCCTCCAGGCAGGGCCCGGCCAGGGCCTCCGGCGCGACCAGCTCGAACGACTCCAGGACCGGATGGGCGATGCGGCGGCCTTCCGGCAGGGCGTCCACGCCGACCACGGCCATGCCCTCGGGCAGGTTGGGATTGAGCCGGACGGCGAAGTCTCCGGGCGAGACTTCCTCGCGCAAAAAGATCGCCGTCCACTCGGCCAGGCTGCCCACGCCCACGGGCAGGGCCCGGCCGAAGGATATCTGGGGCAGCGGATGGTAGCCGGCGGAAAAGCTGGGCTTGAGCCCGGCCCGGCGCAGGGCCCGCTCGAACACCCGGGCCAGTTCGAGCTGGCTCAGGTACACGGCGCTGCCGGTCTTGGCGTACCACAGGCGCACGTGGGCGGCCTTGCGGGTCAGGTCCTCGCGCGGCGGGGCCGGCGGCGCGGGCACGGCGTCGTGCTCCCGGGCCTCCCGGTTGAGCCTCGGCCGGATGTCTCCGGTTCCGGCCTTGTCCAGGGCGGATTTGCGGCCTTCGTAGGAGCATACGCCGCAGCCCGAGCAGTCGCCGTAGCGGCAGTCGGTCGTGACGGCCCCGCGCAGGGCCTTGTCGCGCTCGCGGCGCAGATAGCCCGGGGTCACGCCGCAGGAGAGGTGGTCCCAGGGCAGCGGCGCATCGACGTCGCGCCCGGCCAGCCATTTTTCGGGCTCGATGCCCGCCTCGGCGAAGACGCGCAGCCACGGGGCCAGGTCGAAACGGTCCACCCAGGAGCAGAAAAGCGCCCCCTCGCGCCAGGCGGCCTCGACCACGGGCGCGAGCTCCCGGCCGGCCCGGGAGAACACGCCTTCGAGAAAGCTCATCTCCGGCTCGTGCCAGCGCAGGGTCAGCCGCCGGTCCGAGGCGAAAAGGTCGCGCAGCCGCCCCACCCGTTCGCGGATGGCCCCGAGGCCGATCTGCGCCTCCCACTGGAAGGGGGTGTGGGGCTTGGGCACGAAGGGCGAGATGGCGGCCGTGACCTGGAGCCGCTTGGTCCCGGGCGGGGCGACGGCCAGGACCTTTTTGGCCAGCTCGAAGATGCCCCCCACGTCGGCCTCGGTCTCCGTGGGCAGGCCGATCATGAAATAGAGCTTCACCTGCTGCCAGCCGTGGGCGAAGAGCCGCCGGGCGTGGTCGAGGATGTCCTCCTCGGTGATGCCCTTGTTGATGACGTCGCGCAGGCGCTGGGTGGCGGCCTCCGGGGCCATGGTCGCGCCGGTGCGGCGGATACCGGCCATCATGGACAGGATGGAGTCGGACAGGGTGCCGGCCCGAAGCGACGGCAGGGACACGGCCACCTGGTCGCGGCGGCAGCGGTCGATGCTGCGGGAAAAAAGGCTCTCCAGGGCCGAGAAGTCGCCCGTGGACAGGGACAGGAAGGACAGCTCCTCCCAGCCGGTGCGTGAAAGCCCCTCGGCCACCAGGGCTTCCAGGCCGTCCAGGCCGCGCTCGCGCACCGGCCGGTAGATCATGCCGGCATGGCAGAAGCGGCAGCCGCGCGTGCAGCCCCGGGCGATCTCCACGGCCAGGCGGTCGTGCACGGACTGGGCGAAGGGCACCACCTGGCAAGTGGGAAAGGGCGCGGCGTCGAGGTCGGCGACGACGGCCTTCTCCACCCGCTCGTAGCCGGGGACCAGGGGGCGCGGCGCGCCGTCCGGCCCGGGCTCGAAGAATTCCGGCACGTAGACGCCCTGGATGGCGGTCAGGCGCAAAAGCAGGTCCCGGCGGGAAAGGCCCTCCCCGCGCGCCGCGTCCAGGGCCAGCAAGATGGCGGGCAGCGCTTCCTCGCCGTCGCCGATGACCATGGCGTCGAAAAAGGGAGCCACGGGCTCGGCGTTGAAGGCGCAGCCGCCGCCGGCGATGACGAGCGGCCCCCCCTCCCCCCGGTCGACGGCCCGGAAGGGGATGCCGGCCAGGTCGAGCATGTGCAGCACGTTGGTGTAGCAAAGCTCGTGGGTGAGGTGAAAAGCCACCACATGGCAGGCGGCCAGCGGCGTGTCGGACTCCAGGGTGCAAAGGGGCGCGCCCCGCTCGCGCAACATGGCCGCGGCCTCGTCCGAGGGCGTGAACACCCGCTCGGCGGCCAGGCCTTCCACACGGTTGACGGCCTCGTAGAGGATGCGCCCGCCGACGTAGGACATGCCGACCTCGTACATGTCGGGAAAGGCCAGGGCGACCCGCACCCGGACATCGGCCGGGTCCTTGGCCGTGCGGC
Organism: Pseudomonadota bacterium; assembly: GCA_023390395.1. Classification (GTDB taxonomy): domain Bacteria; phylum Desulfobacterota; class Desulfovibrionia; order Desulfovibrionales; family Desulfovibrionaceae; genus Solidesulfovibrio. The sequence continues at coordinate 2,678 of JAEWCY010000075.1, read as the reverse complement.
CCCATTCCGCGCCCAGGTACTGGGTGGGCTTTTGCAGGTCGGCGACGAATTCACGCATGAAGCCTCCGGCCGCCGGATGGCCGGGGCGCGGGGTTGGACGGTGGGGGAAGGGCCGCCTCCCCCGGGCAGCGGAGGAGGCGGCGACGAAAGGCTATTTCTTGAGCAGATTGGAGATGTTGCCCTTGCCGGCCAGGTTGGACAGGGTCTTGAGGTCGCCGGAAGTGGAAAGGGTCAGATTGCTGGTAGCTTCGAGGTAGCGGGTCTTGAGTTCCTCGGGGAACTTCTTGAACTGGTAGAGCACGTGGGAAAGGTCGATCTCGCCGCCCACCTCGGTCTCGAAGGGGTAGCCGAAGGGCAAAAGCAGCATCTGCACGCCCTGCTGGGAAGGGATGGTCTGGAGCAGGGCGACGTCGACGAGCTTGCCGGCGGCTTCGTCCCATTTCCCCAGCACGGTCTCGCCGTTTATCAGCTTCACGAGGCGGATGTCATAGGCCATGAAGGATTCTCCTTGAGGATTGCGTGGCGTTGGGCCGGCCTTGAGCTAGATATCGGCCCGGCCCTTGTCAAGGGTGCTACTCGTTGTAATCGAAGACGTTGAATCCGTGCTGCTTGCACAGGGAATCGCGCTCGGCCTCGCTCAAATCGGCGCGCACCATTTCCGCGACCATTTGCTCTACGGTGATGCGCGGCCGCCAGCCGAGCTTCTCCCGGGCCTTGGTCGGGTCCCCCAGGAGCGTTTCCACCTCGGTGGGGCGGAAGTAGCGGGGATCGACGGCCACCAGGCACTTGCCGGAGTCGGCGTCGATGCCCTTCTCCTTTTCGCCCTCGCCCTCGAAGCGCAGCTTGATGCCGAGCTCGTCGGCGGTCATGCGCACGAAGTCGCGCACGGAATACTGCTTGCCCGTGGCGATGACGAAATCGTCTGGCGCGTCCTGCTGCAGCATGAGCCACTGCATTTCCACGTAGTCCTTGGCGTGGCCCCAGTCGCGCAGGGCGGAAAGGTTGCCGAGGTAGAGGCAGTCCTGCAGGCCCAGCTTGATGCGGGCCATGGCCCGGGTGATCTTGCGGGTGACGAAGGTCTCGCCGCGAAGGGGCGACTCGTGGTTGAAAAGGATGCCGTTGCAGGCGTACAAGCCGTAGGCTTCGCGGTAATTGACCGTGATCCAGTAGGCGTAGAGCTTGGCCACGGCATAGGGGCTTCGGGGGTAGAACGGCGTTTTTTCGGTCTGCGGAATTTCCGCCACCTTGCCGAACAACTCCGAGGTCGAGGCCTGATAAAAGCGCGTGTGTTTCTCGAGCCCCAGGATGCGGATGGCCTCGAGCAGACGCAGCGTGCCGAGCGCGTCCACGTCCGCGGTGTACTCCGGGGACTCGAAGGACACCTTGACGTGGCTCTGGGCGGCCAGGTTGTAGACCTCGTCGGGCCGGACTTCCTGCATGATGCGGATCAGGTTGGTGGAATCCGAGAGGTCGCCGTAGTGTAGGACGAGCTTGCGGCCGATGTCGTGGGGATCGCGGTAGAGGTGGTCGATGCGCTGGGTGTTGAACAGCGAGGCCCGGCGCTTGATCCCGTGCACCTCGTAGCCCTTCTTAAGCAGCAGTTCGGCCAGATAGGCCCCATCCTGACCGGTGATGCCGGTAATGAGGGCGACTTTGCTTTTCATGAAACGGTCTTCTCCCATAGGGGTTGTTGGCGCATCTCGTCTGCGACCATGGCATGGGCCACATCGGCGGGATGCAGGGAGGCCTTCCAGCCCAGGAGGCTTTCGGCCCTGGCCGGATTGGCCCGGCTGACGGCGATGTCGGAAGGACGGAAAAGGCCTGGGTCCACGTCCACGTGCGCGCGCCAGTCGAGGCCGGCGGCGGCGAAGGCCTCGGCCGTGAAGTCGGCCAGGGTGATGGTCGTGCCCGTGGCGATGACGAAGTCCTCGGGCGTATCCCGCTGGAGCATGGCCCACATGGCCTCGACGTATTCCGGGGCCCAGCCCCAGTCGCGAGCCACCTCGATGTTGCCCAGGCGCAGGCGTTCGCCCGACCCGGCCGCGATGCGGGCGGCGGCCGAGACGATCTTGCGTGTCACGAAGCGCGTGGGCCGAAGCGGCGACTCGTGGTTGAAAAGGATGCCCGAGCAGGCGAAGAGCGCATAGGCCTCGCGGTAGTTGGCCACTTCGAAATGCGCGGCGGCCTTGGCCACGGCATAGGGGCTGCGCGGGGAAAACGGCGTGGCTTCGGTGGCCGGCGCGCCGCCGGTGTCGCCGAAGCAGTCGCTGGAGGAGGCGTTGTAGAGCCGCACCGGCGCGCCGAGAAAGCGCACCGCCTCCAGGAGGTTGAGCGTGCCGACGCCGATGGACATGAACGTTTCCACGGGCTGCTCGAAGGACAGCCCCACCGAGGACTGGCCGGCCAGGTGGTAGATTTCGTCCGGCGCGACCTTGGTCAGCACGGTCAGCACGCTGCGGAAATCGGTCAGGGTCACGGAATGAAGCGTCACCCGCTCCCGGATGCCGAGGCGGTCGAGATTGCGCAGGGACGCCATCTGGGCGTCGCGCGAGGTGCCGGCCACCTGATAGCCCTTTTCCAGGAGGAGCTTGGCCAAATAGGCCCCGTCCTGACCGGAAATTCCGAAAATCAGCGCTTTTTTCATGCGTGCGGGTGTCCAGGAAGGCAGCGTGGGAAAG
>JAEWCY010000007.1 GCA_023390395.1 Pseudomonadota bacterium | reverse complement strand
GAGCCGGCCGACGGCGACGTCATCGTCTTCGAGTTCCCCGAGGACACCTCCAAGGACTTCATCAAGCGCATCATCGGCGCGCCCGGCGACGTGCTGGAGATGAAGGACAAGGTCGTCTACCGCAACGGCAAGCCGCTCGACGAGCCCTACGTCAAGCACACCGACCCCAACCCCCAGGCCCGCCGCGACAACTTCGGCCCCATCACCGTGCCGCCCGGCAAGTACTTCGCCATGGGCGACAACCGCGACGAGTCCTACGACTCGCGCTTCTGGGGCTTCGTGGACAAGGAGAAGATCCGGGGCAAGGCCTGGGTCATCTACTGGTCCTGGGACGGCCCGGCCGACATCCGCTGGAGCCGCATCGGCAACCTCGTGAAGTAGCGGCGGGGGGAAAGGAAAAGACGCCTCCGGCGGCCAGGAGGGGGTGACCCCCTCCTGGACCTCCCCGTTGGGGGAACCTGTCGGTACGCCTGCGCAAGAGGCTGCCGACGAAAGGGGAGCCATGGCGAGGGGAAGGCTCGGGCAGTGGGCGCTGTTGGCCGTGGTCACGGCGTGCGTCACGACGGCGCTGCGCTTCCTGGAGACGCCGGCCTCCCTGCTGCTCGGCCCCATGCTCTCGGGCATCCTGCTGGCCCTTGGCGGCGCGTCCGTGCGGCTGCCCCGGCAACCCTACATCGTGGCCCAGGCCGTCATCGGCTGCCTGGTGGCCCGGGCGGCCACGCCGGACATCCTGCCGGCCCTGCTCGGCAGCGGGCACCTGTTCGCGGCCGTGGTCCTGTCGAGCATCCTCGCGGCCGGGGCCATGGGCTGGCTGCTTTTCCGCCTCCACGTCATGCCCGGGGCCACGGGCATCTGGGGCACCTCGCCCGGCGGCGCGGCGGCCATGGTGATCCTGGCCGACGCCTACGGGGCCGACGCCCGGCTCGTGGCCTTCATGCAATATTTGCGCGTGCTGTGCGTGGCCCTGGCCGCGGCCGGCGTCGCCCACATCTGGACCGACGCCCCGGAGCAGGCTCCGGCGGCCACGGTCTGGTTCCCCGCCCTGGGGATCGCCAGCCTGCCGACGGCGGCGCTCATCGCCCTCGGCGCGCTGGTCGGACTTCGCAACTGGCTGGCCAGCGGGGCCATGCTCGCGCCCATGCTGCTCGGAGGCGGGCTGCGCCTGGCCGGCGTGGTGGAGATCGAGCTGCCGCCCTGGCTTCTGGCCGCGTCCTACGCGGCCATAGGCTGGCGCATCGGCCTGGGCTTCACCCGCAGCGTGGTGGCCCACGCCGCCCGGGCCTTGCCCATGATCCTGGCCACCATCGTGGCGCTCATCGGCTTTTGCGGCGGCCTGTCGGTGCTTTTGGCCCGCACGGCCGGGGTCGATCCCCTGACCGCCTACCTGGCGGCCAGCCCGGGCGGCCTGGATTCGGTGGCCATCATCGCCGCCTCCGCGCCGGTGGACATGCCCTTCGTCATGACGCTGCAGACCATGCGCTTCTTCCTGGTGGTGCTGCTCGCGCCGCCCATGGCCCGGTTCCTGGCCGGCAAGGCGGCGCGGCGGGACTAGACGAGCTTCCCGTACAGTTCCAAAATTTCCTCGGCTTCGGCGCGGCGGGGGTTGACCCGGCTGCTGCCGTTTTCCGCCGCCTCCCGGGCCATGTCCGGCAGGGCTTCGGCGTCCACGCCCACGGCGGCCAGGGTGCGCGGCAGAGGCAGCCCGGCGGCGAGCTCGGCCAGGGCCGCGGCGGCCAGGCGCGAGGCGGCGGCGCGGTCCAGGCCGTCCGTGCGCCGGCCCAGGGCCTCGGCCACCCGGATCATGCGCCCGGGGCAGGCCGGGCGGTTGAACGCCGTGACCAGGGGCAGGAGCATGGCGTTGGCCGTGCCGTGGGGCACGCCGAAGCGCGCTCCCATGGGCCGGGACATGGCGTGCACGAGCCCGACCGAGGCGTTGGAAAAGGCCAGGCCGGCCTGGGTCTGGGCGTAGAGCATGGCGGCCCGGGCCTCGGCGTCGTCCGGAGCGGCCACGGCGATGGGGAGGTTCTCGCCGATGGTTTCGATGGCCGCCAGGGCCAGGGCGTCGGAAAAGGGGTTGGCCAACTTGGACACGTAGGCTTCCACGGCGTGGGTGAGCGCGTCCATGCCCGTGGCCGCGGCCACGGCCGGCGGCATGGTGGCCGTGAGCTCCGGGTCCAGGATGGCCGCCGCCGGCAGCAGGGTGGGGCCGACCAGGAGCATTTTGTAGCCGCGCGCCGTGTCGGTCAGGACGCTGACCTTGGTCGCCTCGCTGCCCGTGCCGGCGGTGGTGGGGATGGCGATGACGGGCGGTCCCTGGCGCAGGCCGGCCGCGCCTTCCAGGGCGGCCAGCTCGCCCGGGTTGGCCAGCAGGCAGCTGATGCCCTTGGCCGCGTCCATGGCCGAGCCGCCGCCGAGGGCCACGATGACGTCGCAGCCCTTTTCCCGGGCCAGGGCCGCGCCGGCGGCCACGGTGTCCAGGCTCGGATCGGGCTCCACCCGGGGGAAGGGCACCGGCGTGACCCCGGCATGCTTGAGCAGATCGCACAGCCGCTGCAGGCTGCCGTTTTTCGTGGAAGCGGACCGGCCGGTCACCACCAGGGCGACCTTGCCCAGCGCCGCCGCCTCGGGCCCGGCCTGCTCGATGGCGCGCGGCCCGTAATGGATGCGCGGCGTGCTTTGAAATACCCTCGTGGACATCCTCGGTTCTCCTTTGCACAGCGGCGAAACCGTGCATCACACCCATTCCCCCAATGGGGAGGTCCAGGAGGGGGTCACCCCCTCCTGGCCGCCGGAGGCCTCTTCCTCTTCCCTCTCCGCTACGCCTGCGCGCAGTCGGCGGGGTCGCCGCGCAGCTTGTCCAGGCCGTGGGGGATGGCCGGCAGGATGGCGGCCAGGGTTTCGCGCACGGCCTTGGGCGATCCCGGCACGTTGACGATGATGGTCTGGCCCAGGGTCCCGGCCACGGCCCGGGAGAGCATGGCGTGCTTGGTCTTGGCCAGGGAGGCGGCGAGCATGGCCGCCTCGAAGCCGGGCAGGCGTTTTTCGATGACGCGAAGGGTGGCTTCCGGGGTGGTGTCGCGCGGGGAGAGCCCCGTGCCGCCGGTGGTGACCACGAGGTCGAAGCCCTGGGTCAGGGCCAGGTCGACCAGCAGGGCGGTCAGTTCGCGCGGTTCGTCGGGGATGATGTGGCCAAGGGCCAGGGCCACGGGCAGGGCGGCGGCGCAGGCCTCGGCGATGGCCGGGCCGGCGGCGTCGGCCCTGAGCCCCTGGCTGCCCTTGTCGCTCAGGGTGATCCAGGCCAGCGCCAGGCCTTCCTTGTCGGCGCGGTATTCCCGGTCGCCGCCCGGCAGCACGCCGTCGGCCAGGGCCTCGGCCAGGAAGGCCGGGTCCGCCGGCGCGTCGCCGCGCCCGGGCCGGGAGAACACGGCGACCACGAGCAGCGTCGGCCCCCCCTCGACCGGGGTCAGGCGCGTGCCGACGCAAAAACGCGGCAGACGCGCGGCCGCGCGCAGGCAGGTTGCGTATTCCGGGGCGGAGCCGGCGACGACGTGCAGCCTGTCGCCGGCGCTCAGGGCCGTGTCGCCGGCGGCGGCGAGGCGGATGGATTGCGGCATGGCGGCTCCCCTTGGGCCTTGCGGTTTTGGTGGCGTTGGGTCAAAAGCGTGCCAACGATACGTCCGACACGGGCGGGTTATCAAGCGAGGAGAAGGCATGAAGGGGATCATCTTGGCCGGCGGGTCGGGCACGCGTCTTTATCCCATCACGCGGGTGGTGAGCAAACAACTGTTGCCCATCTACGACAAGCCCATGATCTATTATCCGCTTTCGGTCCTGATGCTGGCCGGCATCCGGGAGATCCTCATCATCTCCACGCCGACCGACCTGCCCCGGTTCCAGGAGATGCTCGGCGACGGGGCGAGCCTCGGCATGTCGTTTTCCTACAAGGTGCAGCCCAGGCCCGAGGGCCTGGCCCAGGCCTTCCTGCTCGGCCGGGAGTTCATCGGCTCGGATTCCGTGTGCCTGGTGCTCGGCGACAACATCTTCTACGGCCAGGGGCTGGCCTCGGTGCTCCAGCGCTGCGCCGGGCTGACCGAGGGCGGCGTGGTCTTCGGCTACAAGGTGCGCGACCCGCACCGCTACGGCGTGGTGGAGTTCGACGCGGCCAGAAACGTGATCAGCATCGAGGAGAAGCCCAAGGAGCCCAAGTCGAAGTTCGCCGTGACCGGGCTCTATTTCTACGACAACGAGGTGGCCGACATCGCGGCCGGGCTCACGCCCTCGGCCCGGGGCGAGCTCGAGATCACCGACCTCAACAACGTGTATCTCAAGCGCGGCCGGCTCAAGGTGGAGTTCCTCGGCCGGGGCTACGCCTGGCTCGACACCGGCACCCACGAGTCGCTGCTGCACGCGGCGAGCTTCGTGCAGGCCATCCAGGAGCGCCAGGGCGTGCTCGTGGCCTGCATCGAGGAGATCGCCTACCGCATGGGCTACATTACGGCCGGCCAGGTGGAGGCCCTTGCCCGTGACATGCTCAAAAACGCCTACGGCCAGTACCTCATGGAGATGATCCGCGAAGGGTAGGGCCTTTTTCCGCGCCATGGTTCGTTTTCCCGGTCGCGCCCCGAAAACCCCACCCCGATTACGGGCGCGGCCGCGTTTCGGCGGCGGGGAAAACGAAAAAGCCGCCCGAAGGCGGCTCGAAAAGAAAGGGCGCGACGCGGCGTGGCCGCAACCGGCCTAGTGATGGTCGTTTTTCATGTTGTGGCGGATGCGCACCAGAGCCGTGGCGACGATGATGGCCATGTAGATGTAGATGGCCGTGACCCCGAAGAAGCCCTGCTCGGTGGAATGGCCCATGTTCGTGACGAGTTCCGATACGATGCTCATAGCCTCTTCTCCTTCGGGTCGATTGGCGCGGTGACGCCGAAGATTCCTACGCCAGGACGGGCGAGGGCGTCAAGGGGGGCGGCGGTTTCTCCTTGCCTGCCCGCCCGCCGGAGGCCCGTCGCGTGATGAAATGCGCTTTCGTTTTTTGCCGACTGGCTGTAGATGAGGCGATACGGGAGAAGCGTTGTGCATCCGAACCGGGCCCATGTTTCCGAAACCGAATCGCCCTTGCGCCAGGCGCTGACCGGGGGACTGCTCGCGTTCGTCCTCGTGGGCGGCGGCATGATCCTGCTGGCCCTGGGCTGTCGGAAGGCCCTGACGACGGCTTTTCCGGGCCTGGGCACGGCGGGTCTGGTCGCGGCGGGGCTTTTGCTCGCCGTGGTCCCGGCGTTTCTGGTCGGGCTGGTCGTGGACCGGCAAGGCCGCCTGCGGGCGGCGCTGCGGCGGCGCGAGGTGGAGGCGGCCGCCGCCAAGGACGAACTGGCGCGCAGCAACCGGGCCCTGGTGGCCCTGGGCGCGGTCAACCACGAACTGATCCATGCCGAGGACCGCGAGACCTTTCTGTCGCGCATCTGCCGGACGCTGGTGGACAAGGCCGGCTACGACCTCGTCTGGGTGGGCATGGCCGAATCCGGCCCGGACAGGAAGGTTCGCGTGGCCGGCCGGGCCGGGGAGGCCTCCGAGTGGCTCGACGCCCTGGACGTCCGCTACGAGGACGGCGCTCGCGGGCATGGGCCGGTCGGCACGGCCATCCGCGAGGGGCGGGTGGTCTCCATGCCCAGGCTCTCCGAGGAACGGTTCTACAACGAATGGCCGGGCCGGCCCAAGGCCCTGGACCGGTACCGCTCGGGCATCGCCTTTCCCTTGCGCATGGGAGCGAGGGTTGCCGGGGCGTTGAGCATCTACGACCACCAGGGCCGGGAATTCGGCGCGGAGGAAATCTCGCTTCTCGCCCAGATGGCCGACGACGTGTCCCACGGATTGCACGTGCTGCGGCTGTCGGCCTCGCGGGAAAGGGCGCTGCGGCTGTTGCGCCAGGCGCTGCGGGCCAGTTCGGTCATGGCCGCCACGTCCCGTGCCCTGGTCGCGGGCGAGCTGGACATGCCGGGCATGGCCAGGCTGGTCCTTTGCCGGGCCATGGACGCGACGGCCAGCCCCCTTGGGGCGGTGGGCCTGGTGGAACGGCGGCTGGGGCGGCTCGATTGGCTGGCGACCCTCGGCCCGGACGGGTCCATTCCGGACGATCCCGCCGGACCGCGTGGCTTTTTCCCCGAAGTTTCCGGCGTTTACGTCGGGCCGTTCGCCGACGCCCTCAACGGCGACGCGCCAGTGGTGCAAAACGGTCCCTATCCTCTGGACGCCTTCGGCCCGGCCTTTCCGGGCGAGGGCCTGGTGCGGCGGTTTCTGGCCGTGCCGCTTCGCCGCCTGCCCGACGGCCCCGGGGGGCTTATGCTTCTGGCCGACGCCCCGGAGGGCTACGCCGACCGGGACGTGCGCCTCGTGCAGCGGCTGGCCACGCTGCTCGACATGGGCGCGGCGCGCCTGGGCGCAGAGGCGGAACTGGTCGCGGCCAAGCGCCGGGCCGAGGCGGCCGACCAGGCCAAGACCCAGTTTCTGGCCAACATCAGCCACGAGCTGCGCACGCCCATTAACGGCATCATGGGCATGGCCCAGTTGGCCATCCTGGAGGGCGTTTCCGACCACGAGGCCGAGTACTGGCGCACGGTGCGCGAATCCACCGACCGGCTGGTGGACATCGTGGACAACCTGCTGGAGCTGGCCAGCGTCGAATCCGGGTCGTTCTCGCCCATGCTGCGGGAATTCTCCCTGCGCCGGCTGCTCGAATCCCTGCGCTCGGCCTACTCGGTGCGGGCGGGCCTGGCCGGGCTCGGCCTCGACGTGCTCACCGAGCCGTCCCTGCCGGACAAGCTCATGGGCGATTCCTTCCGGCTGCGCCAGATCCTGGCCCACCTCCTGGACAACGCCATCCGGTTCACGCCGAGCGGGACCGTTTCCCTGCGCGCCGACCGCCTGGCTCCCGAGGCCGTCAGGGAGCGGGTGCTGGTGGCCAAGGACTTCAGCGGCTTGAGCCTCGTTTTCTCCGTGGTCGACACGGGCGTCGGCATCCCCAAGGACCGGCAGGCGACGATCTTCGAGAGCTTCGCCCTGGGCGAGGAGCATCTGACCAAACGTTTCGGCGGCACGGGCATGGGGCTTTCCATCGCCCGTCGGCTGGCCGAACTGTTGGGCGGCAGCATCTGGGTGGAGAGCCAGCCGGGTTTCGGCAGCACCTTCCGCCTGGCCGTGCCCCTTTGGCCGGTGACCCCGCCCGAGCGGGAGGACGGGGAGGCGCATGGGCCGACGGCCCTGCCGCCGCTTCGCATCCTGGTGGTGGAGGACGAGGCCATCAACCGCCTGGCCCTGGCGCGGGGGCTGCGCAAGCTCGGCCACGAGGTGGAGGAGGCGGGCAACGGCGAGGAGGCCTTGCGCAAGCTCTCCATGACGCGGGTGGACGTGGCGGTCATGGACATCCAGATGCCGGTCATGGACGGCCTGACGGCCGTGGCCCACATCCGCAACGGCGAGGTGCCCGGGACGAGCCGCAAGCTGCCCGTGGTGGCGCTGACGGCCTACGCCCTGGAGGGGGACCGGCAGCGGTTCCTGGCCGCCGGCATGGACGAGTTCGTGACCAAGCCCTGCGACATGGACCAGCTCCTGCGGGCCGTGGCCAAGGTGGTCGGGGTCAAGGGGGCGCTGGCGGGGGCGTCCTAGCCCAGCCGCTGCCGGTCCAGATTTCTCAAGTTCACCGCCTCGGCCAGGTGCTCCACGCGAAGGTCCGCGTCGCCGTCGAGGTCGGCGATGGTGCGGGCGATGCGCAGGATGCGCGTGTGCGCCCGGGCCGAAAGCCCGAGCCGCCGCACCGCGCCGTCCAGGAAGGCATGCCCCTCTTGGCTCACGGCGCAGAATTGCGACAGCCACTTTCCCGACAGCCGGCCGTTGACCGAAAAGGGCAGCCCGGCGTAGCGCGCCGCCTGCGTCTCGCGCGCCGCCAGCACCCTTTCCCGCATGACCGCCGAGGTTACGGGCGAGGCCTCGGCCCGCAGCTCCTTGTACGGCACGGCCGGCACTTCCACCTGCAGGTCGATGCGGTCGAGAAGCGGCCCGGAAAGCCGCGACCGGTAGCGCCGCACGTCCCCGTCGGCGCACACGCAGGCGTGGCGCTCGTCGCCCAGGTAGCCGCAGGGGCAGGGGTTCATGGCCGCGACAAGCATGACGTCGGCCGGGTAGGAAAGCGACACGGCCGCCCGGGCGATGGTCACCCTGCCGTCCTCCAAGGGTTGGCGCAGCACCTCCAGCACCGACTTCTTGAATTCCGGCAGCTCGTCTAAAAACAGCACCCCCCGGTGGGCCATGGACACCTCGCCCGGGCGGGGATAGGAGCCGCCGCCGATGAGCCCGGCGTCGGAAATGGTGTGGTGCGGGCTGCGGAAGGGCCGGGCCGTCAGCAGGCCCGCCCCGTCCAGGCGGCCGGACACGGAATAGATGGTCGTGACCTCAAGCGCCTCCTCGAAGGACAGCGGCGGCAGCACCGTGGGCAGGCGCTTGGCCAGCATGGTCTTGCCCGAGCCCGGCGGGCCGATGAAAAGGAGGTTGTGCGAGCCCGCCGCCGCGATCTCCACCGCCCGCTTGGCGTGGGCCTGCCCCTTGACCTCGGCGAAGTCCTCGCCGCAGGCGGTCGCCTCTCCGGCGGCGGCAAAGGGCGGGGCCACGGCCGGGGAAAGGGCTTCCTCGCCGGCGAAAAAGCGCAGCACCTGCCCCAGGTCGTCGGCGGCGTAGACGGCAAGCCCCGCGACCACGGCCGCCTCGTCGGCGTTGGCCCGGGGCACGATCAGGCCCTTGGCCCCCTCGCGCCGTGCCCGGGCCGCCAGGGGCAGCACCCCGGGCACGGGCTTGAGCTCGCCGGAAAGCGACAGCTCGCCGCACAGGAAATAGCCTTCCGCGGCTTCCGGCGGCACGGCCTCCACGGCGGCGAGCAGGGCCAGGGCCAGGGGCAGGTCGTAGCCCGAGCCTTCCTTGCGCATGTCGGCCGGGGCCAGGTTGACGGTGATGCGTGCCGGCGGCAGGCGCAGGCCGGCGTTTTTGAGCGCCGCGAACACCCGTTCCTTGCTCTCGCGCACCGCGCCCTCGGCCAGCCCGACCATGGTGAACGACGGCATGCCCTGCCTGGAGAGATCGACCTCCAGGGTGACGGTGTGGGCCTCGATGCCTAAAAGCGCGCCGGTGACGATTCGGGAAAGGCTCATGATCTTTCATGGATCGATAGCCCGGGCATGCGGCGGGCGCAAGGATTTTGGCCGCGCCGGGCTTTCCATCCGCTGTCGCAGATGGTAGCCTCGACCTCGGCCGGCCCGATCCGGCCGGCGGCCCCACCCTCCACCGGGAACCCCAAGGCATGCTCCTGCCCCGTTTCTCCCTGACGCGTTCCGTCGGCGGCGCCGTGGTTGTGACGCTCGTGTGCGTCAACACCGTGCTGTTGGCCGCGTTCGGCATGCTCGACTACATCGGCGAGAAGCGCCGCCTGGAGACCGAACTGCGCGTCGGCGCGAGCCTGGCCGCCTCCCAGCTCGCCGAGAACCTGTCCCGGCCGCTGTGGTTTTTGGAGCGCGAGAACATCGTCCAGCTCATGGACGGGCTCATGCAAAACGATCGCGTGGCCGCCGTGGTGGTCACGGAAGGCGATTCCGGCAGGCCCTACGACGGCCGGGTCCGGGATCGCGACTGGCAGCCCGCGCCCCTGACCACCCATCCGGCCCTGGACCGCGTCCTGTCCGAGACGCGCGAGATCCGCTTCGAGGGCCGGCCCGTGGGCACGGTGGAGGTGCAGCTGACCCGGCGCTTCATGGACCGGGAACTCGACGCCGCCCTGGTGCGCATCGTCTTTCGCATCCTGTGCCTCAACGCCGCCCTGGGCCTGGCGGCCATCCTGGTGGTGCGCTGGCGCGTCATCGCCCCCCTGTCCCGGCTCGAACGCTACGCCGTCCGGGTGCGCCAGGGCGACCCGTCCTGCGCCATGGAGCCCGAGAGCCTGCGCGGCGAGCTGGCCAGCCTCGGCCGGACCATGCGCGAGACCGTGCTGCGCCTGACCTCCACCGAGCGCAAGTACCGCGACATCTTCGAGCACGCCACCGAAGGCATCTTCCAGACCACCCTCGAAGGCCGCATGCTCTCGGCCAACGCGGCCATGGCCGCCATGCTCGGCTACGATTCGCCGGCCGAACTCATGGACGCCGCCGACGACGTCGGCGCGCGGCTCTACCACTCTGCGCAGGACCGCGAGGCCATGCTCGAGCGTTTGCTGCGCGAGGAGGCCATCGCCGGGCTCCAGCTGCGTTTCCGGCGGCGCGACGGCCAGACCATGTGGGTGCTGCTCAACATCCGCCTGGTGCGCGACGCCGCGGGCGCGCCGCTTTACACCGAGGGCACCCTGTCCGACGTCACGGCCCGGGTCCGGGCCGAGCACCGGCTGGAGATCCTCAACCGGCACCTGCGCAAGGCCGTGGAGGAGCGCACGGGCCGGCTGGCCGAGAAGGCCCGGGAGCTCGAGGCGGCCAACGTCCGGCTCACCGAACTCGACAAGCTCAAATCCGGCTTCCTGGCCACCGTCTCCCACGACCTGCGCACGCCCCTGACCTCCATCATGGGCTTCGCCAAGCTCATCAGCCGGGATTTCGGCAAGTTTTTCGCCCCGTTCGCCGCCGGCCACGAGCGCCTGACCGCCCAGGCCGCGCGCATCACGGCCAACCTCTCCATCATCGAGCACGAGGGCGAGCGCCTCACCCGGCTCATCAACGACTTCCTGGACCTGTCCAAGATCGAGGCCGGTCGGGCCGACTGGCGCGACGCCGTGGTGGACGTGGCCGAGGCCGTGGCCCGGGCCGCCGACGCGGTCAGCGCCGATTTCGCGGCCAAGCCCGAGGTGTCCTTCGCCATGGATGTGGCGGACGGGCTGCCGCCCCTTCGCATCGACCCCGACCGGCTGACCCAGGTGCTGGTCAATCTCCTCGGCAACGCGGCCAAGTTCACGGACGAGGGGGCCGTGCGCCTGCGGGCCTGCGTCGCGGGAGAGATGCTGCGGGTGGAGGTGACGGACACCGGCCAGGGCGTGCCCAGGGAATCCCTGGAAAAGATCTTCGACAAGTTCCACCAGGCGCAGGTCAGCGACACCGTGACCGAGGGCCAGCGCCGCAAGGGCACGGGCCTGGGCCTGGCCATCTGCCGCCAGATCGTGGAGCACTACCACGGCCGCATCTGGGCCGAGTCCGAACTGGGACGCGGCAGCGTCTTCATCCTGGAACTGCCGTACCTCCGCAAAGACGCCTGAGATCCGCCGCGACGTCACGTTGCACGATTTTGCAAGGCGAAAGCCTCTGCGCCTTGCATTGCATCTTCGTGACCATGCGGCCGCGCCCTGGCGCAACGGCCGCGAAAGGGATAGAAACAGGCCGGGATCGCCATGGAGGTGGGGCATGAATCGCAGAGGATTCCTGCGCGCGGCCGCGTTTGCCGCCGCATCGGGACTGTCTGGCCTGAGCTTCGTCGAGGCCGCGACAACGCCGTCGCCGTCGGAAAACTATGACGCCATCGTCGTCGGCGCGGGGCTCGGCGGGCTTTGCTGCGCGGCGCACCTGGCCAAGGCTGGCCACAGGACGCTGCTCCTCGAACAGCACTACCGCCTGGGCGGCTACGCCACGTCCTTTGCCCGCCGCGACGGCAACGGGCGGGAGTTCGCCTGCGAGGCGTCGCTGCACGCCTCGGCCCTGGACACGCCGGGCGCCCGGTCCATGCTCGAAGCTTTGGGCGTCTGGGACGACATCGCCCTCGTGCCCCATCCCCATGCCTGGGCAGCGCGTTTTCCGGGCTTTTCCCTGGACATCCCGGCCAAGGCCGGCCTCGGCGGCTTCGAGCGGCAATTGGCGGCGCTTTTCCCCGGGCAGGCCGAGGGCCTGGGGCGCTATTTCGCCCTGTGGCGGGCCGTCATGGACGAGACCGCCGGCCTTGGCGGCGACGGGCGCGATTTTCCCCGGCGTTTCCCCCACCTCTGGGCCATCCGCGACAAGACCGTGGCCCAGGTGCTGGAGCCTTTCGTGCAGGATCCCCGGCTGCGGGCCGTGCTGACCCAAAGCTGCGGCTACTACGGCCTGCCGCCTTCGCGGCTGTCGGCCTTCTTCTACCTCGTGCCCACGGGCCAGTACCTCGAATCCGGCGGCTATTACGTCCGGGGCACGTCCCAGGCCCTGTCCGACGCATTGGGAGACGCCATCGCCGCCGGCGGCGGCGAGGTGCGCCTGCGCACGCGCGTGGCGTCCATCCTGACGCGAAACGGCCGGGCCGTGGGCGTGCGCACGGCCGACGGCCGGGAGGCCTACGCCAGGGCCGTGGCCCTGGGCTCCTGCGCCCCGGCCGCCTTCGACGGGCTGCTTCCCCCCGGGGGAACGGCCGAGGGCGAGCGGCAGAAGATGGCCCGCCTTGCCCCCAGCCCGGGGAGCGTCATCGTCTGGCTGGGTCTTGACCGCGACGTCACCAAGGTCCTGGGCGAACCGGAGCTGTCCGTCTATCCGAGCCTGGACATGGAGGCCAACTTCGCCGCGTCCATGGCCTGCGATTTCGAGCGGGCCTCCTTTTCCATGATGCTCTACGACAACCTGGTCCCCGGTTTTTCCCCGCCCGGCTGCTCCACGGTCTGCCTGGTGTGCCTGTGCGGCTACGAGCACTGGCGGCCCTTCGAGGCGGACTACCTGGCCGGGCGCAAGGCGGCCTACGTGGCCGAGAAGCGCCGGCTGGCCGACATCCTGATCCGCCGGGCCGAGGAGGCCGTGCTGCCGGGGCTCTCCGCCAGGATCGTCATGCGCGAGGCCGCGACGCCCCTGACCAACCGGCGCTTCACGGGCAACGCCCGGGGCGCGATCTACGGCTTCGCGCCCACGCCCGACAACGCCTTCCTGAGCCGCCTGCCGAGCGCCACCACCGTGCCCGGGCTTTTTCTGGCCAGCGCCTGGGGCAGCCCCGGCGGCGGCTACACCGGCGCGCTCATGGCCGGCCGGCAGGCCTACCAGGCCATGGGCGAACTTTTGGTCTAAGGACGCACGACGAGCGCCCGGGGCGGCGGGGGCAGGGCGGCCAGGGCCTCCCGGACGCCCTGGAGAAAGGCCTCGGCAGCGGGACTCGGCCGGGAGCCCTGGCGGCGCACGACCAGGACCGGCGCGAAAAGCGCCTCCCCGGCCCAGGGCAGGGCGACGAGCTCCCCGGCCGCCTGGGCCTGGTGCACGGCCAGCCAGGGGGCCACGGCGAAGCCCTGCCCGGCGGCCACGCAGCGCAGGATCACCGGCAGGCTGGTGCAGGCGACCACCGCGCCAAGGCGCGCCCCGTCCCGCTCCAGGGCGGCCTCGATGCGCCGGCGGGCGTTCCAGACGTGGCGCGTGACGAAAAGCTCCCGCCCGGCCAGTTCGCGCGGTCCCGCCGCCTCCAGGCGCGCCTCGGGCGCGTCCGGCCGGACCACGACGCAAAGCGGCTCCCGGTGGATCTCCTCCATGACCACGCCTTCGGCGGCGAAGGGCTCGCCCAGGTGCAGCCCCAGGTCCATGACGCCCTGGCGCAGCTCCCCGGCCATGCCCTGCCGGGAGTGGGTGGCCAGGACCAGGCGCGTGCGGGGGTGGCGCTCCCGCAGGACGGCCACGGCATGGGGCGCCACGGCCAGGCCCAGGCTCTCGGACAGGCGCACGGCCAGCTCCGGGCAGGCCTCGCCCTCCCGGCGCACGTCCCGGCGGATCTCGGCCTCCAGGTCGAGCAGCCGGCGGGCCAGGCCCATGAGCCGGCGGCCGTGCTCGGTGGGGGCCGTGCCGCCGCGGCGTCGCCGGAAAAGCGGCACGCCGAGGGCGTCCTCCAGGGCCTTGATCTGGGCCGTGACCGTGGACGGGGCCAGGGACAGCTCCCTGGCCGCCTGGCGGAAGGACAGGCTCTCGGCCGCGGCCAGGAAGGTGCGCAACTGCCAGGGATCGAGCATGTTCGGTTTCCCGGAATGCGTTGGGCCGGTATTGGCGGTCGCGGCAAGACTAGCCCGCATCGGGGCCCGCCGCAACGTTCGCGGTTCCCGAACGCCGGGCGGGCGGCCGGAGGCGCGTCCCGTCCCGCGCCCTTGCGGCCGCCGCTTGGGCGCGCTTGGCTTGGGGGCGCAAAAGCGGTAGAGGTCTCTCCTCCCGGCGCACCGGCGTCCGCGAGCCAAACCCCATGTTCGTCAGCATCAATCCGACCAACGGCCAGACCCTGGCCCGCTATCCCGCCTTCGACGCCCCGGCCGCCGGGCAGGTGCTGGACGAGTGCGCCGCGGCCCAGGCGCGCTGGCGCGACGTGCCCCTGGACGAACGCCTGGCCGTGCTGTCCCGCCTGGCCGACCGCATCGAGGAGCGGGTGGAGTTTTTGGCCGGCCTGGCCACGCGCGAGATGGGCAAGCTTTTGCCCGAGTCCCGGGCCGAGGTGCGCCGCTGCGCCAGGGCCTGCCGGTTCTACGCCAAGATGAGCCCGCGCTGGCTCGCGCCCGAGGCGCTCCCGTGCGAGACCGGCCGGCGCATGGTCGTCTACGAGCCGCTGGGGGTCATCCTGGCGGTCATGCCCTGGAATTTCCCCTACTGGCAGGTGCTGCGCGCCGCCGTGCCGCTCCTTGCCGCCGGCAACGCCGTGGCCGTCAAGCACGCGGCCAACGTCACCGGCGCGTCCCTGGCCCTGGAGGCGCTTTTTGAGGAAGCCGGCCTGCCGGGCGGCGTGTTTTCCCTGCTGCGCGTTCCCGAGGCCCTGGTGGCCGAGGCCATCAACCATCCGGCCGTGCGCGGCGTGACGCTCACGGGCTCGGCCCGGGCCGGCGCGGCCGTAGGGGGGCTCGCCGGCGCGGCCGTGAAAAAGGCGGTCATGGAGCTCGGCGGGGCCGACCCCTTCATCGTCCTGGCCGACGCCGCGCTCGGCGACTGCTGCGCCGCGGCCGAGACGGCCCGCATGCGCGCCTGCGGCCAGGCCTGCATCGCGGCCAAGCGCTTCATCGTCGAAGCGCCGCTTCTGGCCGAGTTCACCGACCGCCTGGCCGGGCGATTGGCCGCCCACGTGCCGGGCGACCCCACCGACCCGGCCGTCACCGTCGGCCCCCTGGCCCGGGAGGACCTGCTCCAAAACCTCGACCGCCAGGTGCGCGAATCCGTGGCCATGGGCGCGCGCTGCGTCCTGGGCGGGAATCGCCTGCCCGGGCCGGGGTTCTTCTACGCGCCCACGCTTTTGACCGGCGTGCGGCCGGGCATGCCGGCCTTCGACGAGGAGCTTTTCGGCCCGGTGGCCGCCATCGTCGCCGCCCGGGACGAGGAGGAGGCGCTTTCCCTGGCCAACGCCTCGCCCTACGGCCTGGGGGCCAGCGTGTGGACGGCGGACACGGCGCGCGGCCTGGCCCTGGCCCGGCGCATCGAGGCCGGCATGGTGGCGGTCAACGCCGTGCCGCGCTCGGATTTCCGTCTGCCCTTCGGCGGGGTCAAGCGCTCGGGCTACGGCCGGGAACTGGCCCGCTGGGGGCTCACGGAATTTTGCAACATCAAGTCCATCATCGTGGAGGACGCATGAGCGGCCAGGAACAGGACGTGGCGGCCGAGATCAAGGCCCTGGAGGCGGAGTTGGCCTCCCTGGAGGCGGAGAAGACCGCCGCGGCCAAGCGCGTGCGCGAACTCATGGACGCCGAGGACCCCAGGGCCGGCGTGTGCTACGCCCAGGAGATCTTCGCGGCCAAGCAGGAGAAGCTCACCCTGGAGACCCGGCACGAGATCGCCCGCCGTCGGCGCAACCGCCTGCTCCAGGGGATGTAGCCGCCGGAGCGCCAGCAGGGACGGTCCGGGCCGTTTCGCCGGGACGGACGGCCTGGCCCGGGCCTTTGCGCCTGGCCCAGTCCGCGGCCAGGTGAACGCCGTTGAGCATGAGGAGTACGGCGTTGACGCCGGCGTCTCCCCGTGCGTGACGTCTGGCCTCTTCCAGGACAGGGACGAGGCGGCCTTCCACTTCCCGTTCCAGTCGCGTGGCGAGTGCTTCCGGGGAGAGCGGGGAGCGTCCCCCCGCGTCGCGGGACAGGGCGCGCAGGAGTCTGGCGAAGGCCGCATAGACGCTTGGCAGCGGCGCGCCGGCCGGCACCCTGGCGAACAGGCTGAAAAACGGGCAGCCCGAATACTGCATCCCGGCCAGCAGCAGCCGGAAGACGGCCCGCTGTCCCGTTTCCTCGGAAAAATGCGTTTTCCCGCCCGCCTGGCAGACGACCCGGGCGCGTTCATGGGACAGCACCCCAGAAAGGCCCGTCAGCACCGGGACCACGGCCGCCTGGGCCAGGCAGCCGCCGGCCAGGCGCGCGGCCAGGCACGGCGCGCCGTCGCGGCAGGGCATCGCCGCGATGGGGATGGGCAGGTCCGGCGTGGTGAAACGGAAAACGGGCCTTCCCTCCACCGCGACGTGAAATTCCATGACACGCTCCTCGGCCGCCAGATTCGGGCCTGCCGTTGTGTCGTCGGCGGCGTCGCGATGGTTGCGTCGTCCGCGTCCCTGGCGCGGCGGACGCCCGGGGGCTCCGGGGACAAGGATTTGTACCGCACCCTTTCGGGGACGACCACGCCAGGCCCTCGTTCTTTGCGAGAGTGGCGACGCTCGCCGGAAGCATGCTCTGTAGCATGCTAGAATTGCAGAAGTATTTTTTAAGGAGCGGAGGCTGTACAAAAACCTGAACGGGCTTTCAGGTGGTTCCCGGGGGAGGTAAAAGCATTTGTACCGAAAAAGGCCCCCTGAAGGCGGCCGGGGCAGGGGATCGGGAAGGGGTTGTTTTGTAACATTCTGTTATAACGTAGTTTTTTGTTTTTTTCGAGGAGTTGGCACGCACGTTGCTAAAAGCGAATCATCCTTCCTCCGAAAAGGACATTTCAGAAAGCGGCTCCGGGATGGCGACCTGGAGCCGCTTTCTTGTTGGCGACCAAAAAAACGGCCGCCCGGCAGATGCCGGGCGGCCGTTGGCGTTGGCGCAGGCGGCGTCACTGGGCCGGGTGCTTGGTGCGGCAGGCCCGCTCCACGCCCCAGGCCTGCTCGTCGCGCTCGGCCGTGACCAGGTTGCTGATCATGCAGTCCAGGGCGGCCTGGGAATAGACGCGGCACTCCTCGGCCTTGGCGTCCTGGTAGCGGCACTTGCAGGCCCGGCGCATGAGCATGCCGCCGTCGCGCGAGGCGGCGCGCTTGGCGTTGAGCATGACGCAGTCGGCGTAGTTTTTGGGGGCGAACCCCTGGGCCGAGGCCGTGGCCGCCAGGCCAAGGACCAGGATCAGGGCCGCCGGGATGAGCAAACGGTGCATGCCTCCTCCTTTGCGTGGGTGTTCCGGGGTTGGCCGGGACAGGTTGCGCGAACCGGCCCGGGGCGTCAACCGGGGGCCGGCTCGCGTCGTCGTGGTCGGCGCGTTCCGTCAGGGAGCGGGCTGGGCCGGCGCAGCCTGCGGGACGGGCGCGTCTGGCGCAGGCGTGGCTTCCGTCGCTGGTGCGCCCTGCGACGGCGCGGCGTCCGTGGCCGGCGCGGGCGCGGCTTTTTTGCGGCTCTTTTTGGGTTTGTCCGCCGCCTTGGGCGCGGCGGCGTCCGGCGCGGCTTGCCCGTCCGGGCGGGTCGCTTCGGGCGTGGTCACTGGCGTTGGCGGCTCGACGGAGCCCGGCCGTTTCGCCGCTTCCCGGGCCTTGGGCCGGGAGGTCCGCTCGGGCTCTCCGGCCGGCCTGTCCGTCGGCCGGCCGGCCTTGGCCGGCGGCGCGGCCATGGGGATGGGCACGCCCAGGGCCTTGGCCGCGGCGGCGTTGGTCGGGTCGATGGAAAGGGCCCGCTCGTAGGCCCGGCGGGATTCGTCGGTCCGGTCGGACAGGGCGGCGGCCAGCCCTTCGTCCTGGGCCAGGCGCGACAGGAAGAACCGGGCCCGGGCGTCGCCCGCGTCCACGGCCAGGGCCTGTTCCCAGGCGCTTTTGGCCAGTGGGACCTTGCCCAGTCGCTTGTACACGAGCCCGAGCAGGTCCAGGGCGGCGGTGTTGCGGGGTTCGAGCTCGAGCGCCGCTTCCAGCTCCAGGCGGGCGTTGGCCGGGGCGTCGAGCAGCCAGAAGGCCAGCCCCGAAAGGAGCCTGGCCAGGGCGTCGGCGCTGTCGGCCTGCTGGGCCTTGGCCAGAAAGGCCATGGCCTCGGCCGTGCGCCCCGTGGCGGCGGCCGCGAGCCCCTGGCCGACCAGGCTTCGCACGTTGCCCGGATCGGCCTGGGCCATGGCCGAAAACCGGCTTCCGGCCGCCTCGGGCCTGCCTTCGAACAGATCCAGGCAGCCGAGCGTCCACAGGGCGAACAGGTCGTCGCCCCGGGCGGCGACCGAGGCTTCCAGGAGCTTTCGGGCCTCCTCCGGCCGGCCGGCCCCGAGCTTGGCCAGGGCCAGGCGGCTGGCGGCGTAGGGGTTCTGGGGGTCGCTGGCCAGGACTGTGGCGAAGGCCTGGAGGGCCTGGTCGAACCGGCCCCGGGACAAGGATTCCGTGCCGTAGAAGAGCTGGTCGTCGAGGCTCATGGCCCGGGCCGCGACGGGCGCGGCCAGGCAGGCGGCGACGACGAGGATGCGCATGAGGCGTTGCATGGCTGGGGCTTGGCAAAGCGGCGGGGGGCTGTCAAGGCCGGGTATGGCCTGGCGGAGCGCTTTGGTGTAGCGTGGCTCTTTGCGCCGCCGTCGAAAGAGGAGGGCGGGAAGGAGGACGCCGTGGAAAAGCTTCGCGCCGTGGCCTGCTGTCTGGCCTTCGTCGCCGGCCTGTGCGCCGGCTGCGCCGGGGAGAACCGCGCTCCGGCGGGCAAGGCCGTCGAGACGTCCTACCCTTCGCCGGACTACAATCCCGACCAGGCCGGGCCGCCGTCTTCCGCGCCGCCCGCGTCCCCCGCTCCGACAGCCGCGCCCGCGCTCCAGGGCCGGCCCCTCTACGGCCCCGTGGGCCAGGCC
>JAEWCY010000189.1 GCA_023390395.1 Pseudomonadota bacterium | reverse complement strand
GGCCCAGCCCAAGCGCGAGGCCGTCGCGCCCGCGCCCAAGCGCGAGGCGCCCGCCGCCGACGCGGACAGGAAAAAAAGCCGCAAGCATCCCCGCGCCGAGGGACAATGAGACCGGCCCATATCGTCTTCTGGGTCCTGTTCACCCTGTGCGGCCTGTGGCTCCAAAGCCTCGTGCCGGGGGTGGACTTCCTGGCTCCGGGTCTTATCCTGGCCATGCAGGAGGAGAAGTGGACCGTGCCGGTGTGGCTCGGCCTCATCTGGCTTTTTCTGCAGGAAGGCGCGGGCAGCCTGCCCTTCGGGTCGAGCCTGCTGTGGTACGGCGCTTTGGCCGGGCTCTATTTCTTCGGCCACTGGCTCTTCGAGGCCCGCAACTTCCTGTTCGTGTTCATCCTGGGGGGGAGCCTCGGCGCCATGCACTTCCTGCTCATCGGCGTCATGGTCCTGCTCCAGGACCAGACCGTGCCGGTCGAACGGCTGCTGACGGAGAGCGCCTTGCAAGCCTTGATTTTCCCCGTCGAATGGGGTCTTGTCTATCTCATCCACCATCACCTGCCGGACAGCGTCGATGCGGCTTGAAACCGAGGCTCCCCAGCAACACGCCCCGCGGTCGGGGCTGATCCTGCTCCAGGCCCTGGTGCTCGGGCTCTTCTGCCTGTTCACCCTGCGCCTGTGGTACCTGCAGGTCCACAAGGGAGCCCGGTTCGCGGACATGGCCCGGGACAACCAGCTGCGCCAGGTGCGCATCAACTCCGCCCGGGGCCGCATCGTGGACAAAAACGGCGTGCCCCTGGCCGTGTCCGAGCCCTCCTTCGCCCTGGGCCTGGTGCGCGAGGACTGCGCCGACGTGGACGCCACCCTGGCCAAGGTCTCGGAGTGGACCGGCGTGGACAAGGCCCAGCTTCTGGAGACGTTCCGGCGCGGCCGCAAGCGGGTCAAGCCCTTCGAGCCGCTGACCCTCATCACCGACCTGCCCTACGAGGCCCTGGCCCGCATCGAGGCCAACGCCATGCTCTACCCGGGCCTGGAGATCGTGGTGCGCCAGAAGCGTTCCTACCCGACCGGCCCGCTTATGGCCCACGTGCTCGGCTACGTGGCCGAGGCCAACGAGGAGGAGCTGGAGAAGAAGCCCGAGCTGTCGCTTGGCGACTCCGTGGGCAAGCAGGGCCTGGAATACACCCTGGAGGACGAGCTGCGCGGGGCCAAGGGCCGCAAGCAGGTCGAGGTGGACGCCTTCGGCCGCCAGCACAACGAGAACATTCTGGAGCCGCCCCAGGCCGGCGCGGACGTGCGCCTGGCCATCGACGTCAACCTCCAGCGCGAATGCTCGCGCCTCATGGAGGGCCAGGCCGGGGCCATCGTGGTCATGGAGCCCGACACGGGCAAGATCCGGGCCATGGTCAGCGAGCCGAGCTACGACAACAACATGTTCGTGCTCGGCGTGCCGGCGGACAAGTGGAAGGAACTGCGCGACAACCCGCGCCATCCCATCCAGAACCGGGCGACCCAGGGCGTGTACCCGCCCGGGTCGGTGTTCAAGCTGCTCATGGCCGCGGCCGGGCTTTCCGGCAATTTCATCAAGCCCGGCGACGTGGTGAGCTGTCCGCCGTCCTACCGGGTGGGCAACCGCGAATTCCACGACTGGAAGAAGTCCGGGTTCGGCGCGCTGGCCATGAAGGACGCCCTGGTCCACTCGTGCGACGTGTATTTCTACAAGCTCGGCGACAAGATGGGCATCGACAACCTCCACGAGTACGCCCTGGCCAGCGGCTTCGGCGCGCGCACCGGCATCGACCTGCCCCACGAGAAGGCCGGGCTCATCCCCTCCAAGGAGTGGAAACGCAAGCGCTTCGGCGCGGCCTGGTCCCGGGGCGAGACCGTCATCGCCTCCATCGGCCAGGGCTACGTGCTCACCTCGCCGCTGCAGGTCGCGCGGTATTTGTCGGCCCTTGTCGGCGGGGGCAAGCTGCGCAAGCCCGAGCTGGTGGAGACCGAGGCCCCCCGGGTGGACGGCGAGCTGCCGCTCAAGGAGGCCGACCGTCAGTTCATTCTCGACTCCATGGTGGCCACGGTGGAACGCGGCACGGGCAAGTCGCTGCTCCGCAGCGATGTCGTGACCGGGGCCAAGTCGGGGACGGCCCAGGTCGTCAAGCTCATCAACCCCGACGTGCGCGTCAAGGGCAAGTTCATGCCCTACGAGCAGCGCGACCACGCCTGGCTGGCCAGTTGGGGAAAAAAGGACGGCAAGACCTACGTGGTGGTGTGCGTCGTGGAGCATGCCGGCGGCCACGGCGGCGAGGTCTGCGGCCCCATCGAGCGCAAGATCTACGAGATGCTGTTCGGCCCGGCCCCGGCCAAGTCCCCCCGCGCCGCCGCGCCGGCCCCCGAGCCCGAGGACACGGGCGACTAGCCGCCCTTTTCAGGAATACCGATGCCTTTCGACAGACGACTCATCTTTTGCATCAACTGGCCGCTCCTGGGGCTCACGGCGCTGCTGTTCGGCGTCGGCGTCCTCAACCTCTATTCGGCCAGCGGCTTCCGCATGGGCGACGAGCTGTCCCTGCAGCCCTTCTACAACAAGCAGCTCTACTGGGGCCTGGGCGGGCTTTGCTGCATGGTCGGCATGGTGCTGTTCGACTACAAGCACCTGGGCACCATCGCCTGGCCGCTGACCATCGGCGTGGCCGTGCTGCTCGTGCTCGTGCTCGTGCTCGGCAAGACCGTGTCCGGGGCCAAGCGCTGGCTGCCCATCGGCGGCTTCGCCTTCCAGCCGAGCGAGCTGGCCAAGATCGCCATGCTGCTGCTGGCGGCCAAGCTCCTGTCCAAGCGCTCGGAGCGCCTGGGCTGGCTGGAGCTGGCCGGCATCCTGGCCGTGTCCCTGCCCGTGGCCGGGCTGATCATCGTCGAGCCCGACCTCGGCACCGGGCTCAACGTCCTTTTGCTCGTGTGCGGCCTGATCCTCTACCGGGGCCTGACCGGGCCGGTGTTCAAGACCCTGGCCGTGGCCGGGCCGGCGCTGATTCCCTGCGGCTGGTTCTTCCTCAAGCCCTACCAGAAGGGCCGCATCCTCACGTTGTTCGACCCCGAGCGCGATCCCCTGGGCGCGGGCTACCACATCATCCAGTCCCAGATCGCCATCGGCTCGGGCCAGACCTGGGGCAAGGGCTTTCTGGAAGGCACCCAGAGCCAGCTGCGCTATCTGCCGGAAAAGCACACGGACTTCGCCGTGGCCGTGTTCGCCGAGGAATGGGGCTTCGTCGGCGGCATCGTCCTGCTGACGCTCTTCTGCCTGTTTCTGCTGCAGTTCTACATCACGGCCCGCAATGCGAAAGACCGTTTCGGCAGCTACTTGGCGGCCGGGGTTTTCTTCTATTTCTTCTGGCAAATCCTCATCAACATGGGTATGGTGCTCGGCATCATGCCGGTCGTTGGCATCCCCCTGCCGTTCATCAGTTACGGGGGGAGCGCCACCATTGTGAACTTCACCCTCGTGGGCATCGTCGTCAACGTCTCCATGCGGCGCTTCCTCTTCAAGAAGGGCTAGCCGGAGGGGTCCACGCGGCGCGCGGGGCGGTTCGCCTTGCCGGCCGCCGGAGGACCCTTGTGGGCAAGCACGACATCAACGCCTTCCTCGGGGCCGGAACGTACTTCACGGGCCGGCTGACCTTCGAGGGCGTGGTGCGCCTGGACGGCTGCTTCGACGGGGAGATCGCCTCGTCGGGGACCCTCA
Organism: Pseudomonadota bacterium; assembly: GCA_023390395.1. Classification (GTDB taxonomy): domain Bacteria; phylum Desulfobacterota; class Desulfovibrionia; order Desulfovibrionales; family Desulfovibrionaceae; genus Solidesulfovibrio. Next base: position 1,936 of record JAEWCY010000189.1, on the reverse strand, counting down.
TCGTCGGAAAAAACGCCAGACTCACGGGCCAGGTGGCCGTGGGCCGTCTTTCCTGCGGCGGGTCCGTGACCGCCGAGGTCACGGCCGCGTCCAAGGTCACGGTCACGTCCACGGGGCGGCTCACCGGTTCGGTGCGCACCCCGGCCTTGGTGGTGGAGGAGGGCGGCTGCCTGGACGGCGAGGTGGTCATGGAGGCCTCGGCCGCAAGGGCCGCGCCAGTGGTGGAAAGCCTGCCCCAGGGCGCGCCCGGGCCCGGGGAAAATAACGCCTGAAGCCATGCGCGGCGCGGCTTTCGCGACGCGCGTCCGTCGCGGTTTTTGTCAAAAAGGGCTGGACAGGCCGGGCCAAATTCGCTACAGCCGCTTGCTGACTTTGCAAAAATTTTCACAACCTCCCGGAGGGTGCCGATGATTGACTTAAACGCCACGTTTTTCGTCCAAGCCGTCAATTTTCTGCTCATCCTGATCCTGCTCAACGTCATCCTCATCGGGCCCATCCGTCGCACGCTCAAAAAGCGGGCCGAGTTCATCGCCTCCCAGATGGAAGGCATCGAATCGTTCACCACCTCCGCCGACACCAAGCTCAAGGACTACGAGGCCGCCCTGGACGCCGCGCGCACGGCCGCCACGGCCGGCCGCCTGGCCATGAAGGCCGAGGGCCAGGGCCAGGAGAAGGCGATTCTGGACGCCGCCGCTGCGGAGGCCGCGTCCAAGGTGCAGGCGGCCCGGGCGGACATCGCCGCCCAGACCGGCGCGGCGGAAAAGGCGCTTAGGGGCAAGGTGTCCGGTTTGGCTTCCAAGGCCGTGGCCAAGGTGCTGGCGGCTTAGGGTTTTCGGGGGTTTACGTGGATTTCTCAAGGAAAGGGAGGGTTCAATTGAAAAGGCTCCACCTCATCGCCGCCGTGGCTTTCGTGCTCGGGCTGGCCGCAGTGGCCTACGCCTCCGGGGACGGCGCGGAAGCGGCGCACCATGGGCTCAACTGGAAGGACTTCCTGTTTCGGGTGATCAACTTCGTGCTGGTCTTCGCCGTGATCGCCAAGCTGGCCGGGAAGAAGATCGCGGGTTTCTTCCGCGGCCGGACCCAGACCATCGAGAACCAGCTGTCCGACCTTGACGCCCGCAAGGCCGACGCCGCCAAGCGCCTGGCCGACATCGAGGCTTCCATCAGCAACCTGGCCGAGGAGAAGGCGCGGATCGAGGAAGAGTATCGCCGCCAGGGCGAGGCCCTTCGCGACGCCATCGTCGCCGCCGCCGAGGCCAAGGCCGTGCAGGTTCGCGAGCAGGCCTTGGCCGCGGCCGAGGCCGAGGCCAAGGTCGCCGTGCAGAAGCTGCGCGCCGAGCTGGCCGACGCCGTGGTCGGGGCCGCCACGACCATGCTCGAGAAGAAGCTGACCGCCAAGGACCAGGAAAAGCTTGTGGATGAATACTTAACAAAGGTGGTGTTCAATTGACCGGCAACATCGTCGCGCGCCGTTACGCCAAGGCGCTCTTCGCGCTGGCCGCCAAGGCCGGCAAGAAGGCGCCGGCGGAGTACGGCAAGGACCTGGAGGCCTTCGCCTCCATCCTTGAGGCGTCCCCGGACCTGCTTCGGGTCTTTGCCAACCCCGTCATCGCCGCCGCGGACAAGAAGGCGGTGCTGGCCGGCGTGGTGGGCAAGCTGGGCCTGAAGCCTATGGTGGTCAACTTCCTGTCGCTTCTGGCCGACAAGGAACGCCTGGCCTTCGTCCTCGAGGTGTCCGCCTACTACCGGACCCTGCTGGACGAGGCAGAGGGCGTCATGCGCGGGCGGCTCGTCACCGCCTACGCCCTGTCCGATCAGCGTCAGGACCAGATCAAGGCCAAGCTCGAAAAACAGTCCGGCAAGAAGCTGGTGCTGTCCTTCGGCGTCGATCCCGCCATCCTCGGCGGCGTGCTCCTCAAGGTCGGCGACAAGGTGT
>JAEWCY010000177.1 GCA_023390395.1 Pseudomonadota bacterium | reverse complement strand
GCCCGGGGCGGGGCGGGGGGAGGCTCGGGGGAGGCGTCGTCGCCGTCGGCCGGGTCGCGCGGCCGGGGGGCCGCCTTGGCGGCCGGAGGCGGCACGGCCAGGTAGCGGCCGCTTTTGAGCTCGCGCTGTTCCTGGGGGGTGAAGACCGAGATGCGGCCGTATTCGCCGTCGAAGCCGGGGCGGCGCAGCACCCGGCCGGCGCGCATGCGGGCCACGGCCTCGCCCAGGATGGCGTCCACCCGGCCGAGGTCCTCCACGGGCGCGTCGCGAAGCACGGTGAGCTCCGCGCCGAACCTGGCCAGCAGCCGGGCCACCAGTCCCCGGGCCTTGGCCGTCTTGGGCCCCACGCCCATGACCTCGCCGGCCAGTTCGTCCAGGGGAATAAGCGAAGTGAACCCGGGCATGCCCTCGGGCCGCACGGGCTCGGCGCGGTCGGCCAGCTCCAGCACCCGGTGCAGCACCCCGAGCGTCAGCGGCTTGCCGCACACCGGGCACAGCCCGCCGCGCGCCTTGGCCTCGGCCGGCTCCATGACCACGCCGCATTCGCGGTGGCCGTCCAGGTGGTACTTGCCCTCCTCGGGAAAGAACTCCACCGTGCCGCAAAACCGGGGTCCCAGGCCCTGGCCGCGCAAGGCGCGGTAGATGCCCTCGTAGGAGGGGTCGCCGGAAAAGAGGTTGCATTCGCGGCCGAGCTTCTCGCCGGAATGGGCGTCGGAGTTGGAGACCAGGCGGAAGCGGTCCAGGGCCGACAGCGTCCAGTTCATCTCCGGGTCCGAGGACAGCCCCGTCTCCAGGGCGAAGATCTCCTTGGCCAGCGACCCGTAGCATTCCTCCACCGAGTCGAAGCCGGACTTGGAGCCGAACAGCGAAAACCACGGCGTCCAGATGTGGGCCGGCACCAAAAAGGCCATGGGGTCGGTCTCGAGGACCATCTCCAGCAGGTGGCGGCTGTCGAGGCCGAGGATGGGCCGGCCGTCCGAGGCGAGGTTGCCGACCTTGGCCAGCTTGCGGTTGAGGCTTTCGGCCGCCTCGTAGGTGGGGACGTAGACGAGGTTGTGGACTTTGCGGACCTTGCCGCCGCGCTTGTAGATGGAGCTGATTTCCGCCGAGAGCAGGAAGCGCACGCGCCCGGAGGGGCTGGCGTCGGGCAGCCAGGGGAGTTCCCGGCCGAGGTGGGCGGGATCCTTGAGGCGAAACAGCCCCGAAGCGTCCAGGGCCAGGGCTTCCTGGAGCTCGGCAAGCCAGCCCGGATGGGTGAAATCCCCCGTGGCCACCACGGTCAGGCCCTTCACCTCGCCCCAGGCGGCCAGGTTTCGCGGCGTGAGCCCTTTGCTCGTGGCCCGGGAGTGGCGGGAATGGATATGCAAGTCGGCGAGATACTGCTCCATGGGCCAAGGCATACAGAGATTGCCAAAAGGCGGCAAGGGCCGGCCGCGGCGGCGCGAAAAAAGGGGGGACGCTTTCGCGTCCCCCCTTCGGCAATCATGCGATTGCGCGGCAGCTTATTTGGCGGATTCGCCGGAAGCAGCGCCGTGCATCTTGATCTCGACCTTCTCGGTCAGACCTTCGTAGTACTTGCGCAGGATGACCAGGACCTCGTCGCGGCCGAAGTGATCCGGGATCTCGCCGCCCTCGGACAGCATCTTGCGCAGCTTGGTGCCGGACAGGATGACGCGGTCTTCCTTGGTGTGCGGGCAGGTGCGCAGCGAAGCCATGCCGTCGCACTTGTAGCAGTAGAAGGTCCAGTCGATCTTCAGCGGCTGGCACAGCAGGGCCTGGCCCGGCTTGGCGCCCTTGCCGTCGGCGTAGGGGATGCGGTCGAAGATTTCCTGGGCCTCGAACATGCCGTAGAAGTCGCCGACGCCGGCGTGGTCACGGCCGATGATCATCTTGTTGACGCCGTAGTTCTGGCGGAAGGTGGCGTGCAGCAGGCCTTCGCGGGGACCGGCGTAACGCATGTCGAGGGGGTAGCCGCCCTGGACCACGTTCTTTTCCACGAAGTAGTGCTTGACCAGGGTGTCGATGCACTCGACGCGGACTTCGGCCGGGATGTCGCCGGGCTTCAGGTTGCCGATCAGCGAGTGGATGATGACGCCGTCGCAAACCTCGATGGCGATCTTGCACAGGTACTCGTGGGAGCGGTGCATGGGGTTGCGCAGCTGCAGCGCGGCGACGTTGGCCCAGCCGCGCTCGTCGAAGATGGCGCGGGTCTCGGCCGGACGCAGGTACACGCCCTTGTACTTGGTCGGGTACTCGCCCTCGGACAGGACCTTGACCGGGCCGGCCAGGCAGATGGCCTTGCGGTCCATGACCATCTTGACGCCCGGGTGGTCTTCCAGGGCGACCTTCCAGAACTTGTCGTCGGCGGAATCGTCGCCATGGCCCTTGTAGACCATCTCGGATTCCCACTTCTTGTCGGCCTCGGTCAGCTCGAACTTCTCGGTGACCTTCATGGTGGCGAAAATTTCGCCCTTGCGCTCAAGGGTGATCTCCTCGCCTTCCTTGATGGCGGCGGCTTCTTCCTTGGTCACCGCCAGCACGACGGGAACCGGCCAGAAGGTGCCGTCGGCCAGGGTCATCTTCTCGACGACGCTCTTCCAATCGGCCTTGGTCATGAAGCCGTCCAGGGGCGAGAAACCGCCGATGCCGATCATGATCAGGTCGCCCTTTTCCTGGGCGGTGATCTCGACCTTCTTGAGGCCGGCGGCCTTCTTCAGCTCGGCTTCCTTGGCAGCGCCCTCGAGCAGGCGAATGACCAGACCTTTGCCTCCATGCGGCGGAACCAATTTGGACATGTAGCGCCTCCTTACCGGTGATTTTGTTGACGTTTCCGCGTAGTACCTGGGTGGTCGGATGGAGTCCGGAGCCGACCGTCCCCATGAGTGCAGCCGGTATACACCACGGAGAGGGGAATACCAAGTGAAAAATGTATCAAAGACCACGAATTTGTCCCCCGGCCCCGGCCGGACGGGCGGATTTCGTGTCCGGTCGCGCCCCGCGCGTCGGCCGCATTGACCTTGCCTCCGCCTTCCATTATGTGCCTTGCCGACCCCAAGCGGCGTTTCGCCAAAGGCTCCCCCACGCATGGATATTTCGCGCATCAGAAATTTCAGCATCATCGCGCACATCGACCACGGCAAGTCGACGCTGGCCGATCGCATCCTCGAACTGACCGGCGTCATCACCGCCCGGGAGATGCGCGAGCAGTACCTCGACCGCATGGACCTGGAGCGCGAACGCGGCATCACCATCAAGGCCCAGACGGTGCGCATCCCTTATAAGGCCGCCGACGGCAACGCGTACATCCTCAACCTCATCGACACCCCGGGCCACGTGGACTTCTCCTACGAGGTCTCGCGCAGCCTGGCCGCCTGCGAGGGCGCGCTGCTCGTGGTCGACGCCACCCAGGGCGTGGAGGCCCAGACGCTGGCCAACGTCTTTCTCGCCCTGGACAACGACCTGGAGATCATCCCGGTCCTCAACAAGATCGACCTGCCAAGCGCCGACCCGGAAGCGGTCAAGGCCGAGATCGAGGAGGCCATCGGCCTGCCCTGCGCCGACGCCGTGTCCGTCTCGGCCAAAACCGGGGCCAACGTCGGGGCCGTGCTCGAACAGATCATCGCCAAGATTCCCGCCCCCAAGGGCGATCCGAACGCGCCGCTCAAGGCGCTCATCGTCGACTCCTACTACGATTCCTACCAGGGCGTGGTGGTCCTTTTCCGCGTCATGGACGGCACGGTCAGGCTCGGGCAGCGCATCCGGATGATGTCCAACGGCGTGGACTTCGAGGTCGTGCGCCTGGGCGCGTTCTCGCCCGGCCCCGTCGACATCCCGTCCTTCGGCCCGGGCGAGGCCGGGTTCCTGTGCGCCAACATCAAGACCCTGACCGACGCGCGCGTGGGCGACACGGTCACCCTGGCGGACAACCCCGCCGCCGAGGCTTTGCCGGGGTTCAAGGAAGTCAAGCCCATGGTCTTCTGCGGCCTCTACCCGGTGGACGCCGCCGAGTACGAGGTCCTAAAGACCGCCCTGGAGAAGCTGCGCCTAAACGACGCCGCCTTCACCTACGAGCCCGAGACCTCCCAGGCGCTGGGCTTCGGCTTCCGTTGCGGCTTTCTGGGCCTGCTCCACATGGAGATCATCCAGGAGCGGCTGGAGCGCGAGTTCGGGGCCAGCCTCATCGCCACCGCGCCCTCGGTCATCTACAAGGTCGAGACCCTGTCGGGAAAGACCATCTCCATCGAGAACCCGAGCAAGCTGCCCAAGACTCAGGAGATCGTCGCCCTCTACGAGCCCTACGCCAAGCTCGAGATCCACACCCCCAACGAGTACGTGGGCGGCGTGTTCAAGCTGTGCGAGGAAAAGCGCGGCATCCAGAAGGACGTGCGCTACCTGACGGCCACGCGCGTCATCATCACCTACGAGCTGCCCTTCGCCGAGATCGTCTACGACTTCTTCGACCGGCTCAAGTCCGCCACCCGCGGCTACGCCTCCCTGGACTACGAGATCATCGACTACCGCGCCTCGGACCTGGTCAAGCTCGACATCATGATCAACGGCGACCCCGTGGACGCGCTGGCCGTCATCGTGCACCGCGACAACGCCTACCACTACGGCCGGGCCCTGGCGCTCAAGCTCAAGCGCGTCATCCCGCGCCAGCTCTTCGAGGTCATCATCCAGGCCGCCATCGGCACCAAGATCATCGCCCGGGAGCGCAACGCCCCCATGGGCAAGAACGTCACGGCCAAGTGCTACGGCGGCGACATCACGCGCAAACGCAAGCTTCTGGAAAAACAGAAGGAAGGCAAGAAGCGCATGAAGCGCATGGGCAACGTCGAACTGCCCCAGGAAGCCTTCCTGGCGGCGCTCAAGGCCGGGGACGACTAGCCGGCCGCCGCGCCCTTCCCCAACCACTCCCAACCCCCCGCCACGGCCGTCGGCGGCGCGAAACGTCCGCGCCAGGCCGCCCGGCCCGCCCCAACGACAAGGAACCACGCCGATGAATCCGAGATGGCAAAAAATGCTGCTGGAATATCTGGAAGCCCTGGCCGTCGCCCTGGTGCTCGCCTTCGTCATCCGCACCTTCGTGGTCCAGGCCTTCAAGATCCCCTCGGGCTCCATGCTCGACACCCTGCTGATCGGCGACCACCTGCTCGTCAACAAGTTCCTCTACGGCACCCGCATCCCCTTCACCGACAAGGTGATCCTGCCCGTCGAGGAGCCGGCCGACGGCGACGTCATCGTCTTCGAGTTCCCCGAGGACACCTCCAAGGACTTCATCAAGCGCATCATCGGCGCGCCCGGCGACGTGCTGGAGATGAAGGACAAGGTCGTCTACCGCAACG